>NZ_JBXAFK010000009.1:71235-157805 GCF_058793055.1 Pseudomonas sp. MPR-R2A5
GCATTTGTTGCCGCGCATTATAGGCCGTTCAATCTCTATGTAAAGCGATTTTTTCGAGTAATTTCAACAACTTACCGATAAATCCAGATTGCAACGTACTAAGCAAATAATGGCGGAGAACGGGGGATTCGAACCCCCGACACCCTTTTGAGGTGTACTCCCTTAGCAGGGGAGCGCCTTCGGCCACTCGGCCAGCTCTCCGCAACACGGGGCGTATATTAACCACGTTCATCCCCGTTTGCAAACATAAAAAACGATAAAAATTAAAGGCTTGGTTCTTCGTCCTTCTCTTTCTTGATCCGCAGGTAGATTTCCTCGCGGTGGACCGCTACCTCTTTCGGAGCGTTAACCCCGATACGCACTTGATTGCCTTTGACGCCGAGCACGGTCACGGTGATTTCGCCATCACCAATAATCAGGCTTTCTGCGCAACGACGAGTCAGAATCAACATACCTTTCTCCTCACGCATTTCAGTTCAGGAACAACAGTCTGCAAAAAAAAGGCATTCGACCTACAACCAAAAGGCCGTAGCCCTACCTGCCTAAGTATTGTCGAGCACAGGTAAAAGAACATGGGCCCGACAAAAAAATGAAAGGCGCGGTAAACCGCGCCTTCCTGGCATTGCATCACTCGCCCTGTCGGGCCGGAGCGTCCAGCTCAAAAGCGGTATGCAGTGCGCGTACAGCCAGTTCCAGGTACTTCTCTTCAATCACCACCGAGACTTTGATTTCCGAGGTGGAGATCATCTGGATGTTGATGCTTTCCTTGGCCAGGGCCTCGAACATACGGCTGGCAACGCCGGCATGGGAACGCATGCCCACACCTACGATCGACACCTTGGCGATCTTGGTATCGCCGACCACTTCACGCGCGCCGATCTCGCTCGCGGTGTTCTGCAGGATACGTTCGGCCGCATCGTACTCGTTGCGGTGTACGGTGAAGGTGAAATCGGTGGTGTTATCGTGCGAAACGTTCTGCACGATCATATCGACTTCAATGTTCGCGCCGCTGATAGGCCCGAGGATCTTGAAAGCCACGCCCGGGGTGTCTGGCACGCCACGGATCGTCAGCTTGGCTTCATCGCGATTGAAGGCGATGCCGGAAATGATCGGCTGTTCCATGGATTCCTCTTCATCAATAGTAATAAGGGTGCCCGGACCCTCTTTGAAGCTGTGCAATACGCGCAGCGGAACGTTGTACTTGCCGGCGAATTCCACCGCGCGGATCTGCAACACCTTGGAACCGAGGCTGGCCATTTCCAGCATCTCTTCGAAGGTGATCTTGTCCAGGCGCTGGGCCACGGACACCACGCGCGGATCGGTGGTGTAGACGCCATCCACATCGGTGTAGATCTGGCATTCGTCAGCCTTCAGGGCTGCGGCCAGCGCTACGCCGGTGGTATCGGAACCGCCACGCCCGAGGGTGGTGATGTTGCCCTGCTCGTCAACGCCCTGGAAACCGGCGACAACCACGACACGCCCTTCCTTCAGATCAGCACGGATCTTCTGATCGTCGATCTGCAGGATACGCGCCTTGGTGTGCGCGCTGTCGGTGAGGATGCGCACCTGGCTACCAGTGTAGGACACCGCCGGCACGCCACGCTTGTTCAGCGCCATGGCCAGCAACGCAATGGTGACCTGCTCGCCGGTGGACACGATCACATCCAGCTCGCGCGGCAGTGGTTGTTGATCGCCACTGATTGCCTTGGCCAGATCGATCAGGCGATTGGTCTCGCCGCTCATGGCGGACAGCACCACCACCAGGTCATCGCCGGCATCGCGGAATTTCTTAACCTTGTCGGCAACCTGCTCGATTCTTTCGACAGAACCGACCGAGGTACCTCCAAATTTCTGTACGATCAAAGCCATTTCTAAGCCGCCTCAGCCCGTAAAGGGGCGCCCAATAAACCAATCTTCCAGCAACCGAGCGAGCCCATGACTAGACCATGGGCCCGTTACCAGCGCCTTAAATACCTGCCTCGACAAACGGCACGGTCAGGGCCAGGGCCGCGTCCAGGGCACCAGCGTCTACACCACCGCCTTGCGCCATGTCCGGACGACCACCGCCCTTCCCGCCCACTGCCGCAGCGGCTTGCTTCATCAAATCACCGGCCTTGAGTTGACCGGTCAGGTCCTTGGTTACACCGGCAACCAGAACGACCTTATCCTCATGGACACTGCCGAGCAGGATCACTGCGCGGCCGAGCTTGTTCTTCAACTGATCGACCAAGGCCAACAACGCCTTGCCATCCTGACCGTCCAGGCGCGCTGCCAGGACTTTCACACCCTTGACGTCCAGGGCGGAAGCAGACAAATCGTCACCTGCCGCGCTGGCAGCCTTGGCTTGCAACTGCTCCAGCTGTTTCTCCAGCACGCGGTTGCGCTCGAGCACGGCCGACAGCTTGTCGATCAGATTGTCGCGGCTGCCCTTGACGAGCGTAGCCGCTTCCTTGAGTTGTTCTTCAGCCGCATTGAGATAGGCCAGGGCCGCAGCACCGGTCACCGCTTCGATACGACGTACGCCCGATGCCACACCGCCTTCGCTGATGATTTTCAGCAGGCCGATGTCGCCCGTACGGTTGGCGTGGATACCGCCACACAGTTCCACCGAGAAGCTGCCGCCCATGCTCAGTACACGCACGTTGTCGCCATACTTCTCGCCGAACAGCGCCATGGCCCCCTTGGCCTTGGCGGTCTCGATATCGGTCTCTTCGGTTTCCACCGGGGTGTTCTTGCGCACTTCGGCGTTGACGATGTCTTCCAGGGCCTTGATTTGCTCCGGCTTGATCGCTTCGAAGTGGCTGAAGTCGAAGCGCAGGCGCTGACTGTCGACCAACGAGCCCTTCTGCTGGACGTGCTCGCCCAATACCTGGCGCAGTGCAGCATGCAGCAAGTGAGTGGCCGAGTGGTTCAGCGACGTGGCGTGACGCACATCGGCGTCTACCTGGGCGTCCACTGGCGAACCGACGATCAGGCTGCCCGACGCCAATACACCGTGGTGCAGGAAGGCGCCGCCGGTCTTGGTGGTATCGCGCACATCAAAACGACCGGAGGACGCCTTGAGGAAACCGCAGTCGCCAATCTGGCCACCGGACTCGGCGTAGAACGGCGTCCGGTCCAGGACCACCACGCCGTCGTCACCTTCGTTCAAGACGTCGACCGACTGGCCGTCCTTGTACAGCGCAACGACCTTGGCCGCACCGCTGGTGGCCTTGTAGCCGGTAAATTCGGTGGCCACGTCAACCTTGACCAGGCTGTTGTAGTCCATGCCGAACGAGCTGGCGGAACGCGCGCGCACACGCTGGGCCTCCATCTCACGCTCGAAGCCTGCCTCGTCCAGGGTCAGGTTACGCTCACGGGCGATGTCGCCGGTCAGGTCCATCGGGAAGCCGTAGGTGTCATAGAGCTTGAACACCACGTCGCCCGGCACCACGCTGCCTTGCAGGCCGGCGAGGTCTTGCTCGAGGATTTTCAGGCCCTGCTCCAGGGTCTTGGCGAACTGCTCTTCTTCAGCCTTGAGCACGCGCTCGATGTGCGCCTGGTTCTGCTTGAGTTCCGGGAATGCATCGCCCATCTCGGCAACCAGGGCCGCGACGATCTGGTAGAAGAAGCTACCGCTGGCGCCCAACTTGTTGCCGTGACGGCAAGCGCGACGAATGATACGGCGTAGCACGTAGCCACGGCCTTCGTTGGACGGCAGCACGCCGTCGGCAATCAGGAAGCCGCAGGAACGGATGTGGTCAGCCACCACTTTCAACGACGCCTGGTCTTCATTGGCACAACCAATGGCCTTCGCAGCCGCGGCCAGCAGGCTCTGGAACAGGTCGATTTCGTAGTTGGAATGAACGTGCTGCATCACCGCACTGATCCGCTCCAGGCCCATGCCGGTATCTACCGACGGCGCTGGCAACGGATGCAACACACCATCGGCGGTGCGGTTGAACTGCATGAACACGTTGTTCCAGATTTCGATGTAACGGTCACCGTCTTCTTCCGGCGAACCCGGTGGGCCCCCCCAGATATCGGCGCCGTGATCGTAGAAAATCTCGGTGCAAGGACCGCACGGGCCGGTATCGCCCATGGTCCAGAAGTTGTCGGAGGCGTACGGCGCGCCTTTGTTGTCGCCGATACGCACCATGCGCTCAGGCGGCACCCCGACTTGCTTGGTCCAGATGTCGTAAGCCTCGTCATCGCTGGCGTAGACGGTGACCCAGAGCTTTTCCTTCGGCAGTTTCAGTACGCCGGTCAGGAAGGTCCAGGCGAAGTTGATCGCATCCTGCTTGAAATAATCGCCAAAGCTGAAGTTGCCGAGCATTTCGAAAAAAGTGTGGTGACGGGCGGTGTAGCCGACGTTTTCCAGGTCGTTGTGCTTACCACCGGCGCGCACGCACTTCTGGCTGCTGACGGCACGGGTGTAGGCGCGTTTTTCCTGGCCCAGGAAGCAGTCCTTGAACTGGTTCATCCCCGCGTTGGTGAACAGCAGGGTGGGGTCGTTGCCTGGGATCAAGGAGCTGGAGGCGACACGGGTGTGACCTTGCTCTTCGAAGAAGCGAAGGAAGGCTTCACGGATTTCTGCGCTTTTCATTAGGTTCTTCCACGGAGTCTGCGGCCAAAGGCCAGTGCGCAACATCATCAGACGGAGCGACGGCAAAGGGCCGCATTATATCGGCCCTTTGCCGGTGGTACAGCGTGTTTATGTGATAGAAACAGTCAATTAGACGGTCTGCACGCTCATTTGCGCGAAAACTCGACGAATGTTTGCACGACCTGCTCGATTTGCGCCCGGCTGACATCCAGATGCGTGACCATGCGCAGACGCGGTGCGGCGCTCAATTTGACCCCGCGTTCAGCGGCAAAGGCTTTCAAGGCTTCGGCCCGCTCACCGATCTGTACGTAGACCATATTGGTCTGCACCGGCTCCACGGTATAACCGGCCTTGCGCAACTCCTCCCCCAGCCATTGCGCATTGGCGTGATCGTCGGCCAGGCGCTGCACCTGGTGGTCCAGCGCATACAGCCCCGCCGCCGCCAGGGAGCCGGCCTGGCGCATGCCACCGCCGACCATCTTGCGCAGGCGCCGCGCCTTGGCGATCAGCGCCGTGGAACCACACAGCACCGAGCCAATCGGCGCGCCGAGGCCCTTGGACAGGCACACCGACACCGAATCGAAGTGCCGCGTGATCTCCCGCGCATCCACCTCCAGCTTGACCGCTGCGTTGTAGAGCCGCGCGCCGTCCAGGTGCAGGGCCAGGCCATGTTCACGGGTAAAGGCCCGGGCTTTCGCCAGGTATTCCAGTGGCAGCACCTTGCCCTGCATCGTGTTTTCCAGGGCCAGCAGGCGGGTGCGGGCGAAGTGGAAATCGTCGGGCTTGATCGCGGCCAGCACCTGGTCCAGGTCCAGGGAGCCGTCCGCCTGGACTTCCAGCGGTTGCGGCTGGATCGAACCCAGCACCGCCGCGCCGCCGCCTTCGTATTTATAGGTGTGGGCCTGCTGGCCGACGATGTATTCCTCACCGCGCTCACAGTGCGCCATCAACGCCAGCAGGTTGCTCATGGTGCCGGTCGGGACGAACAACGCCGCAGGGAACCCCAGGCGCTTGGCCAGTTCGGCCTCCAGGCGGTTGACGCTGGGGTCTTCACCGTAGACATCATCGCCACTGACGGCGCTGGCCATCGCGTCGAGCATGCCGGGGGTGGGTTGGGTCACGGTGTCGCTGCGCAGGTCAATCACGGTCATGAAACAGGCCTCTGGCGGATTGGATAAGTCCCTTTGTGAGTGATTACTGCGGGCAAAGCCACGGAATATCAAGCCCCACTCGCATTCAATCGAATACCAACCAAACAAACCGATATAGGTTATCGATACAGCGATCGTGCAGTTTTTGAAAAACCATGTTAAAAACTCTCCGCCGCCAGGGTTCTGGTGGCAACGTTCTCAGGGCGGGGTGCAATTCCCCACCGGCGGTAATTGCGCGCAATGTGCATAGCCCGCGAGCGCTTGGCGCCTCGAACTGCTCACGCAGGACGGCGACAAGGTCAGCAGACCCGGTGTGATCCCGGGGCCGACGGTCATAGTCCGGATGAAGAGAGAACGGGATTGGCACCTAAGGGCCGCACGCTGACCGCATGCCTGCATGACTCAGCGGTTCGTACCCTTAAATCCCATTCGATTCATAACGCCCTGTTTTTTTCTTAAACAGGAGTCAGAACATGCAACCCACCGCAATCGACAGCAAAAGCAAAAACCACCACGGCGAGCGCGTCGCGTTTATCCAGGCCTGCTGGCACAAGGATATTGTCGACCAGTCCCGTAAAGGCTTCCTCGCCGAAATGATCGCCCTGGGCTACCAGGAATCGGACATCGACTTCTTCGAAGTCGGCGGCGCCTTTGAAATGCCCCTGCACGCCAAACTGCTGGCCAAGACCGGCCGTTACGCCGGTATCGTCGCCGCCGCGCTGGTGGTGGATGGCGGCATCTACCGTCACGAATTCGTCGCCCAGTCGGTGGTCAGTGGCCTGATGCAGGTACAGCTGGAAACCGAAGTGCCAGTGTTCTCGGTGTCCCTGACCCCGCATCACTTCCATGCCGGCAGTGAGCACCACACGTTCTTCTACGAGCACTTCGTACACAAAGGCCAGGAAGCTGCGCGCACGTGCGCCGACACCCTGCACAAGGTGCGTGCGATCCGTCGCAGTGAGCCGCGGGCACTAGCGGTCTAAGCAACAAATGTGGGAGGGGGCTTGCCCCCTCCCACATTTGGATCCGGATACGCCTTGAGACCTATGCCAGGCCCACGTCCGTGGT
The DNA here is from genome assembly GCF_058793055.1 of Pseudomonas sp. MPR-R2A5. Taxonomy (NCBI): domain Bacteria; kingdom Pseudomonadati; phylum Pseudomonadota; class Gammaproteobacteria; order Pseudomonadales; family Pseudomonadaceae; genus Pseudomonas; species Pseudomonas sp. MPR-R2A5. The sequence goes on from NZ_JBXAFK010000009.1 coordinate 78,040, forward strand.
CGGCACAATCAATATCCCTGCCCGCAAGCCATTCTTCACCTTCGGGTTGGGGAAGATGATGCGTGCACCCTCCTCCTCGATCACCCAGCGGGTCTTGGCGACGTCTTCGGCCAGCAGATAACCCTTTTCCAGTTCCGAAAAGTTTTCCACGTCCGCCGGCAGGTGCAGCAGGAACGCGTCGCTGTGCTTAATGACTTCCCGCGACACGGCGAACAGTTTCAAGCCGTCCAGGCTGTCAGTCTCAGGCTCGCTGCCTTCGATGATCTGCTTGAGGCGCAGCTCCAGGCGGGAAACATTGACGCCCTGGTTCTGCCCGAACGGCCGCGCCTTGCCCAGCTCCAGGGTGAAGGCTTCGGCACCGAGTTGTTCGTAGGTAAAGGCAGTGAAGGTGATCGAGGTCTTGTTCTGCAGCAGCACCGCCTGCATGCCGGCAGCGCTCAAGCGGGCCAGTTCGCGCCGCGAGTGCTGGCGCCCGTCCTTCCATGGATAAAGGGCGAACTGCTCGATCTTCGAGCCGCGAATCGCAGTGTGCAGGTCGTAATGCAGGCGCGAACGGCCAGGCACGCTGAAAAAGCTGCGGGCCAGTTGCTCCAGCTCGGCGGCACGCATGGCCTCGGGGCCGATGTTTTGTTCATGACGGCCGTTGAACAGCCGGTTGACGTCCAGTTCGAGGTAACGTTCACCGCGACGCATGGCCTCGGGGTTGCCGAACAGGAACAGAATACGGGTGCGGGGCTTGATCTGCCCACGGGCAATGCCATGCAACAGGCGGTCGAGCAATTCGATCGGCGCGGTTTCGTTGCCATGGATACCGGACGACAGCAGCAGGTCGCCGCCGTTGTCGCGGGCTTGCGGCGGGCGTACTTCGAGTGCGCCCTCGCTGAGCCAGCGCATCTGCACGCCGTCGACAGTCAGTTGAATTTTTTGCGCCGGTTCGCGACCGGCGAGGGTCAGTTCAAGCAGTTTGCCGAGGGCGAGCATACGCAGCTTCCTTAGTGGTTGCAGCCTGGGCCGTGGACGTGATCGTCATCATCACCTTCGACGTCGGCCGGTTCCATTTCCAGTTGCAGGCTCATCAGGTTGGTAGCCAGTGGGCGCATCAGCAGGTTGGCGTATTCGGAGTCGCCTTCTTCCACATCCACACCGATCAGCAGCTGGCCACGGCCGTCGTGCTGGATCCAGATTTCCTTACCCTGCCAGACCACGGCGACGCGGGTGCAGGAGGTTTCCAGCTGGGTGCCGTCGGTGTCTTCAAGGATCAGTTGCAGGGTGTCGGTGCTCATAAATAACTCTCAGCCGTACGGCGTTAATTGATCTGGAAAGGATAAACCGAGCCCAGTTTAAGGATTTGCGTCAGTTCATCCAGTGCCGTCCGGCACTCAAGCAGCAATTGCGGGTCAGCCAGGTCGGTTTCGCGCAGGCTGTCGCGGTAGTGCTTGTCGACCCATTGGGTCAGTGTGTCGTACAACGGCGCGGTCATGATAACCCCTGGGTTCACCGCTGCCAGCTCGGTTTCGTTCAACGCCACGCGCAAACGCAGGCACGCCGGCCCACCGCCATTCTGCATGCTTTGCTTGAGGTCGAAGACCTTGACTTCGCGAATCAACCCACCGGACGCCGTCAGGCCTTGCAAGTAGTGCCATACGCGCTCGTTGGCGCGGCATTCTTCGGGCACGATCAGCAACATCGAGCCATCGGCGCGGCTCAGCAGTTGGCTGTTGAACAGGTAGGAACGCACGGCGTCCTCGACACTGACCTGGGCGCGCGGCACGCAGATGGACTGGAAATTGCCGCCCAACCGGCCCAACTTGCCCTGCAACTCGGCAAGCATCTGCTCGGTATTGAGGAACGCATCCTCGTGGTAGAACAGCACTTCGCCGTTGCCCACCGCGATCACATCGTTGTGGAACACGCCGGCATCGATCACGGCTGGGTTCTGCTGGGCGTAGACCACGCCTGCATCTTTCAAACCGTGCAGCCGCGCAACGGCTTGCGACGCTTCCAGGGTTTGACGCGCCGGGTATTTCTGCGGGGCGGGGTAACGGCTGTCGAACGCGCTGCGGCCGTACACGAAAAACTCCACACCGGCCTGGCCATAGTCGTGGCAAAAACGCGTGTGGTTGGCTGCGCCTTCGTCACCGAACTGCGCCACCGCCGGCAGTGCCGCGTGGTGGGCAAAGTGTTTCTGGTCAGCAAACATCGCCCCCAGCACGCGGCTGGTCGTGGGGTGTTCGATGCTGCGGTGGTATTTGCAATTGAGGTTGGCGGCGGTGAAATGCACGCGGCCATCCGCGGTGTCGGCGCTCGGGCTGACGGTGGCGGCATTGGCCACCCACATGCTCGATGCCGAACAACTGGCCACCAGCAGCGGCATGGCGTGCTTGGCCGCCTGCTCGATCACTTGGGCGTCGCTGCCGCTGAAGCCGAGGTTGCGCAAGGCGGCCACGTCCGGACGTTCCTGAGGCGCGAGCACCCCTTGCACGAAGCCCATGTCCATCAGCGCTTTCATCTTCTGCAAGCCCTGCAACGCGGCTTCCTTGGGGTTGGAAGACTGCTGGCTGTTGCTCTGGGACGCGACGTTGCCGTAGGACAAACCGCCGTAGTTATGGGTCGGCCCCACTAGACCGTCAAAATTGACTTCATAGGATTTCATCGGCGAGGCTCCACGAACATCTGTTTTTATAGGCTTCAAAAGTCTTCAACACACCACAAATCCAGTGTGGGAGGAGGCTTGCCTCCGATAGCTGACTGTCAGTTGATAAATCAGATGACAGACACACCGCCATCGGGGGCAAGCTCCCTCCCACAGTCAGATCAGTGTGATGCCGGGGGTTAGCGTGGCAGGCACCACCAGGCTCGGGGTCTCCAGCGACGCCACCGGGTACGCACAATAATCCGCCGCATAATAGGCACTGGCGCGATGGTTGCCCGACGCCCCTACCCCACCAAATGGCGCGGTACTGGCGGCGCCGGTCAGCTGTTTGTTCCAGTTGACGATCCCGGCACGGCTTTCCAGCCAGAATTGCTGGTAACGCGCTTCGGAATCGGACAACAAGCCAGCGGCCAGGCCGTACTGGGTGTTGTTGGCTTCGGCAATCGCCGCGGCGAAATCAGCGTAGCGGATCACCTGCAACAGTGGGCCGAACAGCTCTTCATCTTCGCGCTCGGTCACCCCGGTGACGTCGATGATGCCCGGCGTCAACAAGGCGGCCTGCTCCTGGGGCTGGGTCATTTCCAGCAGGGCCACGGCACCATTGGCCAACATCAGTTCCTGGGCTTGCATCAAGGCTTTGGCCGCCGCCAGGGAAATCACCGAACCCATGAACGGCGCGGGTTGCTGGTCGAAGGCACCGACGCTGATCGATGCGCTGACCGCCACCAGGCGCGCCAGCAACGCATCGCCCCAGGCGCCTTCGGGCACCAGCAGGCGACGGGCACAGGTGCAGCGCTGGCCGGCGGAGATAAACGCCGACTGGATAATGGTGTAGACCGCTGCGTCCACATCGGCCACTTCATCCACCACCAGCGGGTTATTGCCGCCCATTTCCAGGGCCAGGATCTTGTCCGGACGCCCGGAGAACTGCTGGTGCAGATGGTTGCCGGTGCGGCTGGAGCCGGTGAAGAACAACCCATCGATGCCTGGGTTGGCCGCCAACGCAATGCCAGTTTCCCGCGCGCCTTGCAGCAGGTTGAGTACGCCCGCCGGCAAACCGGCGTCGATCCAGCATTGCACGGTCAGCTCGGCGACTTTGGGGGTCAGCTCGCTCGGTTTGAACAATACGGTGTTACCCGCCAGCAGGGCTGGGACGATATGCCCGTTGGGCAAGTGACCCGGGAAGTTGTAAGGGCCGAACACCGCGACCACGCCGTGGGGCTTGTGGCGCAATACGGCGGTGGCGTCGCCCAGCGGGCCGCTCTTCTCGCCGGTACGCTCGCGGTAGCTTTGTACCGAGATGGCGATCTTGTTGGCCATGCTGGTGACTTCGGTGGCCGACTCCCACAGCGGCTTGCCGGTTTCTTCGCCGATGCAGCGGGCGATTTCATCGGCGCGGCTTTTCAGGGTATTGGCGAAGGCTTCCAGCACGCTGATGCGCTCCTCCAGCGGGCGCCGGGCCCAGCCCGGAAACGCCTGGCGCGCCGCCTGCACGGCGGACTCAACCTGTTCGACGCTGGCGCCATTGCCGGCCCACAGCACTTGCTGGGTCACCGGGTTGCGCGATTCGAACAGCTCACCCTGGCCTGCCAGCCAGCTACCTGCGATATACAGCGAATTCATTATTTCGACTCCCGAGCAGCAGACAACGGTACGGCACGCACTTGATCACCCACTACCAGTTGCAGGCGCTTGGCGGTCAACGGATCCACCACCAGGGTGCCCGCCGCCAGGCGCGCCGGTGCGGCGGTGATGCGGCAGTCTTCGCGCTTGCGGTTATGGATCAGGAACGGCGTGGCGTCGTCACCTGGCGTGCCAATGGCCAACACCAGGGACTGGCTGTCGCGCACCGCACGAATCTTGCTGGTTTCACACTCCACGGCCGGGCCGGCGTCGAAGATGTCGACATAGCCCTGGTAGCTGAAGCCTTCGCTCTTGAGCATGCTCAGGGCCGGCTCGGTGTCCGGGTGGACCTTGCCGATCACGTTGCGCGCGTCTTCGGAAAGGAAGCAGCTGTACAGCGGGAACTTGGGCATCAGCTCGGCGATAAAAGCCTTGTTGCCCACGCCAGTGAGGTAGTCGGCCTGGCTGAATTCCATCTTGAAGAAATGCCGGCCCAGGCTTTCCCAGAACGGCGAACGCCCGGCGTCGTTGGACACCCCGCGCATCTCGGCAATGATCTTGTTGCCAAACAGCTGCGGGAATTCAGCGATAAACAGCAGGCGCGCCTTGGCCAGCATGCGGCCATTGAGGCCAGAGCGGTAATCGGCATGCAGGAACAACGAGCACAGTTCGGAATTGCCGGTGAGGTCGTTGGCCAGGAACAGCGTCGGGATCTCACGGTAGATATTCAGTTCCTGGGAGGCGCTGACGGTCAGGCCCACACGGAAGTTGTACCAGGGCTCACGCAGGCCGACGGCGCCAGCGATGGCGGAAATCCCCACTACGCGGCCTTCGTCGTTTTCCAGCACGAACAGGTAGTCGGCATCGCCGCGCCCGGCTTCGCCACGAAAGGTTTTTTCCGCCCAGCCGACCCGGTGGGTCAGGCGCTCTTCGTTGGCCGGCAAGGTGGTCAGGCCGGTGCCGGTGCTGCGCGCCAGATCAATCAGGGCCGGTAAATCGCTGCTGCGTACGGGACGAACGATCATGCTATCTCCTCAAACGGGCCGCTTTGCAGCCACCCGCGAAACTCTATTTATACCGCTACCAGGCGCACACTCGCGCCGTCGCCGACACCCAGGGCTTCGGCCGCGGCCAAGTCCAGGGTCACCGGTTTGCCGGGGGCGTAATCCAGTTCCAGCATCACCGCGCGGTAGTCCTGCAACTGGCCGTTGCTCACCAGGTACTGGCGGCCGACGCCCTTGACCATTTCACCGATCTTCACCGGCACCACACGGCTCTGGGCGATCGAGCGAATCCCCGAGACCCGTGCGTGCAACGTCGGGCCACCGTCGAAGATGTCGATGTAATGGTCGGTCTCGAAGCCTTCGCGCATCAGGATGTCGAAGGTGATCTGCGCCCGCGGGTGCACCTGGCCCATGGCTTCCTGGGCTTCGTCCGGCAGCAGCGGTACATAGATCGGGTAATGCGGCATCAGCTCGGCGAGGAAAGTGCGGCTTTTCAGCCCGCACAGGCGCTCGGCGGCGGCATAGTTGAGGTCGAAGAAATTGCGCCCGATCGCATCCCAGAACGGCGAGTCACCGTTCTCATCGCTGTAGCCGACAATCTCGGTCACCACCGAGTCGGCAAAGCGCTCGGGGTGGCTGGCAACGAACAACAGGCGGCCACGGGAATTGAGTTCCGACCACGGCGAACCGACCAGCTCGGGCACCACGTAGAAGCTGGTGAGCAGGCTGTTGCCGGTGAGGTCGTGACACTGGGAAAGCACGTGGATCTTGTTGTGAATCTTCAGCTCACGGGAGGCGTGCACGAAGGTTTCGTTGCGAAAGCTGTAGAACGGCTCCGAGTAGCCGGCCGAAGCGACGATGGCCGAGCAGCCCGCCAGCTTGCCGGTCTCGGTGTCTTCCAACACAAAGAAATAGCTCTCTTCACCGTTGAAACTGACCTCGGCCGCGAAAGACGCTTCGCTGGCCGCGATCTTGTCACTCAGGCGTTCGACATCATCCGGCAAGGAAGTGACACCAATCGGGCTGTCCGCAGCCAGACGCTGTACCTCGCCCAGATCAGCCATTTGCGCGGGGCGCATCACCAGCATGGTGTCACTCCTTAACTCGAAAACTCATAGGAAAAAAAATACCGGACAGGTCAGGAACACCACCTATCCTCTTGTGGGGCAAATTTCAATGTGGGAGGGGGCTTGCCCCCGATAGCCGTCTTCCAGTTGTTGCATCAGTGACTGATACACCGCTATCGGGGGCAAGCCCCCTCCCACATTTTTGACCCGGTTCAGCCAGCAAAATGTGTCGCTATCAGGCTTGGGTCAGGGTTTTTACCGCACGTTCGAAGCGATCCAGGCCTTCGTTGATGTCCGCCTCGTCCACCACCAGGCTCGGCGCGAAACGCACCACGTCGGGGCCGGCTTGCAGGATCATCAGGTTTTCTTTCTCGGCCGCGTTGAACACGTCCTTGGCCTTGCCTTTCCAGGCGTCGCTCAACACGCAACCCAGCAGCAGGCCGAGGCCGCGCACTTCGGTGAAGATGCCGTACTGCTTGCCGATCTGTTCCAGGCGCGCCTTGAACAGGTCGTGCTTGGCGTTGACGCCAGCCAGCACTTCAGGCGTGTTGATCACATCGATCACCGCCCCCGCCACCGCACACGCCAGCGGGTTGCCGCCGTAGGTGGTGCCGTGGGTGCCGACCACCAGGTGCTTGGCCAAAGCTTCCGTGGTGAGCATCGCGGCAATCGGGAAACCGCCGCCCAGGCTCTTGGCACTGGTGAGAATGTCCGGCACCACACCGTAATGCTGGTAGGCGAACAGGTGGCCGCTGCGGCCCATGCCGGTCTGCACTTCGTCGAAGACCAGCAGCGCGTCGTGGGCGTCGCACAGTTCGCGGGCGCCTTGCAGGTAGGCCAGCTCGGCCGGCAGCACGCCGCCCTCGCCTTGCACCGGCTCCAGCACCACGGCGCAGGTCTTGTCCGACACGGCGGCTTTCAGCGCGGCCAGGTCATTGAACGGCACATGGGTGATGCCGGTGATCTTCGGCCCGAAGCCGTCGGAATACTTCGACTGGCCACCGACGTTCACGGTGAACAGGGTACGGCCGTGGAAGCTGTTCAGCGCGGCGATGATCTCGTACTTCTCGCTGCCGAAACGGTCGAACGCGACACGACGGGCCAGCTTGAACGCGGCCTCGTTGGCTTCGGCGCCGGAGTTGCAGAAGAACACGCGCTCGGCAAAGGTGGCGTCGATCAGCTTGTGCGCCAGGCGCAGGGCCGGCTCATTGGTGAACACGTTGGAGACGTGCCACAGCTTGTTGGCCTGTTCGGTCAAGGCACCGACCAGCGCCGGGTGGGCGTGGCCCAATACGTTGACCGCGATGCCGCCGGCAAAGTCGATCAGCTCGCGACCCGCCTGGTCCCACACGCGGGAACCTTTGCCACGCACGGGGATGAAGGCAGCAGGTGCATAGTTGGGCACCATCACCTGGTCGAAATCGGCACGTTGCACCGGGGCTTGCTCAACGGACATCGGAGTCTCCTGAAGAGGAACGCCTGCCTGGAACTGGCGGGCGATGCAGGGATTGTAAGGACAGTTTTCAGTGCGGCCTTGTCGCCAAGCGACAACTTCTTATAGCGCCAACCCGCGATTTTCGCGGGTTTACGCCAATGCGACAAATAGCATCGCAATGGCGCAGTTTAAACGCTGGCGCGTCACAACGGCAGATGGTCAAGCCGGATAGCTGCAACGTAACGGGCGGCCGGTTATCTATCTACCCCCGATGGGCCCACCGAAATTGGTCTGCTCTCACGCCTGTTCATCACACCAAGGCGTCCCCCCCATGACCCAACCGACCTCATCCCTCCAACTTCCGGACCTGGCGGTTTATCGCGACCCGCACATGGACATCCTCACGCAGGCCGTTCCCGACTGGCTGCCCAACCTCTCCCCAGCCAGACGCACCGCGCTGAGCAACGTCCAGCCGGACCTCCCCGCGTGGTACAAAACCGCCACCCCTGAAGCCCATGACACCCTCAAAACCCTGGTGAGCGCTGCCTGGAAGGCGAAGACCGCGGTCGATCAGGCCATGGGCAACCTGAAGTCGCCGCAAGACTTCGCCGCCCCATTGCTCCAAGCGCGCCTCAAGCAACGCTTTGGCGTTGAGCCAGATGTCAGCGCCACCTACTTGCGCCTGTACATTCCCCAAACCATCCCCTGGTTCCCCGTTCGCTCGGGGGCGGCAAGAACCTGGACCGTTTCACTGGTAGACGCCGCCCTGCACAACTTTGAAGCAGGCGAAGTATTCGAAGCGTCATCCGGTTTCATCACCCAGCCCACCCGTACCGGTCAATTCGACAGCCTGCCTTCTCTCGACGCGCACATCGCGGTCGATCAGTTCACTGCCCTGTGCCGGGAACTGGACATCGGCGCCCAGTACCAGCGCTACCTTGAACAATTCTTTGATTTCAAAAACCCGGTGGCCGCAACCCGCCTGCGATTGAAGCTCAAGCAAAGCCAGGTGGCGGACTTGAGCGTCGCGTTGCAGATGGCCCGGATGAAAGGCGATCTGCCTGACGATCAGTCCTTCATACGCTTGCAACGCCTGCTCAACACCGACGACAGCCACAGCACCTGCTACCCGCTGCTGTGCTACAGCCTGAGCATCATGTCGACCACGCTGACCGGCATCGTGCTGTTTGCCGAAAACATTGGCAGTCGTCACCCGGTAGGTGTGATTGCCTATATCCCGGACGACCCCTACGCACCGCTCAAACAGTACCCCACACTCGCCGACTTCATGAGCGCATTGGGCAACCACCTGCGCAACGCCGAGTACCAACAGTTCTTCAGCCGCTTCGTCAATCACGAAGAGCGCGGCCCCTTCTTCGCCGACCTCAACCGCCGGCTCTCCAAGGTCACCTGGCACCCGCACACCCACGGCGACCCGCTGCCGTCCTGGCGTGAGACCCCCATCGACCATCCACACCTGGCGTTCCGCGCCAGCGGCATCAGCGGGGACCTGTTCAGCCACCTGTTCCAGGCAACGCTCAGCAAGGTGTTCAACGATGCCCGCGCCATGGCCGTGTCCACGGCAAGCGTCGATCAGAAAGTACGCTGGGAGCGCTGGGCCATCGTGCAAAAAGTCGCGTCGGCGATCCTGCAAATCGCAGCGTTCATCGTCGCCCCATTCGTCCCTCCCGTGGGCCTGCTGATGCTCGGCTACAGCGCCTATCAAATGCTCGACGACGCCTTTGAATGGATCATCGACTGGGCGGTGGGCGACGTGACCGAGGCATTCGGGCACTTGTTATCGTTCGTGGAGCAAGGCGTGGAACTGGGCTTGTTCATCGCCGGCGCGCCCATGGCCGCCGGCGCCCTACGCGCCTTGCTGCCCTCCGAAGCGGTGAAGTTTTTCAACCGCCTCAAGCCCGTCATGCTGCCCAATGGCAAGGCACGGCTCTGGAAACCGAACCTCGCGCCCTACGCCCACGATATCCAACTGCCCAGCCACGCTTACCCCGGCCCAGAAGGGCTGCATCCCCATAACGGTAAAGATATCCTGCTGCTGTCGGACAAACCCTTCGTGGTACTGACGGATCCGAAGACCCAACAGCCCTACCTGAAACATCCCACCCGAACCAACGCCTACCGCCCGCCCCTGCTGACCAATGGCAAAGGCGCCTGGCTGAGCGAGCTGGATACCCCCTTGAGTTGGGACAGCGCCACGCTCATGACACGCCAGGGGCCGAAAACGGCCGGGCTCAACGATGAGCAACTGGCCATGGCTCGCCATATCAGCGCCATCGACGACGGCGCCTTGCGCAAGATGTACGTCAACCAGCACCGACCGCCCCCGCTGCTGACCGATACCCTTGAACGCTTCCAGATCGACCGGGCGCTGCAGGACTTCATCGACCAAATGAACAGCGATGACCCAGCGATTTACAAACGGGCCGATGCGCAAACCCAACTGCACCTGCTTGCCAACCTGAGCCTTTGGCCAAAAGCCAAGACGTTGCGCTTCCTCGATACCCAGGGCAAAACGCTCTGGGAACTGCCCGGTGAAAAAAACGCCAGCGTGGTGCAAGTACATGAAGCCCAATTGAAAAACGGCGACCTGCTGAAAACCTTGCTGGAAGCGCTGGACGAACCACAACGCAAAACCTTGTTGGGGGAAGCGTTCGGTGATCCGGTCACCTCCATGTCCAATCGGGCGCTCAAACTCAGGAAAAAACTGGGCGCACTGGCCCAATCGCATCGCCGCGAGTTGTTCGAGACCCGCTACCTGCTGCTCGATAAACCGGGCAACCCGCGCCAGCAAACATTGATCGACAACACCCCAGGCCTGCCACTCAGCGCAGCCGACGCCCTGCTGGAGAGCGCCAGCAGCACAGAACTCAAGGACGTCGACCAAGGTACCGTCCCGGCGCGCTTGACCCAGCTGGCTCAAGCGCTGCGCGACGAGGCACAGGTCAACCATGCCTATGAGGGCCTGTATCTGGATTCGACGGACGACCTGGGCACCCATCGACTGGCCTTGCACTCCCTGGAGCGACTGCCTGGCTGGTCAAAAAAAATACGCCTCGAGATACACGACCAAACCGGCATCCTCATGGATGCCATCGGCCCACCGAAGGCACGGATCAAGCGCACCCTGGTACGTTCCCCCGAAGGGCGATACACCCCCCAAGACAGCCGCGGCCCACTGTCTGGCGAAACAGACCTGTACAACGCACTCCTCCAGGCCCTCCCGGATGCCAGGCGCGACGCCCTGGGCCTGCACATCGGCCAAGGCCCGGCACTCAAGCAGGCATTGCGCAAGCATGCCTTGGAACGCCAACCCTTGCGCAGGCTGCTCGGCGCCCAGCCGGCCCACCCGCCCGCCGATAGCCGCACCCACCTGCGCTTGCTGGGCATGGATGCCTACCCACCAGCGCCTGCGGGGCCGGCCGCACAACCCGACCTGCGGGGCATGGCACGGGAACTGTTTCCCGCCCACACCGACGAACAAATCGCCGATCTGATCGAGGACCTCAACAGACGTCCGGGCGGGGCCATGCCGATCTTGACCGCGCTACGCCTGGAATACCTGCAACTCGATCTCGACCTGGCCGCCTGGGTAGCCGACACCCCCAGGTACTCCGCCGACGCGGAGGTGAATATCAGCCACCAGGCACACAACGATGCGCGGCAAAATCGCCGCCTTTTCCGACAGGCGCTGCTACGTGGCTGGCGCCGGGAAACCGAGGCTGACGCATACTTCGCCCCTCCTGCCCGTAACGGCCAGATGCTCAAACTTCCCTACCCCCTTTCCGGGGAGCTGCCGGCCTTGCGGGCAAACTTCGAACACATCTCCTACCTGGAACTCAAGGGCGATCAAACGGCCCTGAACGTCGATAGGTTTTTGCGCAGTTTCCCCAGGCTGCGTTACCTCAGCATCAGCAACGCTCAGTTGGGCGACCTACCGTTGGCCATCAACACCTCGCCCACCCTCAATACCTTGATTCTCAGCGAATGCAACATCACCCTGACGCCCGCGAGCCTGGCCAGGCTGACCGCCATGAACGCGCTTCGGACCCTGGACTTGTTCAATAATCCGCTGGAGCGGGTTCCCAGTGTCGAGAACATGGTTGACCTGCAGTTTCTGGACTTGTCCAGCACGGGCATATCCGCGATGCCTGCCGGCTTGCTCAGCCGACCGGCGCTGGAACTGGCGGTGCTCTCCAGCAACCAAATCACTCAAGTGCCGCCCGCGCTGTTTGAGCTGCCGGCCGATACCACCAAAACGTTCGACCTCTCCGACAACCCGCTGTCACGAGCGACCCTGGAGCAGGCCAAGACCTACTACCAACGCACGGGCATCTATTGGGGGATCGACGCTTCAGACGTGGATATCCGCCAAGTCAAATCGCTGTTCCCTGACTTCAGCGTGGATGAAGTCAACCGCTTTATCTTTGGCCTGCCCGGGAATCTGGAAATGGGCCAGATCGAATTGGCACGATTGGAAACTGAATACGCGGACCTGTCCGACGGGCTCGACACATGGGCCAGGCAAACCACGCTGCCCGAGGAGCAAACCCGGCGACAAGCGTTCAAACAGACACTCCAAGCCTGCTGGCGTCGGGAGGGCGAATTGGATGAGCAGAGCCTGCAGGTCATCCCCACTTACACCCTGGAAAACTCGCAACCCTTCGAGGGAGAATTCCCCCCTCTCAACAGCACGTTCAACCATGTTTCGTCGTTGCGCCTGCAAGGGTCGGGGGCGCCGTTTCCGTTGCAGTCGCCACTGTTTTTCAAAGGGTTTCCTTCGCTCAACCATCTGGCTATCGAGCACTACGGGCTCAGTGATATCCCCGATGCGGTGTTCGATCTCCCACAACTCTCGTCATTGCGCCTGCCCCACTGCCGCCTCACGCTGTCAGCCGAGAGCGCCGCATCACTCGCCACACTGGCCAACCTGGAGGAGCTGGACCTCAGTCATAACCCACTGGCTCGGTTCCCGGACTTTGCCCTGCCTCCCAGGCTTACCCACCTCAACCTTCAAAAGACGGACCTGACGCAAATCCCCTCAGGCCTGCTGACCTCCGTCGAACGCAAGCGCATCGACTTGAGCGACAACCTGATCACCCAGGTTCCCGAGGTAGCGTTCACCTTACCCGCAAACGTAACGGCGGCATTCGACCTCTCGCGCAACCCGCTGTCCAGGTCGACGCTGATGCAGATCAAACGCTATTGCCAGCGCACCGGCGAACATTTCCAGGCCGACGCGCCCACGCCAATGCGCGACAGGATCAAAGTGCTGTACCCCACCTTTGCCGAAGGTGAAGCCAATCGCTTTTTCTTTGAGCTGCCAGGCGGCCTGGACGAAGCCGCGCCGGCGCTTGAACGTCTTGAGGCCGAATATGAAAAACTGCGCGCCGATCTCCAGCAATGGGCGCTGGACACTCCCCAGCGACACCCGATTCTGGATGTGCCCCTGGATGAGCAAACACGAGCACAGGATCAACTCAATCGCATGGCCTTCAAGACATTACTTGAAGACGCCTGGCGCCGCGAAACCGAACTGGATGACAACAACGGCAGCCTTGAGGTCACCCACAGGCTGGGGTTCGACGCGCCGATCCTGGGCGAGCTGCCAGAACTGAGCGCACGCTTTGACCACATATCGTCCTTCGAGCTCGATGGAGAGGGCACGACGACCCGGGTCGATGGCCTCCTCAAGTGCTTTCCCAAACTCAAAAGCCTGACCCTCTGCAAACTCAGCCTGGGCACGATTCCACCCACGGTGTTTACACTGACCGGGTTGAATACCCTGAGCCTGACCGAGTGCGCTATCGGATTAACCCCCATCAGCGTCGACGCGCTGTCAGGGGTCACGAACCTAGTGTATCTGGACTTGAGCGAGAACATCCTGGGCATCCCCCCCGATGTCAGTCACCTGACCCAACTGGAGTCGCTGTACTTGCAAGACACCGAGATCAGCGAACTACCACGAGGACTGTCCGCCTTGCCCGAGCTGCGCACCCTGGACTTGAGCGACAACCTGATCGAAGTGCTGCCCGCCGACTTTCTGGAACTGGCCTCGCCACTCGACCATACATCCGATTTGAGCGGCAACCCCTGGTCGGCGCAAAGCCTCAGCTACCTCAGGCAGTATTACCTGCAAACCGGCAACGACTTGGCAGTTGCACAGGCCCGCCTGGACACGCAGGGCAACCCGCTGGTCAGGCCCGCTTCGCCGGATAGCATGGAGGAATGAAGCGCGCCTGATCAGCCGCGCTCGGACGGTACCGACGACAACTCGAAAGGGCTGCTGCTGCGCCGTTGGTTGCGGTCTTCGCGAGGGGTGGCGCCGAAGAAGTTGCGGTAGGCGCTGGAGAAATGCGGCCCCGAGGAGAAGCCGCAGGACAGGCCGATCTGGATGATCGACTTGCTGGTTTGCATCAACATCTGGCGGGCCTTGTTCAGGCGCAGTTCCAGGTAGTACTGGCTGGGGACGCGGTTGAGGTATTGCTTGAAGATCCGCTCCAGTTGTCGTCGCGACACGCACACATGCTGGGCGATTTCATCAGTGGTCAACGGCTCTTCGATATTGGCTTCCATCAGCAACACCGCCTGGGTCAGCTTCGGATGGCTGGAACCCAGGCGGTTTTGCAACGGGATACGCTGGCGCTCGCCACCTTCGCGAATGCGCTCCACCACCAGTTCTTCGGAGACCGCACCGGCCAGCTCGGCGCCGTGGTCGCGGGCCAGTACCGCCAGCAGCAGGTCAAGCACCGACATGCCACCGCAGGCGGTCAGGCGATCACGGTCCCAGTCGAACAGATGGCTGGTGGCGATGACCTTGGGGAAGCGCTCGGCGAAATCGTCCTGCCAGCGCCAGTGCACGGCGGCACGGTAGCCATCGAGCAGGCCCAGTTGCGCCAACGGGTAAACGCCGGCCGACAAGCCACCGATCACGCAACCGGCGCGAACGAGCTGCTTGAGCGCGGTGCTCAGTTGCGACGCGATCACGGTCGGCGGTTCGTCCGCCAGCAGGAACAGCTTCTGGAAGCCTTCGAGCTTGCCGGCCCACGGCTCGCCTGGCAATTGCCAGGCACCCTGGGTTGGCGGCTCGGCCAGCAGAAACGAGAGTTCGTAGACCACCTCCGGATGCACCCGTTGAGCAACGCGCAAAGCCTCCTCAGCCAGCGCAAGCGTGAGTGCTTTTGTGCTGGGCCAAATCAGGAAACCAATTTTGTGGGCGGTCATGGAGTGCTATCCGAAGCCTGTAACAGTAATAAAGACAAAGGCCAATGCTAGCCCGTAAACCAACACAAAGCTTAAAAACGATGAAGACCTGCTTTCCTGTAGGAGCGAGCTTGCTCGCGAAAAACCTGAGAACCCCACGGGGTATCAGGCTTCCCGCGTTACCGTTGACGATCTTCGCGAGCAAGCTCGCTCCTACAGGGGGGAGCAGCGGCCTTGATTATTTCAAGCTGCCGGACAAGAACTGCTGCAACCGCTCGGACTGCGGGTTGACCAGTACTTCCCGCGGGTTGCCGCGCTCTTCCACGATGCCTTTGTGCAAGAACACCAATTGGTTCGACACTTCACGGGCAAAGCCCATTTCGTGGGTGACCACCACCATGGTGCGGCCTTCCTGGGCCAGGTCCTGCATCACCTTGAGCACTTCGCCCACCAGTTCCGGGTCCAGCGCCGAGGTGGGTTCGTCGAACAGCATCACCTCCGGCTCCATCGCCAGGGCACGGGCAATCGCCACGCGCTGCTGCTCACCGCCAGACATATGGCCAGGGAACGCATCCTTACGATGGCCCACGCCCACCTTGGCCAGGTAGTGCTCGGCCTTTTCGCGGGCGTCTTTTTTCGACATGCCCAGCACATGCACCGGGGCTTCCATCACATTTTCAAGCGCTGTCATGTGCGACCACAGGTTGAAATGCTGGAACACCATCGACAGGCGCGAACGCATGCGTTGCAGTTGCTTGGGGTCGGCGGCCTTCATGGCGCCGTCCTTGTTGGCCACCAGTTTCAGCTCTTCGTTATTGAGCAGGATCTTGCCGGCGTGGGGTTGCTCCAGCAGGTTGATGCAGCGCAAAAAGGTACTTTTGCCCGAACCACTGGAACCGATGATGCTGATCACATCACCGGCCGCGGCGGCCAGGGACACGCCTTTGAGCACTTCATGACTGCCATAGCGTTTATGCAGGTCTTGGACTTCAAGTTTGTACATGCGGTCGGTTCTCACAAAAACAGGTGGTCAGTCGTTGAGCAAGCGCCCGTGACGCAGCGCTTCGCGCCCCGCCACCTTGGCCAGCCAGAAACCCGCTTGGGCATAACGTAGCCGTTCAACGGCAAACAACACCCCCGAGGTGCCCGCGCAGATCGTGCTCACGCGGTCTTCCAGGGGATCAATCACTTCAAAAATCGGCTCGCCCTTCTCGATCCAGTCCCCGGCTTTACGCAGGTAACTGATCACCCCGGCGTGGGGCGCGAACAGCAATTCGGTGCCTTCGAAGGGCACGCCTTCGCACGGTTCATGTTGCGGCGCCGGCCATTCGCCCTGGATCAGGCCTTGTTCGGCGAGAAACGCGAGGATGCCTTCGGCGTGGAAGATCGCCTCGTCACGCCCCGTGTCCGCCTGGCCGCCCAACTCCAGGGTGGTCGCCAGGCAGGCCAGCGGGATCTGCGCCTCGGGGAAGGCACGAGACAAGCGCAACCACGGCAACGAGCAGGCTTCATCAAACGAGCTGCCACCGGAATCTTCCGCGAGCAAACCGACTTTCACATTCAAGTGCGCCGACAACGAACGCCACTGCGGCCAGTGCTGGGGCAGCGCGTACATATGCAGCGCGGCTTCGGCGTCGCAGTGCAGGTCGAGGACGATGTCGGCGGTGCAGGCGTGGCCGAGCAGGATGCGCTGCATGCCTTGCAACTGGCTGCTCGGCTCAGGCAAGGCGTTGAGCGCATCGGTCATCGCCTGGCGAATCATGCGCACATTGGCGTGAGGATCATCCCCCAGCCTACCGGTGAGCAACTCGGCCACCGGCTCGCTCAACTCAACGAAATCGCGGTTGAAATTCTTGCCGCTGCCCACCTCGAAACGGCCCTGGTGGCTGCCTTGTAACAGTTGGCCCAAGCCCATCGGGTTGGCCACCGGCACCAGCTCGATCACGCCGTTCAAGGCACCTTGCCGTTCCAGTTCGGTGAGGCGTTTTTTCAGCTCCCAGGCGGCACGCATGCCGGGCAACTCATCGGCGTGCAGGCTGGCCTGGATATAGGCCTTGCGCTCGCCGCTGCCGAAACGGAATACGCTCAGTTGGCGCTCGCAGCCCAGGTGACCCCAGGGCAACAGGTGATCGATGCGTTCCATATCAGTGCTTCCGTGGAGCCAGGTAGCTCAGCCAGCGGCGCTCGGCCAACTTGAACAGGCGCACCAGGATAAAGGTCAGGCACAGGTAGAACGCGCCAGCGGTGATATAGGCTTCGAACGGCAGGTAGTACTGCGCGTTCACCGTGCGTGCGGCACCGGTGATGTCGATCAGGGTGACGATGGATGCCAGGCTGGTGGTCTGCAGCATCATGATCACTTCGTTGCTGTACTGCGGCAGTGCGCGACGCAGGGCCGATGGCAACAGGATGCGGCGGTACAGCTTGTAGCGCGACATGCCCATGGCCTTGGCCGCTTCAATCTCGCCATTCGGGGTGGCCTTGAGGCTACCGGCAATGATTTCGGCCGTGTAGGCACTGGTGTTGATTGCAAAGGCCAGGCACGCGCAGAAGGTGGCGCTGGACAGCAGCGGCCACAGGAAGCTCTCGCGTACGGCTTCGAATTGGGCCAGCCCGTAGTAGATCAAGAACAGCTGCACCAGCATCGGCGTGCCGCGGATCACGTAGGTGTAGAGCCAGGCAATGCCGTTGACAATCGGCTGCTTGGACACACGCATCAAGCCCAGGGGCAAGGCGGCGAGCAGGCCGAAGAACAGCGACAAAGCCAGCAATTTCAGGGTGGTCACCAGGCCGCCGAGGTACAGCGGCATGGCCTCCCAGATGACGTTGTAGTCGAAGATCATAGATCAGCCGCCCTTACGCCTACCGAGTAGCGCTTCTCAAGATGACGCAAGGCCAGCAACGACACGCTGGTGATCACCAGGTACATCGCCGCCACTGCGAGGAAGAAGGTAAAAGGCTCGCGGGTGGCATCTGCCGCCTGCTTGGCCTTGAACATCATGTCTTGCAGGCCCACCACCGAAATCAGCGCGGTAGCCTTGGTGAGTACCAGCCAGTTGTTGGTAAACCCGGGGATCGCCAGCCGGATCATCTGCGGCACCATCACCCGGAAAAACACCTGGAAGCTGCTCATGCCATACGCAAGGCCGGCTTCGGCCTGGCCCTTGGGGATGGCCATGAAGGCGCCACGGAAGGTTTCCGAGAGGTAGGCGCCAAAGATGAAACCCAGGGTGCCGATACCGGCGGCCAAGGGGTTCAAGTCGATATAGTCGTCATAGCCGAGCAACGGCGCGACGCGGTTAAGCAAGTCCTGGCCGCCGTAGAAAATCAGCAGGATCAGCACCAGGTCGGGGATCCCGCGGATCACCGTGGAGTACAAGTCACCCAGCCAGGCCAACCAGCGCACCGGCGACAGGCGTAACGCGACCCCGATCAGACCCAGAACAATGGCCAAGGCCATGGACGACAAGGCGAGCTGAAGCGTCAACCATGCGCCATCGAGGATGACGGCCCCGTAGCCTTTCAACATGATTCAGGTCCTCGAAAAGGGGGATGAAAAAATGGCGCAAACCGCAGGAATTCTGTTGCTTGCGCCATTTCGGACAGACAGCTGCGATGAATTACTTGGCGTCAGCGCCGTAAATATCGAAGTCGAAGTACTTGTCCTGGATTTGCTTGTACTTGCCATTGGCGCGGATCGCGGCAATAGCGGCGTTGATGCGCTCCAGGTTTTCCTTGTCACCCTTGCGCACGGCAATACCTACGCCGTCGCCGAAGTATTTGACGTCGGTGAAGGCTGGGCCCACGAACGCGTAGCCTTTGCCGGCGTCAGTCTTCAGGAAGCCGTCCTGCAGCAGGGTTGCGTCGGCCACGGTACCGTCGAGGCGACCGGCAGCCACGTCCAGGTAGATTTCGTTCTGGGTGCCGTAAGGAACGATGGTGGCGCCTTTAGGCTCCAGAACTTCCTTGGCGAAACGGTCATGGATCGAACCGCGCTGCACACCGATCTTCTTGCCTTTGAGTTCAACCAGGCTGTCGCTGACCGCAGTGCCTTCCTTCAACACCAGGCGCGCTGGGGTCAGGTAGTAGCGGTTGGTGAAGTCCACGGACTTCTTGCGGTCTTCGGTGATGGACATGGACGACAGGATCGCGTCGATCTTGCGCACTTTCAGCGCCGGGATCAGGCCGTCGAACTCCTGCTCGACCCAGGTGCACTTGACCTTCATCTCTTCGCACAGGGCGTTGCCGATGTCGTAGTCAAAACCGACGATGCTGCCATCCGGCGCCTTCGAGGCAAACGGAGGGTAAGCCGCTTCGATACCAATTTTCAGAGGCTTGCCTTCAGCGAAAGCCTGCATGGACAGCACGGACAGCGCCAGGGCGCCCAACAGCACGAGTTTCTTCATCTTGGGACTCCATCGGTATAGGGCAAAACAGCAGTATGAGCCATGGCCCACGATGCGACTGAGTGAAACCGAATAGCGGTGCTGCGTCCTACGCGGGCTACACCTGCGACGACGAGCGAGTGATCGGCATTCTAACGACAGGCCGGAAGCCGATATTTCCTCAATGCGACAACAATTTACAGAAGCACCGAGAAAGCGGTTCCAGCACATTGACAGCCTCTGAATTTTATGCAGAGGCAAAAGACATTAAACCTATTGATACTGCAAATTGCGGGCCTATTATTCGCAAACCCTTCTGGCACGGCAAGTCTGGCGTTTAATCTTATTTCTGGGGGTGTCTAAAACGCGGTTTTTCAGGGCATGAGCGTAGCCCTTTGCCTCATGTTCGAGCATAGGGTTACACATTTAGAGGTGACAGTAACATTCAGAAACGTCCTACCAGGGAAACCGATATTTATTTGACTGGTGGAGATCCAAATGTGGGAGGGGGCTTGCTCCCGATAGCGGTAGTCAGTCACTTATTTGTGAGCTGACCCGGCGCTATCGGGGCAAGCCCCCTCCCACATGGGATCCTCAGTGGTTTTGAGAGACCACAAAAAAAGCCCCACTCGGCATACACCGAATGGGGCTCTTTCCCACCTACCCCGCGTTACGCGGCGTTCATGGTCTTGTGCGTCTCGATCAAATGCGCCACCACACTCGGATCAGCCAAGGTGGAAATATCCCCCAGCCCGTCGTACTCGGCCGTGGCGATCTTGCGCAGGATACGCCGCATGATCTTGCCCGAGCGCGTCTTCGGCAAGCCCGGTGCCCACTGGATCACATCCGGCGAAGCGATCGGGCCGATTTCCTTGCGGACCCAGTTCTTCAGCTCCAGACGCAGCGCTTCGTTCGGCTCTTCGCCGTTTTTCAGCGTGACGT
The DNA here is from genome assembly GCF_058793055.1 of Pseudomonas sp. MPR-R2A5. Classification (NCBI taxonomy): domain Bacteria; kingdom Pseudomonadati; phylum Pseudomonadota; class Gammaproteobacteria; order Pseudomonadales; family Pseudomonadaceae; genus Pseudomonas; species Pseudomonas sp. MPR-R2A5. The sequence continues at coordinate 98,370 of NZ_JBXAFK010000009.1, forward strand.
AGACATAGATGCCCTGGCCCTTGATGTCGTGCGGCACACCCACCACCGCCGCTTCCGCGACTTTCGGGTGGGCAACCATGGCACTTTCGATCTCGGCGGTGCCCATGCGGTGGCCAGACACGTTCAACACGTCATCCACACGGCCGGTGATCCACCAGTAACCATCTTCATCGCGACGGGCACCGTCACCCGTGAAGTACATGCCACGGAAGGTCTTGAAGTACGTGTCGACGAAACGGTCATGGTCGCCGTACAGGGTACGGGCCTGGCCTGGCCACGAGTCGAGAATCACCAGGTTGCCTTCGGCAGGACCTTCGATGATGTTGCCCAGGTTGTCCACCAAGGCCGGTACCACGCCGAAGAACGGCCGTGCCGCCGAACCCGGCTTGAGCGCATGGGCGCCTGGCAGCGGGCTCATCAGGGTGGCGCCGGTTTCGGTCTGCCACCAGGTATCGACGATCGGGCAACGGGATTGACCCACGTTCTTGTAGTACCAGTCCCACGCTTCCGGGTTAATCGGCTCACCCACCGAACCGAGCAGGCGCAGGCTGCTGCCATCGGCGCCTTCGCAGGCGGCGGTGCCGGAGGCCATCATTGCGCGGATCGCGGTCGGTGCGGTGTAGAGGATATTGACCTTGTGCTTGTCGACGATCTTCGCCACCCGGGTGATATCCGGGTAGTTCGGCACGCCTTCGAACAGCAGCGTGGTCGCGCCATTGGCCAACGGGCCGTAGACGATATAGGTGTGGCCAGTGACCCAGCCGACGTCGGCGGTGCACCAGAAGATTTCGCCTGGGCGATAGTCGAACACGCGCTCGTGGGTCAGGGCCGCGTACAACAGGTAGCCGCCGGTGGTGTGCTGCACGCCTTTAGGCTTGCCGGTGGAGCCGGAGGTATAAAGGATGAACAGCGCTTCTTCGGCGCCCATCTCTTTTGGCGCGCACACGGTGCCCGCAACTTTCATCAGGTCTTCGTACCAGATGTCGCGATGCTGGTTCCACTTGATGCTGCCATTGGTGCGCTTGCACACAATGACTTTCTGGATGCTGCTGGTTTCCGGGTTGGTCAGCGCGTCGTCGACGTTGGCCTTCAGCGGAATTTTCTTACCGGCGCGGATACCTTCGTCAGCAGTGATCACCACTTTCGACTTACAGTCGATGATGCGACCGGCCAGGGCCTCCGGTGAGAAGCCGCCAAATACCACCGAGTGGATCGCCCCGATGCGGGCACAAGCCAGCATGGCGACCACCGCTTCAGGGATCATTGGCATATAGATAGTCACCACGTCGCCGCGGTGCACATCCTGGCCACGCAGGGCGTTGGCGAACTTGCAGACTTCTTCATGCAGCTCGCGATAGGTGATGGTGCGGCTCTCGGCAGGGTCATCGCCCTCCCAGATGATCGCTGCCTGGTCGCCACGCTCGGCGAGGTGACGGTCCAGGCAGTTGTAGGAAACGTTCAGGGTGCCATCAGCGAACCACTTGATGTCGACATGGTGATCGTCAAAAGAGGTCTGCTTCACCGCGGTGAAAGGCTTGACCCAGTCAAGGCGCTTGGCTTGCTCACGCCAGAAACCATCGGGGTTGACCACCGACTGCTGGTACATGGCCTTGTAGGTCGCCTCGTCGGTCAGCGTGTTGGCGACTGTTTCGGGGCGAACGGGGTACAGGGAAGCCGCACTCATCTTTCTTACCTCGGTGACATAGTTGTTGTTGTATGGCCCAGTTGTAGCCGGGGTGGGCCTATAGAACCATTCGACGATGGTAGTAACAAGACCCTACAAATTGCCCTGCTATCCCTCTACGGGCCTCTGGCCCGCGGCCTGCGTGGCTTGGCTGCCTGATGAAAAAACCTTTACCACGGGATTGTTACAAAAACCGCCAATAGTGTTTATCAAAAGCACGGGTATATGAATATAACCTGCGGGCCTAAAATCAACTCCGCCAACAAGGCACTGTGATTAACAACGTAACAGCCCCCACGAAGGCACGTTAATCCGAACTTACCAACCCTAAGTTACACACGTGGCCTCACAAAGGCCCCGTGACCCCTTTCGCCCTGAAGAAGGTAAATAGAGAAATGAAAGCTTTATTAGTTATGGCCCTCAGCAGCTTGTGCGCCACCGCCGCCCTGGCCGATGAGGCCCCGACTGAGCTGGCCGGCCAGAAAGCCCCGATTGTCGAGGACTACACCTACAGCACCAAACTGGACGTGGCCAAAGTATTGTCCATGAGCACCATTCCAGAAGTTTGCGAAGTGGTACCGGTAAAAATGGAATATGAAGATTCCCAAGGTCAGCGCCACATTCTTAATTACAAGGTTATGGGCAATGGTTGCTCTAACGGATAAACACTTCGTTAGTTCAATTTGAACTTGATCTTGTTTGCCGCAAGAAATCGTTCTTGCGGCCAAGAACCGGCCTTTGACCCCCCGCAGACCAAATGTGGGAGGGGGCTTACCCCCGATAGCGTCAGCCGACGCACCTCTATTACGCTATTACCCCCTACGCCCCGCCCCCCTGCATCCGCCCCGCAAAAAGCCACTCATCGCCCCTCAAAAAAAACCAACCCCAGCAAAGCCTTGCAAACACACGCTTTGGCCGAAAACCACGCCATTGCGGCCCTCCTCCGAGACCATCCGCCGCAACACAAAGTCGAATTTTTCCCTATAATGCGCGGGTAAATCGGGCCTGCAATATCCCTTTACACTGGGATGAAGAGCCAGACCTGAGCCTGCGCTGGAGCATGCACCTGTCGCTCCGCCTCTCAAGCCTCACGCAGAGCACCCGTGACCCTATTCCGTTTAATGCCTGCGCCAGCGGTTGCAACAAACGATTCCTTAAGATCCACCGCGGCCCGAGGGTCGTGTGAACACCCAACCATCCGGTTTCACACGGGCACCTTTGAGCCCTCACGCAGGAGACGACACGTCATGCTGAGCTGGGACGAATTCGACAAAGAAGAAGACGGCGAAGTAGCCACCAAAGGCGCCAACGCCGGCCACGCCACCGAAGCCAACATGGACCGCCTCGACGGTGCCGGCGCCGCTGCCGCCATCGAAGCCCGCGCCGTCACCGCCAGTGACTCCGCCGCCATCGTGCGCGCCAAGGCGGCCCTGGACAAACTCGACGTCGCCGAAGGCCTCGCCGAACTCGAAGGCGCTTCCGCCCGCGTCGCCGTTGACGAAAAACGCATGATCAACTGCCGCGCCGACCTCAACCAACTCGTGCCCTTCAAGTATGACTGGGCCTGGCAGAAGTACCTCGACGGCTGCGCCAACCACTGGATGCCGCAAGAGGTCAACATGACCGCCGACATCGCCCTGTGGAAAAACCCCGAAGGCCTGACCGACGACGAGCGCCGCATCGTCATGCGCAACCTCGGCTTTTTCTCCACTGCCGACTCCCTGGTTGCGAACAACCTGGTCCTGGCCGTGTACCGCCTGATCACCAACCCGGAGTGCCGCCAGTACATCCTGCGCCAGGCCTTCGAAGAAGCGATCCACACCCACGCCTACCAGTACTGCATCGAATCGTTGGCCATGGATGAAGGCGAGATCTTCAACATGTACCACGAGATCCCATCGGTGGCGAAAAAAGCCGCCTGGGGCCTGAAGTACACCCGTTCGATCTCCGATCCGAAGTTCGAAACCGGCACCGTCGACACCGACAAAGAACTGCTGCGCAACCTGGTCGCCTACTACTGCGTGCTGGAAGGCATCTTCTTCTACTGCGGCTTCACCCAGATCCTGTCCATGGGCCGCCGCAACAAGATGACCGGCGTCGCCGAACAGTTCCAATACATCCTGCGCGACGAGTCGATGCACCTGAACTTCGGTATCGACGTGATCAACCAGATCAAAATCGAAAACCCACACCTGTGGGATGCCGAAATGAAGGAAGAAGCGACCCAGATGATCCTGCAAGGGACGCAGCTGGAGATCGAATATGCGCGCGATACCATGCCGCGCGGCGTGCTGGGTATGAACGCGGCGATGATGGAGGATTACCTCAAGTTCATCGCTAACCGTCGCCTGTCGCAGATTGGCTTGAAGGAAGAGTATCCAGGCACGACCAATCCGTTCCCGTGGATGAGCGAGATCATGGACTTGAAGAAAGAGAAGAATTTCTTTGAGACCCGGGTGATTGAGTATCAGACGGGTGGGGCGTTGAGCTGGGATTGATTCCTGTGTCATCTTAAGCCATAGGAATAAAAAGCCCCCGTTTTAGGGGGCTTATTTTAAAAATAAGTAAACAAAAATACATTCCCCAAAAATTACCCCCTAGAAATTCACTACCGGGCTACCAATACTCTCCAAGAATGCTGAGTACTGGTCTGGATCTTTTTCCTTAATTTTATTTAAAATAAACTGAGCGGATCGTTTCATCTCCGGAACATCAATTGGATTAATACTTCGCTCAAAAACTCCCGCCAAATGGGAGTACTCATTATGAATTCTTTCCGTAAGCATCGACGCCTTACTATCACTTCCAAAAAAACGCTCCAATTTATTATTATCCTTTTCGTTAGCATTAGGATATTTAAAGTACAAGAAAGCCTCCAAAAACTTTCTCGCATTATTCCCATAATTATAATAGCACTCATGTTCTTGCTCTACAGGCACATCTGCTGCGTTAGCGCATTTAAACACCTGATGAAAAAGATAATTAAACTCCGTAACATATGATTTCAAATAACCCGGCATAACTCTCAAACTACTTTTACCATTCGAATTCTCAATCATGAAATATCTTCTCTCCTGATTGATACCATTTACATCCAATGGAGCCAACCGCTTTAGATACTTCAAGAAGTCCAAATTATGAGTTGAAATAAATAATTGAGAGTAGTTCCCAGCAGCAACAATTTCACTACTAATCAGGCTAAATATGAAAAAGATATGATTACTATCCAAACTCGAAATCGGATCATCAATATAAATAACCGGCTTAAATCCTTTAGTTTCGATATCATGAAGCTTCGCCATAAAATAACAAAACGCTATAAGACTACATTCCCCCTCACTCAAATGATGCGCCTTAGCCCCGTTTCGTATAACCTCAAACTTAAATCCACCTTCAATCTCTTCCGACTTCAAAGACAACGCTCTATGACCAAAAAAATCATTCAAGTAAATATTTACGCGATCGGCGCCTTTACTTTCGTCCTTTAGCTCAGCTTTTAAGGAGGCAATCTCAGCTGAAACCCTGTCCATCTCAGCTTTAGCCTTAGCCAAGTCCACATTTTTCTCGTTACGATTTTTTTCAAGTCCAGCTATTTTCTCCTTCTCATCTAAAAATTTTATATCCGACACAAATCTAAAGACCTCTCTCAATTTCAACGAGGTTTGAGCACGTCTTTTTTCGCCAGCCAAATCACTGGTAAATTTATTTGAATCAGTACGATATTTCTCTAACGCATCGTAGACATCTGAAATACCGCTGCTCAAATCCTCGATAGTTGGTAGCTCTTTACCGTGAAATATATCCTTAAGTCTTTCCTTCAACGAGTCAGCTACTGCACCCAAATTTTCAACATATTGACCAAATAGTATATTCAACTTCAGCTCAGCCTCTAGCACACCTTCTCTAAAGGTAGAGTAATATTGAGAAACATCTATTTTTCCATCACCCCTAAACCTACTCTGTTCTGAATCGATGATTGATAATAACTGGTCTATCTGTCTCCGAAGCTCTTCGGACTCTTTATTAAAATGGAGATCTAATTTCTCCCACAGATCATTAGGCAATGGCGCACCACAAAACCCACAATCAGTTCGAGCTGATTGATGCAACCCCCGCCCCCTTCTAACCCAATCTTCTAAAAGATTATCTTCAAGTAAATCCCTCAACGGCTGAGTGACAGTTATTTTGACCTCAACCAACTGCTGTGCTTTAGAATACAACTTTGAAAATGTTGGCTCAAAGAACGAAAAAGATGGAATCTCAGCTTTAACCTCCTCTCTCAACAAAGACTCCAACCCCTGCACCTTGACATCTTCAACACAGGTAAATCCGTCCTTAAGAACCTCGTCAATATCCTTTATCAACTTTGGAGCATTATAGGTAGCATCACCGTACAGTCGATTATGCTTAATCCCTGTCGTTTTATTATTAGCCTTGTCCGTAACTTTGGATTCAAGGGCCGCAACCGCTGACTCAGTTTCTTTCTTAGCAACAAGAAATTCAGTCAACAGAGAGTTATAAACACCAATCTTTCCGCCAGTTTCATCACTTCCTAGCTCAGCCTCTTTTGCCTGTATCTCTAGTTCCAACCGATTATTATCATCACCCAATATTGCAAATGAATTTACACTCTGTTCATCATCCACAATAAATCTTAAGTTTTCCTTAACAAAATCCTCATTAAAAACTCGGACCTTACACTGAGAAAAAGGGATCTGAGCCTCGTTAAAAAAACCACCGGCAGAAAGCTCAAATTCAAACTTTGGCGCTTGGTATTTATCAGATAGAACTCCTAATTCAAGCGACCTAAAGATCCTAGACAGAGTAGTTTTTCCAGAATAGTTTCTACCATATAGAATATTTACTGCCTTAAAATCGCTTGGGCGTCCGCTTCCATCTTTCACCGTGGAGTCCCAATCGAAATCTGAATATACTGCCATGCCCTTAATTTTCTTTATTTTTTTGAACATTCCATGGTTACTCTTATGATTTCAGAAGCTAAATTTAATTGCTGAGTTGCCTTAATTTCGTGAGGCGGTCGTAATCAGGCCTCAGCCCAGTCATATCAAAATGCCTTCACGATATCCGGAGCATAGACCAGAAATCCCTAACTCGGAGCTCCGGCCCAGACAAACTGTTACAAAATCTGAAGCTTGACCATCTAAGGTGCTAGCTCATAACCTTCACCGTCCGGCGCCTAAGAAACGCCTCAAGTAGCGGCCTGACCGCTCCCGAAAGATGTGGTTTTTTTGCGCCTACGGTTTTTTCGTGGGCGCAGGAAAAGACTCTGCTATGTCGGGAGTGGGCGAATACAAGACCCGAAAGGGGAATATGTCCGGCCTTCTACTTGGGGTTTCTTAACTCCCGGCGCCTTAGCCCTAAGAAAGCTATCAAGTAGAGGTAATGGAAATGCCTGTATCTGTTTGTGTCACCTCACAAGCGCTTCTCCTCGCGGAGGTGTGCCATGCCTGACCCTTTTTCTCCCACCGTCTTTACTCGTTTAAACCTTCCTTTACACGCCCTCCTTCTGGAAAACCAACCCTGGTTCTGCGCTCGCGATCTTGGGCGGTTGATGGGGTGGTACCTGGATGAGCGAACGACTCGCAAGCTCGATGAAGACCAGCGAAGGACCGTAAATCTGCTGTTCCACGGCCAGCCGGAAGAAATGCTGATGATTAGCGAGTCCGGTGCATACGCGTTGCTGGTCTATCACTACACACCGGGGAATCGCCTACTCCGTAGCTGGCTCACCCATGAAGTCGTTCCGACATTGCGGGACGAACGTCAGCCGCGAACAGTGGAGCGGCCGCTGTTAAGCATGTTGGACTGGCCGGAGATGTCGTTGAACCTGCTGCACTGGCAGGATGAAGGCTGGATTCGCCTCAGAGACATGCCATATCTATTGGTTAATCGAACCTACCGGAAAGAGTCAGCAAGGACTCCGTGGTGGCGCAAGCTCACTCAACCTTTCCTAATAAATCAGCGAATCTACTCACGCAGACGACCGCCAAATCCCTCCAGCTTGTAGGAAATTTCGTAGACGCAATAATAGACACTCAGTATCGTCCGAGGGTTTTCTACCCTCGGCGGCTGTATGGATACTACGAAAGACAAAACGGACTGGAGCGACGCGGAGTTGGCAGCTGCGGTCGAGGCGTACCTGAAGATGTTGGCCTGGGAAAAGAGCGGCCAACCTTTCAACAAAGCTCTCGAAAACCGCCTTCTACGCGAAGGCCCGGTGGCAGGCCGTGCAAAGGGCTCCATCGAATTCCGCATGCAAAATATCTCCACCGTGTTTGTGCGTATGGGCTGGGATCGCATCGAAGGCTATAAGCCTGCGAAGAACGTGGGCACAGGCGTGGAGCAACGTATCCGCCAAGCGCTTGCCGCGCAGGGTGTATTCGAATCCGAAGACGCGGCCCAAACAGCAGACGAGCAAACGCTTATCCGCCGCGCGTCCAAACTGCAGCAGCAACCTTTCACTCAGCTACCGGACGGCATTGCCCAGCCGCTGAAGGTCTCGACCGTCAGCACCGCCTTTGTTCGCGATCCAAAGGTCCGCGCCTGGGTACCGAAAGAAGCCAAGGGCATCTGCGAAGGCTGCGGCTCTAACGCGCCGTTCGAGGTCGACGGCTTGCCATTTCTTGAAGTACATCACGTCAAGCACCTCGCCCAGAAGGGTTCGGATCGCATCACCAATGCTGTAGCCTTGTGCCCCAATTGCCATCAGCGTTGTCACCGGTCGACTGACCGGGAGGCTTTCACCGAGGGGCTTTACGCCAAGGTCGGAAGATTGGCACGGGAGTAAACTCCTGCTGTCACACCTGATGCACACTCAAAAAAATACTAGATAGGACCGAGGCCAACCCGTGAACCCAGACATGCTCGAAGCCGGCCCCGCTGACGCCAAAGTACTTTCCGTCTTTGACTTCGACGGCACCCTGACCCACCACGACAGTTTCGTGCCCTTCCTCAAGTTTGCCTTTGGCCCTGGCGAGTTTTATGGCCGGATGGTCAAGCTGGCGGTGCCTGGGCTGCGTTTTTTGGTGCGGCAGATCAGCCGGGATGAGTTGAAGGCGCAGTTGATCCGCACCTTTATGACCGGGGTGGAGAAGACGTGGGTGCAGCAGAAGGCCGAGGAGTATTGCCAGCGCAATTGGGCGCGGTTGATGCGCCCGGCGGGGGTGTTGTCGGTGGAGCATGAGTTGGGCTCCGGGGCGGAGGTCACGTTGTGTTCAGCGTCGCCGGCGTTGGTGCTGCAGCCGTTTGCGAATCGGCTGGGGATCAAGTTGATCGGGACTGAGCTTGAGGTGGTCGACGGGGTGTTGACCGGCAAGCTCACCGGAAATAATTGCCGCTGTGAGAATAAGGTGCTGCGGCTCGAGGCGGTGTATGGGGACCTGGGGGAGTATCGACTGCGGGCCTGGGGCGATACACGCGGGGATCGGGAGCTGCTGGCGGCGGCGCAGGATGCGCATTTTCGGCATTTTCATGCGAAGAAGAAAAAGCGGGCTCGGTTGCAGCGATGATGCGGGTAATGGGGATCGGCTGGAACACCGAGTCGATGCCATCGGTGCCTCGCTAAAGCTCGAGACCTCCCACATTTGATTTCTGTGATCCGGTAGATCGGCGTTTGTCGTGAACGTTATGTCGTGGCTTTGAGGTCTACGCCCAGGGCGGTGGCAAAGGCTTTTACCAGCGGACTTCTTGGCGCGTTGTGGCGCAGGATCAGGTTGAAGACGGTGCTCAGGTGCACGTGTTCCGGGCACAGTGCGCGTAGGCGCCCTTCCCTTACCAATGGCGCGGCGTAGTGTTCCGGCAGGAAGCCGAGGAAACGACCGGTGAGGATCAGGATAGCGACGGCTTCGACTTGCGAGGCCGAGGCGGACTGGCTGTCGTAATTGACGAAGGTGGCCTTGTCGCGATGGATCGCATACCGATGGTTGACCACTTCATATTGGCGCAGCACCTCGGGGGTAATGTCGTTCGCGGTGAAGAGCGGATGTCCTACGGCACAGTAGGCGTGGGCCTTTTCTTCGTAGAGCGGGAAGTAGTCGAACTCTTCGCGGCGCTGGTACACGGGGACGATGCCGACAATCAAGCGCCCTTCCACCACACCGCGTTCAACTTCGTCCAATTGCGAGGCATGCAGGCGTAATCTTATTTTTGGTGATTGGCTATGTAAGTTGCCAAGCGCGGCAATCAGCGGTGAATTAACGTCGGAGACAGTGTTATCAATAACGCCCACACTAAGGTCGCCGATGAGTTCATTTTGCGCCGAACTAAGCTTGTCTCTGAAACTGTCTACCGAGGTAAATAACTCGATGGACGCTTGATACACCAACTTGCCTTCTTCGGTCAGCCCGAAGCCTTCTCGGCCCCGTGTGCACAGGCGCATGCCGATGCGGATTTCCAAGTCGGAGATCTGTTTGCTGATGGCCGCCAGGCCCACGTTCAGCTCGTTTTGCGCAGCGCTGAAGCCGCCAGCTTCGACCACGGCCATAAATACCCGCAGCAGTTTGAAATCCAAACCACTGAGTTGCAGGGGCGGTCTTGTGCCGGGTTTTGGCGGTAGGTTTCCAGAAGTGGAAAGTGGAGTTTCCATAATACGCGTTGACCTCAAGTGCCATATTCAACAGGCTTCAACCCAATCCTTGAACATAGCCAGGCGGCGATAATGAACATAAACATCCGCCCTTGGCAACCTTGAATACGGCGCGCCAGACGCTGATTCAGTTTAGTTGAAAACCTTTTTTTACTGCCTCCGACTCTTCTAAAAACAAGCGTGAGGAATACCCATGTCCCAGCCCACCGACCGCCTTTGGGGCGCTCGTTTCAAGACCGGTCCGTCTGCTGCGTTGGCCGCATTGTCCCGTTGCCCTGAGCGCTATTTTCGCCTGACGCCCTACGACCTGGCCGGCTCCCGTGCCCATGCCCGTGAGTTGCAGCGCGCCGGTCTGCTGGATGAATCGGAGACCTTGCGCACCCTCGAGGCCCTGGACCGCATCGGTGAAGACTTCGCCGCCGGCCGCCTGCATCCCACCCTGGATGACGAGGACGTACACACCTTTATCGAACGCGTCTTGACCGAACGCCTGGGCGCATTGGGCGGCAAGCTGCGCGCCGGGCGTTCGCGTAATGATCAAACCGCCAACGATTTGCGCCTTTTCCTACGCGACCATGCGCGCACCATCACCACCGAGGTGTTGGGTTTGCAGCAGGCGTTGGTGGAACAGGCTGAGCAGCATGTCGAGAGCATCTGCCCCGGCTTTACCCATTTGCAGCAGGCGCAACCCATCGTGTTCGCCCATCACTTGCTGGCCCACGCGCAGTCGATGTTGCGCGATGTCCAGCGCCTGGTGGATTGGGATGCGCGTACGGCGTTGTCACCGTTGGGTGCGGCGGCGATGGCCGGCTCGGCGATTGCGCGACAGCCGGAACATTCAGCCAAGGAAATGGGCTACACCGGGCCGTGCGAAAACTCGATCGATGCCGTCGCCAGTCGCGACCATGTGGCGGAGTTCCTGTTTGTGGCGGGCATGCTCGGAGTGAATATTTCACGGCTGTCGGAGGAGTTTTGCCTGTGGTCGTCGCGCCAGTTTCGTTGGGTGGTATTGGACGATGCCTACGCCACCGGCAGTTCGATCATGCCGCAGAAAAAGAACCCGGACATTGCTGAATTGGCCCGGGGCAAGGCTGGGCGGTTGATCGGCAACCTGACCGGGCTGATGTCGACGCTCAAATCCTTGCCGCTGTCGTACAACCGCGATTTGAGCGAGGACAAACACAGCGTGTTGGACAGTGTGGACACCTTGTTGCTGGTACTGCCGGCGATGGCCGGGATGGTCGCGACCATGAAGGTCCAGGTGGAGGAGCTGCGGCGCCAGGCGCCGATGGGCTTTACCTTGGCGACGGAAGTGGCGGATTGGTTGGCCACCCGTGGCGTGCCGTTCAAGGAGGCCCATGAGATTACCGGCGCCTTGGTGCAGGCCTGCGAGAAGCATGAGATTGAGTTGTGGGAAGCCTCGCCGGCAATGCTGGCGGAGGTGGATGCGCGGTTGACGCCAGAGGTGCGCGATTGCCTGACCCTGGAAGCGGCGATTGCGGCACGCAGTGGATGGGGTGGGACGGCGCCAGAGCGGGTGCGGGAGCAGATTGGGCGGTTGAAAACGGCATTGGCTGCTCAGCAGCAATGGGCCGACACCTACACCGGTTTCAGAATTTGAACACCTTCACCTTGTAGGAGCGAGCTCGCTCGCGAAGAACCTAGGAACACCGCGGGGCATCAGGTTTCCCGCGTTATCGTTGACGATCTTCGCGAGCAAGCTGGCTCCTACAGTGGAAGGCTGTGTACAGCATTTGGAGTAGAACCATGAACCAAACCCCGGCCGAGCGCTTGGAAGCTGAGCGTAAGTTGTCCGAGAACCAGTTCGATATCACGCAGTACGAGCACGTGCCACGTCGCTATTACGGGCGGATGTTTTTTGCCACCTTGATCGTGATCGTGTTGGCCGCGCTGTTGCGCGCGTTTGCCAATGGCCAAATCGAATGGTCCTACATCGGTCAGTTCCTCACGTCTGAGGCCATCATTTGGGGCCTGGTGAATACCATCGTCATGTCGATCCTGGCGATGGCGCTGGGCGTGGTGATCGGGGTGATCACGGCGATCATGCGCATGTCGGCCAACCCGATCCTGCGTTACGTGGCCATCACCTACACCTGGCTGTTCCGCGGTACACCGCTGATTTTGCAGTTGCTGCTGTGGTTCAACCTGGCGTTGATCTTCCCGGTGATCGCGATCCCCGGCCTGTTCAGCATCGACACCGTCGACCTGATGACGCCATTCGTGGCCGCCCTGCTCGGCTTGAGCATCAACCAGGGCGCCTACACCGCCGAGGTGGTGCGCGCCGGCCTGCTGTCGGTGGATACCGGCCAGTACGAAGCGGCCAAGTCTATCGGCATGCCGAGCCTGCAGGCGCTGCGCAGGATCATTCTGCCGCAGGCCATGCGGGTGATCATTCCACCGGTAGGCAACGAGTTCATCAGCATGGTGAAAATGACCAGCCTGGCCAGTGTGATCCAGTACTCGGAGCTGCTGCACAACGCGCAAAACATCTACTACGCCAACGCCCGGGTCATGGAGCTGCTGATCGTCGCCGGCATCTGGTACCTGGCGGTGGTGACAGTTCTTTCATTTGGTCAAAGCCGCCTCGAGCGTCGTTTTGCCCGCGGCGCCGGCAAGCGTTCGTAAGTCTGGGTTGAGGAGATTTGCCCCATGAGAAGCATCGTCAAGGCCGTCAACCTGAACAAGTATTACGACCAGTATCACGCGTTGCGCGACATCAATATCGAGGTCGAGCAAGGCGAAGTCATGTGCATCATTGGCCCGTCGGGCTCGGGTAAAAGCACCCTGCTGCGCTGCGTCAACCAGCTGGAAAAAATCGACAAGGGCGGCCTGTGGGTCGACGGCGAACTGGTGGGTTACCGCGTGGTCGGCAACAAGCTGCATGAGATGAATGAAGTGCAGATCGCGCGCCAACGCCTGGCCACCGGCATGGTGTTCCAGCGCTTCAATTTGTTCCCGCACATGACCGTGTTGCAGAACATCGTCGAAGGCCCGTGCCAGGTGCTCAAGCGCTCGCCCAAGGAAGCCACGGAGGACGCCCTGGAGTTGCTCGCCCGCGTTGGCCTGGCGGACAAGCGCAATGCCTACCCGGTGGAATTGTCCGGTGGGCAACAGCAGCGTGTGGCGATTGCCCGCGCGTTGGCGATGCGCCCCAAGTTGATGTTGTTTGACGAACCCACCTCAGCCCTCGACCCGGAACTGGTAGGAGAAGTGCTGTCGGTGATGCGCGATTTGGCCACCACCGGCATGACCATGATCGTGGTCACCCATGAGTTGGGCTTCGCCCGCGAAGTGTCCAACCGCATGGTGTTTATGGATGCAGGCCAGATTGTGGAAGCCGGCAGCCCTGAAGAAATTCTAATAAGCCCACAAAACCCGCGTACCCAAAGCTTTATTTCTGCCGTTCGCACTTAACTAAAAAACTAACGAGAACGCCCCCATGAAAAAATTGTTCATCCCAACGTTGCTCGCAGGCCTGATGGCCTCCACCGGTGTATTGGCGGCATTGCCGGCGGCAATCAAGGACAAGGGTGAGATCAGCGCGGCCATCGTGCCGAACTACCCGCCGATGGATTTCAAGGACCCGGCCACCAATAAGCTCACCGGCTTCGACTTCGACCTGGGCAACGCCCTGGCCGAGCGCCTGGGTGTGAAGATCAAGTGGCAGGAAACCGGCTTCGAGCAAATGCTCAGCGGCTTGACCACCAAGCGCGTGGACATCGTGCTGTCGGGCATGAGCGACACCGCCGAGCGCCAGAAATCCGTGACCTTCATCGACTACTTCACCAGCGGCCCGCAGCTGTACACCCTGGCCAAGCGTGAAGAGATCAAGGAACTGACCGACCTGTGCGGTAAAAAAGTCGGCACCAGCCGCCGCACCACCTGGCCGTCGGAAATTGCCGCGTGGAGCAAGGAAAACTGCGAAGCCGCGGGTAAACCCGCCATCGTGGTGATCGGCACTGAAGGCTCGGCGGATGCGCGGGCGCAGTTGCAGCAGAACCGCCTGGACGCGGCGATGCAGGGCAGCGAGACGATTCCTTATTTGATGTCGTTGGACAAGGGCAAGTACAAGCCGGTGGGCCTGGCGATTTCCAAGCAGTTCACCGGGCTGGGGATCGAGAAGAGCAACACCGGGCTGGTCACGGCGATCAGTGAGGCGTTGCAGGGCATGATCGATGACGGGACCTACGGCAAGATCCTGAAGAAGTGGGATCTGGAACAGGGTGCGGTCGAGAAGATCAGCATCAACGCCGGCCAGTAACCCGTCCCCACTGTAGGAGCGAGCTTGCTCGCGAAAAACCCGAGAGCACCGCGGGCAATCAGAAAGCCCGCGCTATCGTTGACGATCTTCGCGAGCAAGCTCGCTCCTACAGAACACCAAGGCACCTGACAAGGACATCCGCCCTACCGTGGCCACCTACTCCCTGGTAATCCGCCGCCTGATGATTTGCTCGGTGACCATCGTGGTCAGCCGCGCCATGACCAGCCCACTGCTGGCGCTGCTGCTGAGCACGCGCTTGGGCCTCAACCAGCAGGACATCGGCCTGCTGATGGGCATCGCGGTGTTTATCGCCACACTGCTGGGCCTGTATGGCGGCTATATCATCGACCGCCTGGAAAAGCGCAAGCTGCTGATCCTGGCCATGCTCTCCAGCGCCATCGGCTTTCTGTTACTGACGTTTGCCAGCAACCTCTACCTCACCACCCTGACCCTGGT
Source organism: Pseudomonas sp. MPR-R2A5 (assembly GCF_058793055.1). Taxonomy (NCBI): domain Bacteria; kingdom Pseudomonadati; phylum Pseudomonadota; class Gammaproteobacteria; order Pseudomonadales; family Pseudomonadaceae; genus Pseudomonas; species Pseudomonas sp. MPR-R2A5. The sequence continues at coordinate 113,397 of NZ_JBXAFK010000009.1, forward strand.
CATCACCGAAGCAGCGTCAGCGCTGTTCCTGATCGGCTCCAAAGCCATCATCAGCGAGAACCTGCCGGTGGGCGATCGCGCCAAGGTGTTTTCCCTGCGCTATACCCTGACCAATGTCGGCTACGCCACCGGCCCGATGGTCGGCGTGGTGATTGCCGGCCACATGCAACTGGCGCCCTTCCTGATCGCCAGCGCGATTGCCTTTGGCAGTGTGTTCCTGATGATCGGTATCCCGCCGACGCAACGGGATGACAGCCACAGACCCTTGAGTTTTCTCAGTACCCTGCGCACCTTGCGCAGCGACCGCACGTTGATTCTGTTCACCAGCGGCAGCCTGCTGAGCACCATTGTCCACGGGCGCTATACGCTGTATCTGTCGCAGTTTCTGCTGGTGGCCTACAAGCCGGCCGAGGCGCTGAAGATTCTGTCGGCGGTGCTGGCGTGTAACGCCATGACCGTCATCGCGATGCAGTACCAGATCGGGCGGTTTCTCAAGCGTGAGCAATTGCGCTACTGGATCGTGCTGGGCACTTTGCTGTTCATGCTTGGGTTGATCGGCTTCAGCCTGGCCGACAGCTTGCTCACCTGGTGCCTGGCGATGTTTGTGTTCACCCTCGGCGAGATGATCATCTACCCGTCCGAGTTCCTGTTTATCGACACCATCGCCCCGGATGCCCTGCGCGGCAGTTACTACGGGGCACAGAACCTGGCCGCGTTTGGCGGGGCGATGAGCCCGGTGATTTGCGGGTATTTGCTGATCAACGCGGCGCCCACCAGCATGTTTTATGCCCTGGGCGCACTCACTGCCCTCGGCGGCACCCTGTGCTTCCTGAGCGGACGCCGCGTGGCGGCTAGCCCCCCTTCGGCCAGCCCGCACATTTGATCGCTGCCACGGCTGATATTTGCGTAATATCCGGTTATCCCTCTCACGGACCCGAGCCTCATGAAATTCGACACGGCCTACAGCGTGAGTCTCGACGACAAGCTATCGATCTACGACGTACGAGAGCTGAATTTCGACGAAACCGCCGCGTACGACTCCGACAAGGACCGTTTCTTCTGCCCCAACGACGCCTGCCGCGCAGCCTTTGAAACGGGCAACGTGCTGGGCACGTATAACGCCAAGAACGTCAACTACCAGCGCACCCCGCATTTCAAGAACACGCCCAGCACCGAGCATATCGAGGGTTGCCGCTATGCCAGCAGCCACAAGCCGGCGGCAGGCGAAAGCGACGACGCGCGCGAGGACAACTTCCCATCGGAATTTGTCCTGACCCGGCGTACCTACGCGCGCATCACTCCGGTCGTCGACGCCGAGGGGCAAGCCCCGCAAGCACCCGCGCAAACACCTTCAGGCCGCCCCCCCGCAACCGTCAGCGCCAGCGACAGCACCCCGGATAAAACCAGCGTGTTCGCCCACCCGGTGGAATGCTATGTGTCGAATATCGACCACAAGGATAAGCTCAAGGCGATGCCGCTGAAGATCGGCGAGCACAGCGCGACCTACTGGGCGTTTTTCAAGAAAATCGAGTACCTGCAGGACAACCACGGCCTGATCTACTGGGGCAAGATCAAAGCGATCAAGGACTACACCAGCAGTTTTCGCATCGACTTTGAAAAAAAGGTCTGGCTCGACAAGAAGCCCTATTCGGTCAACGTCTACCTGAGCAAGAAACTCATCGAGAACTACCGCAAGCGCAAGGCGTTCTTGGAGCAGATCAAGGCCGCGGCCAGCAGCGAACGGCCGCTGTATTGCTTCTTCTACGGGGTGACGCCGGCGCTCAAGCAAGTGCCGAGCAAGAAAAACCCGGAACAGACGTTCGGGGTATTCAGCGCCAATATCGAGAACCTGGACCACCTGATTATTCGGGAAGTGCCGATGCTGGAATAGCAGGTGGTTAAGAATCCAGTTGATGAGCGGTCGAAACAACTGTACAAAAACACAGTATAGTTTGCCTTCCCCGTCGAACCCTGGAGACAACCCATGTCCTCTCTGGCAATGAGCTCTTTCGTAGAACAGCAGATCGTCCTGCATCAATTCACCGCCAAGCACAGCGTCCAGGCCCGCGTGATGCTGGGTTGGAGCCGCGAAGACCTGTCCCGTCAGGCCGGCGTGTCGGTGGCGGCGATTCAACAATTCGAGAACAACGGCGACGTGGACGATGAAACCCGCCTGACCCTGGCGTTTCGCCTGGAGGCGGAGGGGCTGGTGTTTTTCCCTGGGTTTGCGCCGGGATGGGGGATGAGGGCGCGCAGGTTTGAAACCGCACCCGCCGAGCCGGCCTCTAAAGGCATTATGTCGCGGCTGATGGGCTCAACTGCGGCAGCAATCGAGCCACCAACACCTCAACCGAATGGTGCGTAGAGTCCAGGCGGGTCAGCCATGGAGTCGCCCCAGTCACACAGCGATTTAGAGGCCGGCGGTTTGCTCTTGCAGCAGGCCGATACGCTCATCCCGTGGCCGGGCGACCGTGAACGCTGAATGCACCGGGCCTGCAATTGCAGCGCCCAATGCATCCTGTATCACGCGGGGGTCAGGTTCAGTGGTTGGCGGTCATCTCAACCCCGCCATCGGTCATCGGCGGTGCGGGAGAGAAAGGCGTACCGGGGGTGAAAGCCGGCTCCCTGATCGCCTGCGACACCTGCTCATAGCCATGGGCAACGGACAGTAAGGTGGCCTCGCTGTTGCCCGAACCATAGAAATACAGCGCCGTAGGCATGCCTTCATCATCCATGCCGCTAGGGACTGAAATGCCTGGGTAGCCCGCGGCAGCAGTGAAGTAATAGTTATGGGACAGGAAATTCGACACGATGGCGTCGAGCTTGTGTGCCTTCAACGGGTTATCAATCGCTTGCTGGAAAATCGGAGTAATGGCCTCCCACAGGCTGTCGAGCTCCTCCTGCGGCACCTCCAGGGTGTTGATGAGTTCCAGAAGGTTCTGGTCCGGCTCGCCCGGCAGCCCGTTGCGTTTATTGAATGCGATCAGCTCCGATAGTGATTTGACCGGCAGGCCTTGCCTTCCCGCCAAATAGTCCTCGAGCTGTTTTTTAACGTCGGTAAACAACGCTTCGTTGTAGTCCCGGTAGTTGTCATCAGATATGCCTTCGTCCATTGGCCCCACTGGCACCAGGGTAGCGCCCTCGGACTTGAGCCGTTCAATCGCGTCCTCGAAGTGTTTTCTATCCGCGCGCTTCGCGGGGTCCTTGGCCTCCTCCGGCGTCAGCTCAGGCAATGCTGTGTAGCCAATGCGCTTGCCTTTCAAGGCATCTGGCGTGAGCCCCTCGGTGTACACGGTGGTCTCAGTCATGGCGTTGAGTGCCTCCGCCGCGTCACGCACATTACGTGTAAAAGTGCCCACCGAATCCAGGCGCGTACTGGTCATGACGCCCTCCGTGCTGACCAGGCCGGCAGTGGTTTTCATGCCGAAAACACCGTTATAGGCGGCCGGAGCAATAACCGAACCATTGGTTTCAAGCCCCAATGCCAGCGGAACATGCCCTTGGGCCACAGCCACAGCCGAGCCAGAACTCGACCCTGCCACCGGGCCACCAAGCCGATGAGGGTTGAGCGTCTGTCCACCTCGGGAGCTCCACCCATCTGCCGGCGCTTCGGAGCGGAAGTTGGACAATTCGCTCATGTTGGTTTTACCCACAATGACCATGCCTGCTTTCAGCAGCTGGTCCACGACCTTGGCATTTTTAGTCGCCGGCGCGCCCACCAGGGCCTTTGAGCCAGCACTCGTCTGCATATTGCCTTGGGTTTCAAACACATCTTTGAGTGCCACGGGGACGCCATGCAGATAACTGCGCACCTGGCCGTTGGCACGCTCCTGATCGAGCGCCTTCGCCTCATTCCTGGCGTTGCGGTTGATTTCTAAAAACGCGTTTCCCCCCTGGAGCCCCTGGTCAATATTGGCGATCTGCTTCAACGAATCCTTCACCAACGACTCTGAAGTGACCCCTGAGTGCTTGGCCATATCCGCTGACATTTCATGGGCGCTCTTGTATCCCTGCCCAGGCTGTGTAAATGCCCGGTAAAGGTCGGCAGCCCATCCCCCGGACGAAGAAGGTATGAACATAAATTCCCCTCGATTGGACGGAACGTGCGAGCTATCGATTGATAACCCGGTACCAGTCTAAAAAGGGCGGTGCTTTCCTCCCCCAGGGTAAATCTTGCAGTCTCGTCCGATTACTCCACCCAAGGTGTGGGCTGTAAGGTGGCGGGTTCCTGTAACAGCAGGCGGTAGCTCTGTGCCAACGCCCTCACGTGATCACGCATCCAGTGGGCGCTATAAAACCAAAGCCTGTTGCCTTCTTCCAGCGGCTCGAAAAGCCCCGGGTAGCCACTTCTGCACGCGGCATGAAACGCGGCACTTCGCCCCTCGGACACCAGGGCATCAAGGCGATTCTCCGTCACGTGTCGATCGATTTCGTTGTGCATGCTGAATTGAAGGCTGTCGTCCACCTGCTCCGCGTCCAGCGCCACCAGTTGCGCCCCCGCCTGGCGCAACTTATCCAAGGCGCGAGCGAAGGAGGCGCTGTGTTCAGCGGGTTCGTATGCATCACCCCGTACATAGCGCCCGGCATACCCTATGCGCCACCCGGTCAATGCCGGTGCCGGGGTAAAAGCACTGTTGTTCAGTACCAGGGGGACTTCCACCATCACCGGCCCCGATGGGTCGACGCCACTTAACGCACTGAGCGATAACGCCGGGTCGCGTACGGTTTTCATCAGCGGGCCCGGCACGTCAAACCGGGGAGTGGGGACGCCGGTTCCCGCTGGCTCAGGTGTGTGAGCAGCGGCACCGAACGTGATGCCGCCCGCGCTGCCGCTCGGTGCATCAGTGGGAGGAACGGAGGGCGGGCAGGTCGCGCCCGAGGGTAACGCTTGCCCCGTTGGGCATGGCACGCATGGGCGCCAGTACTTCCTACACTTGTCTTCCATCAGAACCTGCCCCGAGAAATGAAATTCCCAGGGATCATCGCACCGTCGTCCGGCGCTTGTCGCAACCTCGAAACACCCTGAAAATTCCTTTTTCCAAGTGCGCCGACGTTCAGCCCACGGCGTGTTCCTCAACCGCTTGCGTCTCGACATCCAGCCACCACGCATGACCGCGTTCAGGCATGCTCAAACTGAACGCCTGGCCCATCGGCGGCGTGGTAATCGACACATTGCGCTCCCATGCCAGCGCCATGATGCGGTCGAAGGGTTCGTGCCAGGCATGGAACGCCAGGTCGAAGGTGCCGTTGTGAATCGGCAATAACCAACGGCCCTTGAGGTCAATGTGCGCCTGCAAGGTTTGCTCGGGTTGCATGTGCACATGGGGCCAGTCGACGTTGTAAGCACCGGTTTCCATCAGGGTCAGGTCGAACGGGCCGTAATGTTCGCCGATGCGCTTGAAGCCGTCGAAATAGCCGGTGTCGCCACTGAAAAAGATCCGACGCGCGCCGTCGATCATCACCCAAGAGCACCACAGCGTCTGGTTACTATCAAACAGGCCCCGCCCGGAAAAATGCTGTGCAGGCGTGGCGACCAAATGAATGCCGCCGACCTCTGTGCCCTCCCACCAATCGAGCTGCCGCACTTTACGCGCGTCCACGCCCCATTTGACGAGGATATCGCCTACGCCCAGCGGCGCCAGGAAGGCAGCGGTCTTGTCGGCCAACTGGATGACAGCCTTACGGTCCAGGTGGTCGTAATGGTTGTGGGAAAGAATGACCGCTTCCAAATCAGGCAGTTCTTCAAGAGTGATAGGGGGCTGATGGAAACGCTTGGGACCAGCCCAACTGAAGGGTGACGCGCGCTCAGCGAACACCGGGTCGGTCAGCCAGAACTTGCCGCGCATTTTCAGCAGTACCGTGGAATGCCCCAGGCGAAATACGCTGTGGTCGGGGGCGGCCGACAGTTGCTCGCGGGTCAGCGGTTGCACCGGGATCTGCCCTACTGGCCGCGTGGTGCGCGGCTTGTGAAAGAGCATCTTCCAGAAAATACCCAAGGTTTTGGCAAAGCCGGCGTGCTGCACGGGAGCGCCGTTGCTGAAGCTTCCCGGAGCCTGTTCGGCAGGCTTGCGGGCGACGGGCGCGGGGTCGAGACGGGTTGAGATCGTGGCCATTCCAGAGTGACTCCTACAGACCGCTCATAAGTTACACTGCACAGTGTAGTTTCAAGATTGCAACAAAACCCGGAGCAAGTAAACTACCGAGTGTAATTTTCCTCCTAGAGCCGATCACTGCCCATGACTGCCCCCCAGCGCCTCACCGACCGCAAACGCGAAGCCATCGTGGCCGCCGCCATCGCCGAGTTTCGGGTCAACGGGTTCGAGGTCACCAGCATGGACAAGATCGCCGCCACCGCCGGCGTCTCCAAACGCACCGTATACAACCATTTCCCCAGCAAGGAAGAGTTGTTCGCCGAAATTCTCCACCAACTCTGGGCCAGCAGCGTCGCCCAGCTCGACGTCAGCTACGCCAGCGACCGTCCGTTGCGCGAACAATTGCGCGAGTTGCTCGAAGCCAAGATGAAGATGATGTCGGACGCCAATTTTCTCGACCTGGCCCGGGTTGCCATCGCCGCCACCATCCATTCACCGGAACGCGCCCAGGACATGGTCAACCGCCTGAGCAAACGCGAAGAAGGCTTTACCCAGTGGGTGCGCGCCGCCCAGCAAGACGGCCGACTCAGTTGCAGCGACCCGGCCTTCGCCGCCCACCAGATCCAGAGCCTGCTCAAGGCTTTCGCGTTCTGGCCACAGATCACGCTGGGCCAACCCACCCTTGATGCAGCCAGCCAGGCCAGGGTCATCGAGTCGGCCATCGATCTTTTCCTGGCCGGTTACGAAATCACTGCACAGCGCTGAAGCACTGGCCCCTCCCCACTGTTGCATAAGCGACATCCCTGGTCGTTTTTCGACGATTCCTGCACGGTCTCTCCACAAATGGCTTGGAAGGACACTGATTATTCCCACAGGAATAACTGACAATATTCACCGGACTTATCCGATCAACGGTTAATCGGGCAAACGTGCGTAGCCGTGTCAGTGAAAAACAGCTGAACCAGGAATTTATGGAAAACAGACGAGGCAAGGGGCTTTCATTTGCCAAGCGAATCTACAAGCCAAGGATCATCGGCCTGGGCATCGGTTGCATCAGCGTCATCGGCGCGCTGTATCCACTCACGATGCCGGGCTGGGTATGGGCGTTCCTGCTGTTCAATGGGTTTGCCTGGGCCCATGTGGCATATCAGCTGTCGACCCGCTCCCAATTCCCCTACCAGGCCGAACAGCGCAACCTGCTGTATGACTCCCTATCGGGCGGCTTCTGGGCCGCGGCCACACAGTTCACGCCACTGACAGCCGTGACCATCCTGTCGATGATGACCATGAACAACGTCGCGGCCGGAGGCCTACGCCTGTTCCTGCGCGGCCTGCTGGCACAAGTGGCGGGGGCGTGTGTGGCCTGGGCGCTGTTCGGCATCCGGTTCAACCCCGATGTCAGCCTGCTGCAGGTCTACACCTGCCTGCCGATGCTGACCCTCTATCCCATGGCCATCGGCATGGTCTGTTATCAACTGGCGATCAAACTGGCGGAACACAAACGTGCCCTCAGTGCCTTGAGCCGCACCGACAGCCTGACCGGCCTGCTCAACCACGGTTCATGGAAAGACCTGCTGCACCTCAAGTTCCATAAGTGCCAGTTGCAGCAAAGCCACGCCACCATCGCCCTGATTGATATCGATCACTTCAAGCAGATCAACGACACCCACGGGCATATCATCGGCGACGCCGTGTTGCGGCAATTGGGCCTGGAGCTGCGGCGCCACCTGCGCGAAAACGACCTGGCCGGCCGTTACGGTGGCGATGAGTTCTGTGTGATTCTTCCACAGATGTCGTTGAACGAAGCCGCGAAGGTCATGGAACACATGCGCGAAACCTTCAGCCGTTATCAGAACCCGCTGATCCCCGAATTGCGCGTCAGCCTGAGCATCGGCCTGGCGGACTTCCAGCCGCTCTTCACCGATGCCGCCATGTGGCTGAATGCGGCGGACCGAGCGCTGTACACAGCCAAAGATACCGGGCGCAATCGCGTCAATGTCAGCAATTACTTGATCGCCCATTCCGCCTGAAGACCTGATGCGGCAGCCCGTCTGACTGCTGCGACACCCCCGAATAGATAGCACAATGCCTCCACCCGTCCGCTAACCCAAAAAAGGTCCTGAACTGGGTCGAACTTCTGGTCAGGCTGATCACTCTGAACCGGTTGTTCCACCCCGCTGTCGGCACAAGGAAGCTGACAATGAGCACGTCAACCGTGAGGCGAAGCGCCCTACGGAGGCAGGCGCATATTCATGGATACCCCAAGACGCTTGCTTACCCGAGCACCCGAACATGCTATTCAACGCGCATAAAAAAACCATCGACCTCCTGCAACATACCGTCGCGCAACAGGCCAGCCTGCTGAACGCCATCGAGCGCTCCATGGCAGTGATCGAATTCGACCTGCAAGGCACCGTGTTGCGAGCCAACGAGAACTTCCTCAAGACCTTGGGCTATCGCGCCGAGCAGATCGAGGGCCAACCCCACCGCCTGTTCTGCACCCCGGCATACGTCCGCAGCGCCGAGTACAACCAGTTGTGGTCGGACTTGCGCAACGGTCGATTCCAATCCGGCACCTTTGAACGGGTGGGCAACGCCGGCCAGTCGGTGTGGTTGGAAGCCAGCTACAACCCGGTACGCGACGACGCCGGCAAAGTGATCAAGGTGGTGAAGTACGCGATGGATGTCACCCCGCGCCTGCAGGCCGAGAGCGAAGCGGATGCCAAACTGGGCGCTATCGACCGCTCCATGGCAGTGATCGAGTTCAACCTCGACGGCACTATCATCACCGCCAACGACAATTTCCTGCAGCGCATGGGTTACAGCCTGGCGCAGATCCAGGGCAAGCATCACCGCCTGTTCTGCAAACCGGAGTTGGTCAACAGTTCGGCCTACAGTGAATTCTGGCAGCGCCTGAACCAGGGCCAGTTGTTCAGCGGCCAGTTTGAGCGCGTCGATAAAAACGGCCAGACCGTCTGGCTGGAAGCCAACTACAACCCGGTACATGACGCCAGTGGGCGCCTGTACAAAGTGGTGAAGTTCGCCTCCGACGTCACCGCCATGGTGCAACAGCACGCCGCCGACGCCGCCAGTGCAGCCCAGGCGTACCACATCTCCCTGAACACCCGGGACATCGCGGAAAAAGGCGCCGAAGTGATCCAGCAATCCGCCACTGGCATGCGTGAGATTGCCGCCGACATCGACGGCTCGTCGCAACTGATCGCCAAGCTGGGCCAGCGTTCGCAGCAGATCACCGCCATCGTCAACACCATCCGAGGCATCGCTGACCAGACCAACCTGCTGGCGCTCAATGCGGCAATCGAAGCGGCGCGGGCGGGTGAACAAGGCCGTGGCTTCGCGGTGGTGGCCGACGAAGTACGGCAATTGGCGGCGCGCACCAGCGGCTCGACGACCGAGATCTCCAGCATGATCGCGATGATCCAGGACGAGACCCGCCAGGCTATCGACAGCATGGACGGCACACGTGACCGCGCCGCCCAGGCTGTGGAGTTGGCCAACCGCGCCGGCACGGTGATCCTGCAAATTCGCGAAGGCACCAGTGAGGCGGTACAGGCAGTGAGCGCTTTTGCCAACGAACGCAGCGCCCACTGAATCGGCTCTGGGTTATTCATACGTCAGACAGGTCGCCAGGACTATAGTGAACGCCCGTCTTACCGTTGATGACCCGAGCCCACCATGACGCCAGATAAGCCTGAAACCACCCCCGTCGACCATCGACGTTTCCACCGGCGCCACGATCACCTGGCGCCGACCTTCGGCAACGACACCTTTGCGCTGAAGGCCGAAGCCTTCGCGCGCTTCTTTGGCACGCCGACCTTCCTCGGCGCGCAAACCGCGATCGTGATCTTGTGGGTGGCGCTCAACGTCAGCGGCATCACGCACTTTGACGTATACCCGTTCATCCTGCTCAACCTGGCGTTCAGCCTGCAATCGGCCTATGCCGCGCCGCTCATCCTGCTGGCCCAGACACGCCAGGCCGCCCGCGATAAAGCCCAGTCCGACGCCGACGCGCAGCACCGGGAAGCGCTGGCCGTGGCCAACGCCGAGCGCCAGGCCGAGGCCGCGCGGACCACCAAGCAACTGCTGGAACTGCTGGAGCAGAACACCCGCCTGACGGAAATGACCAAGCAACTGACCGAGCGTATCGAGACCCTGACCTGCGAAATGCATGAGCACTTTGTGCGGAAAACCTAGCGCCCCGGCAACCGCAGGTGCTTCCCCAGCTCATCAAACAGCGTCACCACCGAACGCAACGCCCGGCAATCGGGACGCGTGAGCAGCCATAGCGCCGTGTCGTGCCCTGCCAGCACAGGGCCCAGCGGTTGCAGGTCGCCACCCAGCAGAAAGTCCGGCAGCGCCGCCACGCCCAACCCCGCCCGCACCAGCTCGGTGACCGACAACATGCTGTTACAGCGATAACTGGGGCGCACGCCTGGCAAGTGCGCGCGGCGCCAGGCGACGGTGGGGTGATCGGGCAAAAAGTCATCCGGTGCGATCCAGGCCAGGTCGGCCAGGTCACGTCCTGCATGTCGTCGTGCAAAATCGGCGCTGGCACACACCCGATACGTCACGCTGCCAAGGCAGCGTCCTACCAGGTGTTCGGGCGGGGTCTTGGTCAAGCGCAGGGCGATGTCGGCATCGCGGCGGCTGAGGTTGGCGAAATCGTTCGAGGTGCTCAGTTCCAGGGTCAGTGCCGGGTAGTCCGGCATGAACTGCGCCAGTGCCGGCAGCAACAGGCCTTGCAGCACTGAGTCGGTGCAGGTCAGGCGCACCGTGCCGCTGATCACCTCGCCACCCTGCTCCACGCCAATCCGCGCCGCTTCCAGGGCCTGTTCGGCGCGCTCGGCCTGCTGCGCCAGGTGGCTGGCGAGGCTGGTGGGCAAGTAGCCGGCACGGCTTTTCTCGAACAAGGTCTGGCCCAGCGCGGCCTCCAGGCGCCGTACTGCGCGGAACACCGTCGACACATCCACCCGCAGCAACGCCGCCGCGCGCGCCAGCGTGGCGCCGCGCACCAAGGCAAGGATCAGCGACAGGTCGTTGTAGTCGAGTCGATAGTGCGTGGCTGCATTGAGCATATGGGGAAATGCCAATATTGATTGCGTGAGCGCCAATCTATAGTGCGCCTCAGGACACCACAAGCCATGGGATGCACCCGATGAAAACCACCGCCCTGCACCTCGCCCTGATCGGCGATTACAACCCCGACGTTATCGCCCACCAGGCGATTCCCCTCGCCTTGCAACAAGCCGCCGACACATTGGGCCTGAAGGTTCACGTGCAATGGCTGGAGACGGACACCCTTGGCCCCCATCAACCGTTGCAGGGTTTCGATGGTTTCTGGTGCGTGCCTGCCAGCCCCTACCGCGACACCGACGGTGCGCTACGGGCGATCCGGTTTGCCCGCGAGCAACGTCGGCCGTTCCTCGGTACCTGCGGCGGTTTTCAACACGCAGTGCTGGAATACGCCCGCAACGTGCTGGGCTGGGCCGACGCCGAACACGGTGAACTGGCGCCGAAGGCCCGGCGCGCAGTGATCACGCCACTGAGTTGCGCTCTGGTCGAGGCCTCTGACACGGTGCGCCTGGCGCCCTACACGCGCATCGCCCAAGCCTACGACAGCCTCGATATCGAGGAAGGCTATCGCTGCCGCTACGGCATCAACCCCGAGTTCGCCGACGCGCTGCTGGAAGGCAACTTGATTGCCAGCGGGCATGATTCGGCGGGCGACCTGCGCGCGGTCGAGTTGCTGGATCATGCGTTCTTCGTCGCCACCCTGTTCCAGCCGGAACGCGCGGCGCTCAAGGGCATCACGCCGCCCTTGGCGATTGCGTTGCTGAAGGCTTGCCAGGAGGTCTCGGCATGATCGCCAACACCCCCGCCCCACCTTATTACGCCGTGATTTTCAGCTCACTGCGCACCGATGGTGATCACGGTTACGGCGAAGCCGCCGCCCGCATGCTGGAACTGGCGCGCGAGCAACCGGGTTTTCTCGGGGTGGAATCGGCCCGGGAGGATGGCCTGGGGATCACCGTGTCGTACTGGCGCAGCGAGGCCGACATCCTCGCCTGGAAGCAGCAGGCCGAGCACCGGGCAGTGCGTGAACAAGGACGCGCCACTTGGTATTCGGCGTTTCAGACAAGGGTGTGCAAGGTGGAACGGGCCTACGCATTCCAGGGCCAGTAACCTTCGTATCGCCTGGTTCTCTGTGGGGGCGGGCTTGTTGTGGCAATCGGGGCCTTTTGTGGTGTGGAGGGCCTACTGTGGCGAGCGGGCTTGTTGTGGCGAGCGGGCTTGCCCCGCGTTGGGCTGCGCAGCAGCCCCAATTAAGAACGCTGCAGTGTGCCAGGCAGCTCCGGGGCTGTGTTTTGGGGCTGCTGTGCAGCCCAACGCGGGGCAAGCCCGCTCGCCACAACAAGCCCGCTCACCAGAGAAAGCCTGCCCACCACAACAAGCCCGCTGCCACGAAAAGCTCGCTTACCGCTTATGCCGTCTAGCTCACCAGGCTGCGTAATGCGCTGATCTGCGGAATCTCCACGCGCCGCATATACACACGCAGCGGTTCGCTGATGTTGATGCGGTCGTCGATATTCTGGTCCAACAGCAACTGGATACGTTCGCGCGACAGCGTCATGGTCTGCTCAGGGGCCGGCAACCAGACGAATTCCGCGGTAGGAATGATGCCGTCATCGGCCACGTCCATGCCGAAGGAGTCTTCGCTGAAACGTACGATGTATTGGCCGGTCTTGCGGTTCAGGCCGACAAATCCGCGGAGTTGATCGGCAGCCTGGCAGATAAGCTCGGAGGTGATGCGCATGGTAAACCTCACTGAAAAGTCCCACAGGGACTGGAAAGATGGTTTACACGCGTGGCAGAAAGGACTGCCCTCTAACGGGGCAGTTCGCAGCAAGAGTACTGCAATGTATCGCAAAAAAACCGAGAAAATTGGCGCGTGCGCACGTTAATGTCGGTTTGGTGATAGCGCCGTTCGCAATCAATTGTTAAAAAGGAGGCCTTCTCAAAGCTACCTCCACGAAAGGATTTCGCATATGCCTGTCACGTTTACCAACGGCCCGGCGCCCGCCACCCTAGGGGGCGTGCTGCTCGCCCTGATGCTCGGCATGGCCCCTGTACAGGCTGCCGACCCGATCAGCCCGGCTGAATTGGCAACTAACGAAGGCATTCCCCACCCCGCCGTGATCGCCCACCGTGGCGCCTCCTACGACGCCCCTGAATCCACCGCGGCGGCCTACAAGGTGGCGCGAGACCTGGGCGCCGACTACCTGGAAATGGACCTGCAGCGCAGCAAGGACGGCGTGCTGTTCGCCTTGCACGACAACAACCTGCAACGCACCACCGACGTGGCCACCAAGTTTCCCGAGCGCAAGGACGCCCCGGCCAACGAGTTCACCTGGAAAGAACTGCAAACCCTCGACGCCGGCAGCTGGTTCAATGCCGCCTACCCGGATCGCGCCCGTCCCGGCTTCGTCGGCCTGAAAATCCAGAGCCTGGACGACATCATCAAGATCGCCGAAGGCAACCCGCAGCACAAACCCGGCCTGTACATCGAGACCAAGGAGCCCAAGCAATTCCCCGGTATCGAAGCCGACCTGAAGAACAAGCTGCTGGACAAAGGCTGGCTGAGCTCCGCCGGCTCCAAGCTGGGCAAGAGCAACACCGGCGTCGGCCAAGGCAAGGGCCGCGTGGTGTTGCAAACGTTCGAGACCGCCAGCCTCAAAGAGCTGCAGAAAGAAATGCCGAACACCCCGAAGATCCTGCTGTTGTGGGTGGGTGAAGGCAGCATCGAGCCTAAGTCCAAAGTCACCTTCGCCGAATCCGGCGAACCGACCAAGGCGGCCTACTACGCCAAGCAAGAGCCGAAAGACTTTGCCGAGTTCGAAAAGTGGGTCGACGAAGCCAAGAGCCTGGGCGCCATCGGCACGGGCCCTTCGGCCGAACTGACGGCCCACGGCGACCAGAGTTACACCGACCTGGTCAAGCCTGAAATGAACAAGCTGACCCACGACAAGGGCCTGCTGGTGCACGTCTACACCGTGGATGAGCCCGTGGACTTCGAGAAAGTGATGAAAGCCGGTGTCGATGGCATCTTCACCAACCGCGCAGCCGAACTGCTGAAGTTCTACAAGCGCTGGCCGTCGTCCAGCGTGCAGGACCTGCTGAACGACTATAAGTACTGAGTGAGTCAGTTTGCCATTAAGGATGAGTTAAGTTGCGCTGGTTAATCTGGCGCCACTTAAACAGCTCAACGAAGAAGGACACACACGATGAAAACCCTGACTGCCCTGTTCGCCGCCACTGCCCTGACCCTGACCGCCGGCCTGGCCCAGGCGGATGTTCGCCCGGATCACATTGAAGGTCTGCTCAAGTCCGGTGCCGTGAAGCCTTTCGAGCAACTCAATGCCGCCGCGCTGGCCAAGCACGCAGGTGCCAGCATCACCGACACCGAGCTGGACCACAACAAAAGCGGTGTACTGGTCTACGAAGTCGACCTGACCGACACCGCCGGCAAGAAGTTCGAAGTGAAACTCGACGCCAAGACCGGCGCCGTGTTGGAAGACAAACTCGACACTTGAGTCAACCCTTGAAAACCGCGCCACCTTTGGGTGGCGCGGTTTTTTTATGGGCGTTCATCCATCTACCTGCTGGTCACTGCCCTTCATCGCGGCAACCATGACGGCCCGGAACCGCTCAGCGCGACGGTCAAAAAAGTGTCTTAATTATGCTCGCCCCCTTCAAACGGTCACAAAACTGTCAAATATCCTTGCAATGATTCGCCCACGCGAACCTGTGAAACGTCCTACAGGCGCTTTCTTTGCGAGCCGCCATGAACCACAGCATCGACCACAGCCACCAGGATCCTGATCTGTTTGGCTTGCTTTACGGTTTTCGTTTTCGCCCCGGTGAAAAGGGTGAGCAGATTGATTCAGCCACGGCCTTGCAAGCATTACAGCAACCGGGCGACCCGGAAGAATTCCTCTGGCTGCACCTGAACCTGGCCCACGCCGCGTGCGAGCGCTGGATGCAGGCGCATCTGGATTTACCGGAAGAGTTCTTCGAAGCCTTGCACGAAGGCTCGCGCTCCACCCGTATCGAGCACGTCGACTCGGCCTTGCTGGCGGTGGTCAACGACGTGGTGTTCAACTTCAGCAGCATGGTCTCGTCGGATATTTCCACACTGTGGGTGTGCGCCCGCAGCCGGCTGTTGATCAGCGCACGTCTGCAACCCCTGCACTCGGTGGATAAACTGCGTTCTTCGGTGAAGGCCGGCGAACGCTTTCGCTCGCCCTCGGAGCTGCTGGTACACCTGCTGCGCGACCAGGGCGAAGTGCTGACGCAGATCGTGCGCAAGACCAGCATCAGCGTCGACCATATCGAAGATCAGCTACTGTCCTCGCGCCTGTCCACCAACCGCGCCGAACTGGGGGCCGCACGCCGGGTGCTGGTGCGCCTGCAACGCTTGCTGGCGCTGGAGCCCGGCTCGTTATTGCGCCTGCTCAACCGCCCACCGCAGTGGCTGCAAAAGGAAGACGTGAAGGAGCTGCGCAAGTCCACCGAGGAGTTCGCGCTGATCATCAACGACCTGACGGCCCTGGGTGAGCGGATCAAGCTGTTGCAGGAAGAGATCGCCGCCAACCTCAACGAACAAAGCAACCGCACGCTGTTCACGCTGACCGTGGTGACCGTGCTGGCGTTACCGATCAATATCATTGCCGGTTTTTTCGGCATGAACGTCGGCGGCGTGCCGCTTTCCCAGGACCCGGAGGGCTTCTGGATCCTGGTGGCGCTGGTCGCGACCTTCACGCTGATCGCCGGGCGCTGGGCGTTCCGCAAATTTTCAAACTGAAATGCTATCAATCACGCTGAACGCCCGGCATCTAGGGCTGTTGTGGCGAGCGGGCTTGCCCTAATGCCGTTCAGTTAAGCGTACATCGCCTTCTGTAGGAGCGAGCTTGCTCGCGAAAAACGTCAACGATAACGCGTGTTTCCTGAGTGAACGCGGCGCCTGTGAGTTCTTCGCGAGCAAGCTCGCTCCTACAAAAAAGCCTTAACTGAACGGCATTAGGGCTTGTCCCGCGTTGGGCTGCGTAGCTGCCACAGTCAATAAGAACGCGGTGTATCAGCCACTCCGTGGAGGCTGGTTTTGGGGCTGCTTCGCAGCCCAACGCGGGGCAAGCCCGCTCGCCACAGGGCGATTTGTCAGGGGCTGAAAAGGTGCGTAGGTACCCATCCTTCCCACATTGGCTCCCCAGCGTTTTATAGACCAGCGGCACACCCGATTACCTAAACAATGACCTGCGGCAGCATCGCTGTAACATTCTGCAACGAACATGCACGACATCCTCACAACACTGGATGCTCCGGCATGGCCACCCCTTCCCTGACTGCCTCCACGCATACGTCATCGATTGATACCCAACCCCGGCTCGACAAGAAACCCGGCCTGCTGACGGTGATCATCTTCTTTGCCGTGCTCGCCATGGGCCTGTTGTTCACCGCCTACAGCCTGATGCGCGACATGCACGAACTGGGCACCGTCGTTACCACCTGGACCCCGTTTCTGCTGTTGGGCGTGGCACTGTTGATCGCCCTGGGTTTCGAGTTCGTCAACGGTTTCCACGACACCGCCAACGCCGTGGCCACGGTGATCTACACCAACTCGCTGCCGCCGCAATTTGCGGTGGTGTGGTCGGGCTTTTTCAACTTCCTCGGCGTGCTGCTCTCCAGCGGCGCGGTGGCGTTCGGCATCATTGCCCTGCTGCCGGTCGAGCTGATTTTGCAGGTGGGTTCCTCGGCCGGTTTCGCGATGATCTTCGCCCTGCTGATCGCGGCGATCCTGTGGAACCTCGGCACCTGGTGGCTGGGGTTGCCGGCGTCTTCATCCCACACCCTGATCGGCTCGATCATCGGTGTCGGCGTGGCCAACGCCCTGATGCACGGGCGTGACGGCACCAGCGGCGTGGATTGGAGCCAGGCGATCAAGATCGGTTATGCCCTGCTGCTCTCGCCGTTGATCGGCTTCGTCTTTGCCGCACTCTTGCTGCTGGCCCTGCGTGTCTTCGTGAAAAACCGTGCACTGTACAAGGCGCCCAAAGGCGACACCCCGCCGCCCTGGTGGATTCGCAGCATGCTGATCGTCACCTGCACCGGTGTGTCGTTCGCCCACGGCTCCAACGATGGGCAAAAAGGCATGGGCCTGATCATGCTGATCCTGGTTGGCACCTTGCCGATGGCCTATGCGCTGAACCGCACCATGCCCGCCGAACAGTCGTTGCAATTTGCGGCGGTGGCCGAAGTGACCCAAGTGGCGCTGATGAAAAGCGCGCCGCAGGCGCTGGCCGGCGACCCGCGGCCGATCCTGTCGACCTATGTGACTACCAAGCAGGCCACGCCCGAGCTGATCCCGGCCCTCGCCGCCCTCGCCGGCCAGATCGGCGATGAAGTCAAAGGCTACGGCTCCCTGGCCAAAGTCCCCGCCGAAGCCGTCGGCAACGTGCGTAACGACATGTACCTGAGCAGTGAAACCATTCGCCTGATGGACAAGGACAAGGTCGGCCATTTCGACGCCGATACCCAGGGCAAGCTGCAACTGTTCAAGCAACAGATCGACAATTCCACCCGGTTTATTCCGCTGTGGGTGAAGATCGCCGTGGCCATCGCCCTGGGGCTTGGGACCATGGTCGGCTGGAAGCGCATCGTGGTGACCGTGGGCGAGAAAATCGGCAAGACCCACCTGACGTACGCCCAGGGCGCCTCGGCCGAGACCGTGGCGATGCTGACCATCGGCGCCGCGGATATGTTCGGGTTGCCGGTATCGACCACCCATGTGTTGTCGTCCGGGGTGGCGGGGACCATGGTGGCCAATGGCGGCGGTTTGCAGATGAAGACCATCCGCAATTTGCTGATGGCCTGGGTGTTGACGTTGCCCGCGGCGATTGTGCTATCCGGTAGCCTGTACTGGCTGTTTACCAAACTCTTCTGACACACCATCGATGCACAATGTGGGAGGGGCGGTGCGACGATTCGACGTGCTCCCTCCCACATTTGGACGTGTGCGGTGTCAGCTGTTGAAGAGCCCGGCCATCGCCTTCAGCCGTTTCTTGTACATCCGCCGCGCCTCCAGCGCCTCTTCCAAGGTCACCGCCACAAACCCCGCCCGCTGGTTCGGCTGCATCTGCCCGATCAGGTCCAGGTCGGCACTGATCACCGTGCCGATCATCGCGTAACCACCGCCGGATACCGCATCGCGGTGCAGCACAATCGGCTCCAGACCGGCCGGTACCTGGATCGAGCCAATGGGGTAGCAACTGTCGACGATATTCGACGGGTCAGACCCGGCCCCAAACGGCTGCTCCCGTGGCTGGAAGCTCAAGGCACTGCCGCCCTTGAAGCGATAGCCGATGCGGTCCGCTTCGGAACCCACCGTCCACGGTTCGGCAAAAAAGCTGCTTTTTGCCCCATCGCTGAGGCGTTCGTAATACAGCCCCGGCACCACGCGCAAGGTCACATCGCCACCGACCGAACGACGCAACGCCATCGGCAAACTGTTGCCCGCCCGCCCCTGTCCGCTGGCTGGGCCGATGGGCAATTCATCGCCGGCCTGCAAGCGCCGCCCATGGAACCCACCCAGCGCGCCGAGGGTGTAAGTGGAACGGCTGCCGAGCACCACCGGCACGTCGATCCCCCCGGCGACCGCCAGGTAGGCCCGGGCGCCCGCCTTCGGAAATTCAAAGCGCAACACCTGCCCCGCGCGTACAAGGAAGGCGGTGTCCTGATGCACCACTTCGCCGTCCAGGCGTGGCGACATCAGGGCGCCGCTGATGGCCACCAGCGCGTCCTGTTGAAACGCCAGTTCGGGGCCGATCAACGTGCATTCCAGCCCCGCCGCGCCGACCGGATTGCCCACCAAGTGGTTGGCCGCGCTCAACGCGTACTGGTCCAGCGCGCCCGACGGCGGGATGCCCAGGTGGTAATAACCTTCACGGCCCAGGTCCTGTACGGAGGTGGCCAGGCCGGGTTTGAGGACCTTGATCATGCCAGCGCCTCCTGCAGGGTTTTCGGGTAGCCGATGGGGTCGGCGAGAAACGCATCGAGGGAAAATTCCACCGGGCGGATGCGCAAGTCGAAACGCCCAGCGTCCACCTCGGCGACGGCCAGGTCGTAGGCTGTGCGGTCGATGGGTTTGAACTGCACGATATCGCCGGGGCGGAAGAACACCATGTGTTCCTGAAGGTAAGCCAATTGCTGCGCCGGGTCGTAGATCGGCGCCGGGGTTACGCCGAACATCTGATAACCGCCGGCGCCGCGTACCGAGTAGATGCAACCGAAACAGCCACCGTGGCCAAGGGTCAGCTTTGGCGTGTCGGTACGCGGGCGCAGGTACTTGGGCACCTGCAATTGCCGCGCGCGCTCGACCATCTGGAACATGAACGGCAAGCCCGCGACAAAGCCGACCATCGACACAAACCACGGCGCGCCACTGTGGGCGGCGATAAATGCGTCGACATCCGCCAGGCCATTGATGCGCGCGGCGTACTCCAGGTCGGTGCCGCTGGGGTCCTGGTGGCGATCGCGAAAACGCATCAGGGTTTCATGGGTCCAGGGGTCGTTGTACAGCACCGGGATTTCGATGATGCGCGTGTGCAAGGTGCGTTCGGCCACCGCCTGGGCTTCGGCGCTTTGCACCGCGTCGAGCAGCACATGGGGCGCGATGCGGTCGGGGTCGAAGCGAATCTGGAACGAGGCATTGGCCAGGCATACATCCAGCACGCCATCCAGGGCCAGGCGCTCCACGGCGCGGGTCACGGCCATGCCCTTGAAAAAAGCCTCCAGGGACATGCTGTCGCTGACCTCGGCAAACAGGTGTTCATCCGCGCCGAAGCTGTAGCGGATTGGGGATGTTTCAGCCATGTCTGTTCCTCTTGGAATCATTGTAGAAAGGCAGGCAAAAAAAAAAATGATCTGTGGCGAGCGGGCTTGGTGTGTGAGCGAGTCAGTTGTGGCAAGCCCTAATGCCGTTCAGTTAAGCGTACATCGCCTTCTGTAGGAGCGAGGGGGACGCCTAGTTCTTGCTCGCGAAAAACGTCAACGATAACGCGTGTTTCCTGAATGAACGCGGCGCCTGTGAGTTTTTCGCGAGCAAGCTCGCTCCTACAAAAAAGCCTTAACTGAACGGCATTAGGGCAAGCCCGCTCGCCACATCAAGCCCGTTCACACACCAAGCCAACTGCCACACCCAGCCTGCTCACACCTCAAGCCTGTTCACCACAGCAAGCCCGTTCACTACCGCTATGCCAGCCTGGTCCAACGCTTCACGGGTGGCTTCCACCAATTCCAGGGCGCCGGGGGTGTCGCTGTGCAGGCAGATGGAGTCGAACTCAATAAACAGGTCTTCGCCTTCTACGGTCCGCACCAGCCCCGTCTGACACGCACGCAGGACGCGGGCTGCGACAGTGGCCGGGTCCAGCGCACGTACGTGGCGGGTAAACACAATGGAGCCCGTGAGGTCGTACTCACGGTCGGCATAAAACTCGCGCACCACCGGCTGCCCCAGCTCCTTGGCCACGCGCCAGATCACCGAATTGGGCATGCAATACAGCAGCAACGTTGGCTCGATGATTTGCAGGTTTTGTACCAGCAGCCGCGCGGCTTCTTCGTCACGGGCCAGGTGCATGTAGAGCGCGCCGTGCGGCTTGATATGTTGCAGCGTCACACCCTGGGCACGGGCGATTTCACGCAGGGCGCCCAGTTGGTAGAGCATGTCGTCGACCAGCTCCTGGGCCGGCGCCTGGATATGCCGACGGCCGAAGCCCACCAGGTCACGAAAGCCGGGGTGCGCACCAATAGCCACCCCCAGTTGCTTGGCGCGCGCGACGGTGCGACGCATGGTGCCGGGGTCTCCGGCATGGAAGCCGGTGGCGATATTGGCCGAGCTGATGTAGGCCATCAGTTCCGCGTCAACGCCGTCGCCAATGGTCCAGGGGCCGAAGCCTTCGCCCATGTCTGAATTGAAATCCACTGCCTGCATCGAGGTCGCTCCGCCAAAAGGTGATGCTCGAAAGTAGGCTGCGGCTTGACCCCTTGGGAAGATCTATTATCAGATGATCTATCTTCTGAAAATCAGATAAAGCTATGTCCCTGACCTTGCGCCAAATTCGCTATTTCGTCGCCACTGCCGAAATCGGCCAGATTTCCCAGGCGGCGATTCACTTGAACATCTCCCAGTCTGCCGTGACCACGGCGATCAAGGAGCTCGAAGCCCAGCTCGGCGTGCAGTTGTTCGTACGCTCGGCCCAGGGCATGAGCCTCACTGACGCCGGGCGGCATTTTCTCAACCGTGCCTATGTGATTGTGCGCAGTGTCGACGACGCACTGAACAGCCCCCTGCCCGACTACCGCGCCAGCGGCGTATTGCGGGTGGCGGCCAGCTACACCGTGCTGGGATATTTCCTGCCGCACCACTTGCAACGCATGGAGCACTGGCACCCGGACGTGAGCATCGAGGTGTTCGAACAAGAGCGCCAGGCCATTGAGCAGGGCCTGCTCGACGGCCGGTTTGATATGGCCGTGGTCCTGACCGCCAACCTCACCCACCCGGATATCGTCTCGGAAATTCTCTTCAATTCGGAACGCCGCCTGTGGCTGCCCAGCCATCACCCATTGTGCGAACGTGGCGCCGTGAGCCTGGCAGATGTGGCCCGCGAGCCGTACATCCTGCTCACCGTCGACGAGGCCGAACACAGCGCCATGCGCTACTGGGAACAGGCCGGGCAAACGCCCCAGGTACGGCTGCGCACCAGCTCGGTGGAGGCGGTGCGCAGCATGGTCGCCAACGGCAGCGGCGTGGCGATCCTGTCGGACCTGGTGCATCGGCCCTGGTCCCTGGAAGGCAAGCGCATCGAAACCCTGACCGTGACCGACCCGGTGACGCCCATGAGCGTCGGCCTGGCCTGGCACCGCGAACGGGCGTTTACCCCGGCGATGCAGGCGTTCCGCGATTACTTCCACGACGCGTTCCTGGCGCCGCAGCAGTTGTCGGCACGGCGTTAGAGTTGGTCTTGCAGGGTCGCGGCCAGCCAGTCCATGAACACCCGCACCCGCAGCGGTAAATGGCGCTGCCCGGCATAGAGCAGAGACACGTCCAACGGCGGCGCCGGATAGTCCGGCAACACCGCCACCAACTCCCCACTGGCCAACGCCTGCGCCATGCCCAGGGCCGGCACCTGGATGATCCCGAAGCCGCCCAGGCAGGCCGACTTGTAGGCATCGGTGCTGTTGACCGTGACCCGCCCGGCCATGGGCAGGCGGTGCACCTTGTTGCCCAGCAGGTATTCGAACCCCATCGAGCGCGAACCCAGCGGGCGCACGTAATGCACCAGGTGGTGATCGGCCAGGTCGGCCAAGGTCTTCGGCACGCCGTAGCGTTGCAGGTAGGTGGCGCTCGCACAGTTGATCATCGGCAGGCTGCACAACCGTCGCGCCACCACGGACTGGTCCGGCTGCGCGCCCACGCGCAGCACGCAATCGAAGCCCTCGGCGAGCAGGTCGACCTGACGGTCGGTGCAGCTGATTTCCAGCTCGATCAACGGGTGCGCGTCCATGAAAGGCGGCAGGCGCGGCAGGATCAGGTCACGCGCCATCACGTTGGGCAGGTCCAGCCGAATACGCCCGGCCAGTTGTGCTTCCTCCTGGCGAAACAGCCCTTCCAGTTCCTCCATGTGCGCGAGCAGATCCTTGCTGCGCTCATACAACACACGCCCGTCCTGCGTGGCTTGCACCGTGCGCGTGGTGCGTTGCAGCAACCGCGCGCCGAGCAGTTCTTCCAGCGCCTGCACATGCTCGGACACCGTCGAACGCGGCAAGCCCAGGCTCTCGCCAGCGCCGGTGAAACTCGACAGTTCGGTGACGCGTACGAAGGTGCGCAACAGTTCGAGTTTGTTCATGGGATTGTTCGCCTGATCCGACCAGTGATTCCGATTCACTGCTGTTTATCACGTTATAGGCGCACAAATACACTGTGCGCCACCATCCCATCCAGAGGCATTCATCATGACCCGCAAAATCGCATTGATCACCGGCGCCAGCCGTGGCCTGGGTAAAAACGCCGCGCTGCACCTGGCGGCGCAAGGCGTGGACATCATCGGCACTTACCACAGCAAAGCGGAGGAAGCGCAGGCTTTGGTCGCGCAGATCGAACAATTGGGTGGCCGCGCGGCCATGCTGCAACTGGATGTCAGCCAGAGCGCGAGCTTCAGTCAGTTTGTTGGCGAAGTGGCTGGCGTGCTCAAGGATGTGTTCGCACAGGAGCGCTTCGATTTTCTGATCAATAACGCGGGGATTGGCATTCACGCCAGCTTTGCCGAGACCACCGAAGCCCAGTTCGACCAACTGGTGGCGATCCAATTCAAGGGCCCGTTTTTCCTGACCCAGCAGCTGTTACCGTTAATCCGCGACGGCGGCCGCATCCTCAATGTGTCCAGCGGCCTGGCGCGCTTCAGCCTGCCGGGTTACGCCGCCTACGCGGCCATGAAAGGCGCGATGGAAGTGCTGACCCGCTACCAGGCCAAGGAGCTGGGTGCACGTGGCATCAGCGTCAACATCCTGGCCCCGGGCGCCATCGAGACCGACTTCGGCGGCGGCGCCGTGCGTGACAACGCCAGCCTCAATGCGATGGTCGCCAACAACACCGCTCTGGGCCGTGCGGGCCTACCGGATGATATCGGCGGGGCGATTGCCAGCCTGCTCGCCGACGGCAGCCACTGGATCACCGGCCAGCGCATCGAGGCGTCGGGCGGCATGTTTCTGTAGGAACTTCTCGCGCAGCACGTCATAGCCCCAGTGATACACATAGGTGTACGGCAGGAAAAACAGCAGTACACCTATGTCGAGGATAAACGCCTGCACCAGGCTGATATTCAGCCAGGCGGCAATCAGCGGCACACACACTAGAATCAAGCCCCCTTCAAACATCAAGGCATGCAGCCCCCGGGTCCAGGCGTTGTTGGCCAGGTGCCAGCGCGTCTTGAGGCGGTCGAACAGGCCATTGAAAATCACGTTCCAGGTCAGCGCCAACAGGCTGATCGCCAGGGTGACCATGCCCATTTCCAGGGCCGGTTTATCCATGATCCACGCCAGCAACGGCGTGCAAATCAACAACGCCAGGGCCTCGAAACCAATGGCCTGGCACACACGTTCAGTAATCGACTTGGTAGGGTTCATAACCCGGCTCCGTGAGTGACGATGGTTGCCATCATTACCCCTTGGCTCGATACTTCATAACCAATAACCATCGATCAAGGCGATAGTCATGGCCTCTAACGAAGTGCTGCAGGCATTTGTCCAGGCGGCGACCCAAGGTTCGTTTTCGGCGGCGGCGCGCAAGCTCGGCAAGAGCCAGTCCACCGTCAGCGCAGCGGTGGCGAGCCTGGAGATTGATTTGGATGTGGTGCTGTTTGACCGCAGCAGCCGCAAGCCGACACTGACGCCCGTAGGCCATGTGTTGTTGCAACGCGCCGAGCAGGTGCTGGAGGCCAGCAGCCGGCTGGAGTTGGCGGCGAGTCAGTTGGCCCAGGGGTTGGAGCCGAAGCTGAGTATCGCCATGTCCGATACCTACCAGTCCGACCGTTTCGAGGTCGCCCTCAGCGCGTTTGAACAACGCTACCCGGACCTTGAGCTGGAATGCCTGATCGCCGAATGCGAAGACCTGATCGCCCTGGTCCAAAGCGGGCGGGCGCAGATCGCGTTTATTGAACACCAGGACGTGTATCCGCCGGACCTGACCCGCGCGCCGGTGGACGAGCGCACCGAGATTGCCCTGTTCGTGTCACCGAAGCATCCGCTGGCGGGCCTCGATACCCTCACGGCGCACGCCCTGCAACAGCACCGCGAATTGCGCCTGGCAAGCATCATCAACCCGAACGAAACCCGCGCCAACGGCCGCTTCTGGTCGGCCCCCAGTTATCTGATGCTGCTGGAGATGGCCCAGTTGGGTTTCGGCTGGGCGCCGATTCCCCGCTGGCTGGTGGAACGCTTCGGTGGCGGGCAACTGGTCGAACTCAAGGCACGCGGCTGGCCGCGTTCGGTGGCCGTGGATGCACTGTGGTCCCGTCACCATCCTCCGGGGCCGGCGGGGAGTTGGTTGTTGGGGAAGATGTTGGAGTGATATCTCCCACATTTGAATCTTCATTGCTTGGGGGAATCGAGTTCGGCCAGGCGGTGTTCGAGGAAGCGTTTTTCAGGGATCTGCTGGGTCAGTGACAGGGCTGTTTCATAGCCCCTGCGGGCCTCTTCCACCCGTCCCAACTGCCGGCAAAACTCGCCCCGCGCCGAATGCGCCAAGTGGTAATCCTGCAACTCCCCGCGCGCCAGAATCGCCTCCACCTGCTGCAAGCCCGCCAACGGTCCATCGCGCATGGCCACCGCCACGGCGCGGTTCAATTCAATGACTGGCGAAGGCACCGCCCTGAGCAATACATCGTAGAGCCCAATAATCTGCGGCCAATCCGTTTCCCCGGCGCTGCGTGCCTCGGCATGCACCGCCGCAATCGCCGCTTGCAGGCAATACGGGCCAAAACCCCGCTGGGTCAGTGCCTGTTCCACCAGCGCGCAACCTTCAGCCATCAAGGACGTATCCCACAACGAACGGTCCTGTTCATCCAACAGCACCAGTTCGCCGCTGGCCGAGGTGCGCGCGGCGCGGCGGGATTCGTGGAGCAGCATCAACGCCAGCAAGCCCAGGACTTCCGGTTCGGGCAGCAATTGGGTCAACAAGCGACCGAGGCGGATGGCCTCACGGGTCAGGTCTTCGCGGGTCAGGTCCGCGCCCATGGACGCCGAGTAGCCTTCGTTGAACACCAGGTAAATCACGCGCAGCACACTGTCCAGGCGTTCGGGTAATTCGGCCAGGGACGGCACCTGATAGGGAATCTTCGCCTCGCGGATCTTGCCCTTGGCCCGCACGATGCGTTGGGCGATGGTGGTGGGCGTGGCCAGGAAGGCGCGGGCGATTTCTTCGGTGGTGAGGTCGCAGACCTCACGCAAGGTCAGCGCCGTCTGGGCGTCGGCCGCCAACGCAGGGTGGCAGCAGGTGAAGATCAGGCGCAGACGGTCGTCTTCCACGTCTTCCTCACTCCAGTCAGCGGCTTCCAGTGCGTCAGCCTGCGCCTGCAACAACGGGGTAAACCGGGCCTGGCGGCGCAGACGATCGATGGCCTTGAAGCGTCCGGTCGATACCAGCCAGGCGCGTGGGTTGCTCGGCACACCGTCTTGCGGCCAGCGCTCGACCGCGACGAAGAACGCCTCGTGCAAGGCTTCTTCGGCGAGGTCGAAATCCCCCAGCAAACGGATCAGCGTGGCGAGGACGCGCCGGGACTCACTGCGGTAGATCGCCTCGATGGGAGGCGTCAATCGCGCATGCCCTGGGTCACCAGCGTCACCAGGCGGTCCAGGCTCTCGCCCCAGCCGTCGTGAAAGCCCATGGCTTCGTGGGCCTGTTTGTCTTCAGCGCTCCAGTGCATGGCGCGAGCGGTGTAGAGGGTCTTGCCGTCTTGCTCCTCAAAGGTGACTTCAGCGCTCATGAACGGCTTGCCCGAAGGTATCCAGCCCGGCATGAAGGCATCGGTGAACACCAGGCGGTTGGGCGCGTCGATCTCCAGGAACACGCCCTGGGTCGGGTACTCGCTGCCATCCGGTGCGCGCATCAGGGTGCGGAACAGGCCACCGACCCACAGGTTCATTTCACACTCGGGGGTGGTCATGCCGTGGGGCCCCCACCATTGTTGCAACAGGGCAGGTTCGGTCCAGGCGCGGAACACACGGCTGCGCGGCGCATCGATCACGCGGCTGATGGACAGCTCAAATTCGGCAGGTTGCTTGGGCATGGGATAAACCTCCTGAGTCTTAGGGTTGTTGGAGTCAGAGATTCAATTCGCGCACGGGGCGCACTTCCACACTGCCGACCCGAGCGGCCGGAATGCCACCGGCCACCTGGATCGCTTCATTCAAGTCCCGCGCCTCGATCAGGTAGAACCCGGCGAGCTGCTCCTTGGTTTCGGCAAACGGCCCGTCGGTAATCGACAGCTTGCCATTGCGCATGCGCACGGTGGTGGCCGTGCTCACCGACTCCAGCGGCTCGGCGGCGAGCATGCGCCCGCTGGCCTGTATCGACTGGGCGTAGGCGAGACACTCCGGGTCTTTGGGGCTGTCTGGCGAAGTGTGCAACAGCTGTTCATTGCTGTAGATCAGGCACAGGTATTTCATGACGTTCTCCGTTTTCGCAACGACTGACTATAGTTTGCGGCGCTCAAGGTTTCAGGTCGAACAGTGCCGTGCCGCTTGCCATGTCGAACGGCGCCGACCAATGCTCATGCACCACCTTCCAGTCGCCGTTAAAACGTTGATAGCCGGCCGTCACCCGCATCCAGCAGGCCTTCACTTCACCGTCCGGCCCGGCGCCGCCGCAGTGGGCCAGCCAGTGGGCGAACGCGCTGTCCTGGGACTCGACGATACGCAGTTCGTGGAACTCGAAAATGCCGGGGCCGGGGCAGTGTTCCATGCACGCTTCCCAGTGCGCACGGTAGGCCGCCTTGCCTTTGAACTGCAGGGCGCTCACGGCATCGAACGAGACGATATCGTCGGCGTAATAGCTGACAATCTTATCGATATTCCGGGAAAGTACGGCTTGCTTCCATTCTTCGATCAGGGTGTTGATTGCGGTACTCATGGCGATACTCCTTCGGGTTGGAAAATCAAGGAAGACACCCTTAGTCGAACGGCCTCCAGGCAAATCGACAGCCCGTTGAAAAATAATTTCGTGCCGCACAAAACCGCTAGACTGCGCCCTTCTTTGCAGCCGTTCGGACGCCCCGATGCAAACCCGCCTTGTCGCCTACGAGGCGCTGAATGCTGTGCAACAACAGCAAGTCGGCGCCCTCGAAGTTCATCCTGAGCAGTTGCCGTTTTGCGGCGACATGTATTGCGCACTCAACACCCTGCTGGTCAACCCAAGCCCAGGCGTCAAAGGCTTTGCGCTGCTGGCCGACGAGCGTCCGGTGGCGTTCCTCCTGCTCAAGCGCCCGCCCTGCCTGCCGCACTGGGCGGATGAACACAGCGCCACGCTGCATGCGCTACAGGTGGATCGGCAGCAGCAGGGCCGGGGCTTTGGCAAGGCGTGTTTGCAGGCGCTGCCGGCGGCGGCGATACAGGCGTGGCCGCAGATCAAGGGGTTGGAGCTGTCGGTAGACGTGGACAACGTGGCGGCGATGGGGCTGTATCTGGGCGCCGGATGGGTGGACAGCGGGGAGGCGTATCAGGGGCGGGTCGGGTATGAGCGGAGGTTGAGGTGGGTGTTTGGTCGATGTGGTGTTGGCCTGCTTTAAATGTCACGTATAGATAACTTACCCGATAAAAAGTAATGAATATGCGACATGAATACTTCAGTTATCGCTCAGCAACCCGACAGCCAAGTTCGCGCCATGCGTCTTAACCATGGCTCTGCCGAGGGGCTGCGCAGCAGCCCTATTCAGCGCTGCCGCATTCTTCCGGGTGAACCGCAGCGGTAGGTTTTGGGGCCGCTGCGCAGCCCAACGCGGGGCGAGCCCGCTCGCCACAGAGGGACGTGTTCAGCCTGCCGGTTACCTGAGTTCCACGGGCAACCAGATCTCCACCGTCCCCGTGCCCTTGCGTACATCGAAATCCGCGCTGTAGCGCTCGAAATCCGCCCCGGCCACCTTGTAGCCCGAGTGCGGCAACCACTCGAACATGATGCGCTCGTAGGTCTGCTCCAGTGCCTGCACCGGGCCATAGTGCGGGAACACGGCGTAGTGGTGCGCAGGCAGTTCGACGAACTCGAAGTTGCTCGGCACATCGCCTTTGGACGGCACTTCCACCCCCGCCATGTAATCGAACTCACCGTGGCTGGGGTTATGGCAAACGCCGTAGGACACACCGTCGACGCGTTTCTTGATGTGTTTTACGCTGTCGTCAAACACGCCCCACAGCTTGGGGATATCGCCCGCCGTGGCCTTCGAATAACGCCCTTGCACCCCCGCGATTACCAGGGCTTTGCCGTCTTTCATGCGCGGCTCTAACGGTTGTGTTATCTGCTGATCCATCTGAACAGTCTCCTTCTTATGAGGGAACAAACCCATATCGAGTATAGGGGTATATCCGCGCTGTACTCCATGCAGAAAATTTCCCTACGCATCTGGACAACTGGCCATCATCGACCGTATTGTCTGCCCCGCAGGCCACCGCAGTGGCCAACGTCGCTCGGACGGTTCCGGGCGCTTACGTACTCCGAGGCAACAATGGCCGACCAAGGTTCGCCGCGCCGCTTTGCGCGCATCGATCGACTCCCCCCTTACGTGTTCAATATCACTGCCGAGCTGAAGATGGCTGCGCGTCGGCGCGGCGAAGACATCATCGACTTGAGCATGGGTAACCCCGACGGCGCCACGCCTCCCCATATCGTGGAGAAAATGGTCACCGTCGCCCAGCGTGAAGATACCCACGGCTACTCCACCTCCAAAGGCATTCCACGTCTGCGCCGGGCGATTTCACGCTGGTACAAAGACCGCTACGACGTGGACATCGACCCCGAGTCGGAAGCCATCGTCACCATCGGTTCCAAGGAAGGCCTGGCGCACTTGATGCTGGCCACCCTGGACCAGGGCGACACCGTACTGGTGCCCAACCCGAGCTACCCGATTCATATCTACGGTGCCGTGATTGCCGGTGCCCAGGTGCGTTCGGTGCCGCTGGTGCCCGGCGTGGACTTCTTCGCCGAGCTGGAACGGGCGATTCGCGGCTCGATCCCCAAGCCGAAGATGATGATCCTGGGCTTCCCGTCCAACCCCACCGCGCAGTGTGTGGAGTTGGATTTCTTCGAACGGGTGATTGCGCTGGCCAAACAGTACGACGTACTGGTGGTGCATGACCTGGCGTACGCGGACATTGTCTACGACGGCTGGAAAGCCCCCTCGATCATGCAGGTGCCTGGGGCAAAGGATATTGCGGTGGAGTTTTTCACCCTGTCCAAGAGCTACAACATGGCCGGCTGGCGTATTGGTTTCATGGTGGGTAACCCGGAACTGGTCAACGCGCTGGCACGGATCAAGAGCTACCACGACTACGGCACCTTTACCCCGCTGCAAGTCGCCGCGATTGCGGCGCTTGAAGGCGACCAACAGTGCGTCAAGGACATCGCCGAGCAGTACCGCCAGCGCCGCAATGTGCTGGTCAAGGGCCTGCATGAACTGGGCTGGATGGTCGAGAACCCGAAGGCGTCGATGTACGTCTGGGCGAAGATTCCCGAAGCCTATGCCGCCATGGGCTCGCTGGAATTTGCCAAGAAACTGCTGCAGGAAGCCAAGGTGTGTGTGTCGCCGGGGATCGGCTTTGGTGAGTATGGCGATGACCATGTGCGCTTTGCACTGATCGAGAACCAGGACCGGATTCGCCAGGCGGTGCGGGGGATTCGCGGGATGTTCCGGGCGGATGGGTTAGTACCGAAAACCGGCGCCTGACTCGGTCAACACGTGGGAGGGGGCTTGCCCCCGATAGCGGTGGGTCAGTCACCAGATGCAGTGATTGACTCCCTATATCGGGGGCAAGCCCCCTCCCACATTTGATTGGGTTTTCACCCTGGCCTTGTGGTGTGTCTGTTAGACCACCAACGACAGCAACATGATAAAGATCAGCGCCACCACCGACAGGATGGTTTCCATCGCCGTCCAGGTCTTGAATGTCTCGGCCACGGTCATGTTGAAGTACTGCTTGACCAGCCAGAAGCCTGCATCGTTAACGTGAGACAGGATCAACGAGCCAGCCCCGGTCGCCAGTACCAGCAGCTCGCGGTTGACCCCTGGGATCATCCCCACCACCGGCACCACAATGCCAGCACCCGTAATGGTCGCTACGGTCGCCGAACCCGTCGCCACACGAATCACCGCTGCCACCAGCCACGCCAGCAAAATCGGGTTGATCTGCGCGTTGACCGCCATATGGCCGATCACGTCACCCACACCGCTGGTCACCAGCATCTGCTTGAAGCCACCACCGGCACCGATGATCAGGATGATCGCGGCGGTCGGCGCCAGGCTGGCGTCGAGCAGCTTGAGGATTTGTTTGGCGTGGATACCCTGGCGATGGCCAAAGGTGTACAGCGACAGCAGCAAGGCCAGCAGCAAGGCGCTGATCGGGTGACCGATCATGTCCATCCAGTTGCGCACCACGTGGCCTTCGGCCAGGGCGATGTCGGCGAAGGTTTTCAGCAGCATCAGGAACACCGGCAGCAGCACGGTGATCAGGGTGATGCTGAAGCTCGGCAACGTCTTGTGCTCCGACTCGCGGGCCAATTGGTCGACCAGCTCCTGGGACGGGTTGCCGGGAATGTACTTGGCAATGAACGTACCGAAGATCGGGCCGGCAATGATGGCCGTCGGCAGTGCGACGATCAGGCCATACAGGATGGTCTTGCCGATATCCGCGCCAAACACGCCGATGGCCAGCAGCGGCCCCGGGTGCGGTGGCACCAGGCCGTGCACCGCCGACAGGCCGGCCAGCAACGGGATACCGATCTTGATCAGCGACACGCCGGTACGGCGCGCAACGATAAACACCAACGGGATCAACAGCACAAAGCCGATCTCGAAGAACAGCGGAATGCCCACCAGGAACGCGGCGAACATCATGGCCCACTGGACCTTTTCCTTGCCGAAGGCGCGGATCAAGGTCTGGGCGATCTGATCGGCACCGCCGGATTCAGCCATCATCTTGCCGAGCATCGTACCCAGCGCGAGGATGATGCCGACAAAGCCAAGCACCCCGCCGAAACCGTCCTGGAATGCCTTGATGATCTTGTCCACGGGCATACCCGAGGTCAGGCCGAGGAAGCCGGCCGCGATGATCAGCGCAATGAACGGGTGAACCTTGAACCGGGTAATCAATACGATCAGCCCGATGATGGTAACGACTGCATCTAACAGCAGGTACGACTCGTGGGACATGCCAAACATGGGGGGTCTCTCCTGTTTGTTGTTGTTATTAAAACGGGTGTTGAATTTCCTGCCGGGGATAGCGCTATCTTGTCCGGCAAAAAATTATCGGGTTGGTTCAAAACCGTGTTGCAGCCACCAGGCGTTGGTCTGCTCGGCCAGCGCCTCGACGCTGTCTTCGCTGGCGTTTAGAGCCAGGGTCAGGGGCTCGCCCTTGGGCGATTCAAGGGTGGCGAACTGGCTGTCTATGAGGCTGGCCGGCATGAAATGGCCGGGGCGATGGGACACGCGGTCGGCGGCGACTTCACGGGTCAGTTCCAGGAATACAAAGCCCAGGCCAGGCGCGGCTTCGCGCAGGTGGTCACGGTATTTCTTTTTCAGCGCGGAGCAGGTGAGTACCGGGTGTTCACCGGCTTTGAGCGAGCGGCGCAGTTCATCGCACAGGATGTCGAGCCAGCCGGCGCGGTCGTCGTCGTTGAGGGGGTGGCCGGCGCTCATCTTTTCGATGTTCGCGGCGGGGTGAAAGCTGTCGCCTTCAATGGCCGTGGCACCGTTCAGGCGGCACAGGGCCTCGCTGACGCTGGTCTTGCCACAGCCGGCAACACCCATGATGACCAGGGCGGTAACAGGTTGACTCATGGAACACCTCAGGACGCAGATAGCGCTATCTTTGCACGCTGTAAGGCGAGTGCAAAAACAGGCTTTTCCCGCGCCGTCTTGTCATTTTTATGGAGTGACGCGTGCATCCGCTCCAATCATTTGAACCGGATCAGGCAACCCAAAGTTCAATAATTTGCAGCCTTTTGGAGACAGCGCTACCTTAGTGCCTCGATTTTTGTTTGGCAAGCCGCCTGATGACCTCTAAGAACGATAAAAATACCCGCACCACCGGTCGCCCTACCCTCAATGAAGTCGCCCGCCTGGCCGGCGTCAGCCCGATTACCGCCTCGCGCGCGCTGCGCGGCATCAGCACCGTGGCCACCGAACTGGTGGAAAAAGTGCAGCGAGCCGCCGCCGAACTCAACTATGTGGTCAACCCCGCCGCCCGCGCCCTGGCTTCGGCCCAGAGCCATTCGGTGGTGGTGTTGGTGCCGTCGTTGTCCAACCTGCTGTTTATCGAAACCCTCGAAGCCATCCATCAGGTACTGCGGCCCAAGGGGTTCGAAGTACTGATCGGCAACTCCCATTACTCGCGCGATGAAGAAGAAAACCTGCTGCGCAACTACATGGCCTACCAGCCACGGGGGTTGCTGCTGACCGGGTTCGATCGCACCGAAAGCGCGCGACGGATGGTCGAGGCCAGCAATGTGCCCTGTGTGTACATGATGGATCTGGACCCTAATGCGGGCGTGAACTGCGTGGGTTTCTCACAGTTGGCCGCAGGTGAAACGGCAGCGGCGCATTTGCTCTCCCGTGGGCGCAAGCGCCTGGCCTATATCGGCGCGCAACTGGACCAACGTACCCTGCTGCGCGGCGAGGGTTTCCGCCGGGCGTTGCAACAAGCAGGGCTGTACGACCCGGCGCTGGAACTGCTGACACCGCGCCCTTCCTCGGTCGGCCTGGGTGGCGAGCTGTTCCTGCAATTGCTCGCGGCGCACCCGGATGTGGACGCAATCTTCTTCGGCAACGACGACCTGGCGCAAGGTGCGCTGCTGGAAGCCCTGCGCCATGGCATCAACGTGCCGGAGCGCGTGGCCGTGCTGGGCTTTAACGACCTGCCAGCGTCGTCTTTCATGGTGCCGCGCTTGAGCAGCATCAGCACCCCCAGGGAAGCGATCGGTCGACGTGCGGCGGAGCATTTGTTGACGATCATGGCGGGCAATAGGATCGCCAAGCCGGTAGTGGATATGGGGTTTGAATTGCAGGTGCGGGAAAGCACGTAGGACGCCTGTAGGATGAGGCTGACATTGCGGTAAGCGCCTTGCCCGGTTGCCTACGCTTACGTCAGAATCCGCCGGCTTGTGCGCTTGAGGGGTGATCTTTAAGGTTTGCCGGTCGCTGAATTTCTCGGTGATCGGGTTTAGTAGCCTGAAGCTCTCCACACATATGCATAAGCCAACCATGGTGGCTGTGCGTAGGGCGCCTTCGGGTGCGCCGGGTTTGTGTGGGATTACCGGTCTACTAACCTGCGTACAGCTGCCACCCATTCGTTTAGTAGCGATTAGGGTGTTGGCACAGCCAGGTACTTCAACCATGCAAAGCGTCAATCCCCCGACTACGCTGTTCACGCTCATCCCCGATGTCTCCACCGAAACCCTGCTGATCAACAGCTACGAAACCGTGTGCTCCGTCAGCACCTTGCTGCTCGACCTGTCTGATGACCTTACCGGCAAACACCGTGATGTTGCCCTGGCCATTCACCAATTGAGCGAACTAAGCGTGTTGCTGGTGGGCAAAGCCATGGACCAGCACGCACCACGCTGCTAAGGCCCTACTGGATAAAAATGTGGGAGGGGGCTTGCCCCCGATGGCAGTGGGTCGGCTACAGACAGGCTGACTGATTCACCGCTATCGGGGGCAAGCCCCCTCCCACATTTTTTAACCGCGCCTACTTGGCCCCTGCTAGATTAACCACTCTCCACCGCCAGGAAAGCACCATGGGACACTCACTGAAAATCTTGGGCCGTACCTCGTCGATCAACGTGCGCAAAGTCCTGTGGACCTGCCAGGAACTGGGCATAGACTACGTGCGCGAAGACTGGGGCATCGGTTTCAAACCCACCCAATCCGCCGAATTCCTGGCCCTGAACCCCAATGCCCAAATACCGGTACTGATCGATGACCACGGCGTGCTGTGGGAATCCAACACCATCTGCCGCTATTTGGTGAACCTCTACCAACGCCACGACCTGCTGCCCATCGAACCCGCACCGCGCGCGCGGGTCGAGCAGTGGATGGACTGGCAGGCGACCGAACTCAACCCGTCCTGGGGCTATGCCTTCCAGGCGCTGGTGCGCAATAGCCCCGACCATCAGGACCCGCAACGTATCGCAGCCGGCGTGCAGGCCTGGAACGACAAGATGGGGCTGCTGGAACAACAGTTGGCTAAAACCGGCGCCTACGTGGCCGGCGATGATTTCACCCTCGCCGACATCCTGATCGGCCTCTCGGTGCATCGCTGGCAGATGACGCCCATGCAGCGGCCGCCCTACCCCGCCATTGCGGCGTACTACCAGCGGCTCAGCCAGCACGCCGGCTTCAAGACCTTCGCCCTCGACGGTCACAATTAAGCACAAGGACAAGCACGTGAAAGGATTCAACGTACTGCTCACCGGCGCTTGCGGCAGAATCGGCAAGACATTTTTCGAGGCTTCGAAAGACCGCTACCGTTTCATCCTCACTGACCGCGTCGCGCCGGATTTCGACCTGGGTGACCACCGCTTCGTACACGCCGACCTTAGCGACCGCTCCACCCTCACCGCCCTGCTCGAAGGCATCGACGTGATCGTGCACCTGTCGGGCATCCCCCACGCCAGCGCGTCGTTCGAGGAGTTGCTGCCCAACAATATCCTCGCCACCACCTACCTGTTCGAAGCCGCCGTGGCCGCAGGCGTGCAGCGCCTGGTATTTGCCAGCAGCGCCCAGACCATCGAAGGCTACCCGGTAGACCGCCAGATCACCCCCGGCATGCCCGTGCTGCCTGCCAACCTGTATGGCGTGAGCAAATGCTACGGCGAGGCGTTATGCGGTTATTACGCAGCGAAAACCCCGCTATCGACCATCGCCCTGCGCATCGGCGCCTTCGAATTCCCCGAGGCCCATGACCTGCGCAACGCCCGCGACCTCAGCGCCTGGCTTAGCCCCCGTGACGCGGTGCAATTGCTGCAACGTGCAGTGGAAACAGCCGGGGTCAAACACCTGATCGCCCATGGCATCTCCAATAACCGCTTCAAGCGCCTGGATTTAAGCGAAACCACGCGCGTGCTGGGCTATCAACCGGTGGATGACGCGTTCCAGGCCTTTGAAATTCCGATCACCTTCTGAGCACACGCCATAAAAACCTTGAAACACCACGCCGACGCGCAATAAATCAGCGAATCGGCGTGCCATCGCGGGCAACTTCACAAGCGGCGATTTCCGTTAGCAGGCTAAGATTCCACTTCACTGCCCCTGGAATCTGCCCCATGTCGACACTCACTGCCTCTGCCACGGACGGCATCGACCCGGTCCGTGCCGCCCATATCAGCGCGCGCATCGACCGCCTGCCGGCTGTCGCCAGTATCTGGCGCCTGGTGGCGCTGCTGTCGATTGGCGGTTTTTTCGAGCTGTATGACCTGTTCCAGACCGCCTACATCAGCCCGGGCCTGATCAAGGACGGCATCTTTGCCACCGGCAGCGGCGGTGTATTCGGCTTCTCCGACCAGGCCGCGTTCGCCTCGGCGACCTTTCTTGGCCTGTTCCTCGGGGCCAGCCTGCTCAGCCCCATCGCCGACCGCTTCGGGCGCCGGGCGATCTTCACCTTCGCGTTGATCTGGTACACCGTCGCCACGGTGTTGATGGGTATCCAGACGTCCGCCCTGGGCATCATCTGCATGCGCTTCCTGGTGGGCATCGGTCTGGGCATCGAGCTGGTCACCATCGACGCTTACCTGTCGGAACTGGTACCCAAGCGCATGCGCAGCTCGGCGTTCGCCTTTGCGTTTTTCATCCAGTTCCTGTCGGTGCCGGCGGTGGCCTTGATGTCGTGGTGGCTGGTGCCCCAGGCGCCGTTCGGCGTCGCCGGCTGGCGCTGGGTAGTGCTGTCGAGTGCAGTGTTTGCGCTATTTATCTGGCAACTGCGCAAGCGCCTGCCGGAATCACCGCGCTGGCTGGCGCAGAAAGGTCGTTTCGGCGAAGCCAGTGCGATCATGGACAACCTCGAAGCCCGCTGTCAGAAGGATTACGGCCAGCCGCTGGATGAGCCCGAACCGGAAACCGTCAGCGTGCAAGGCAGCGGCCGCTTTGCCGATATCTGGCAACCCCCGTACCGCCGCCGTGCGTTGATGCTGATCGTGTTCCATGTGTTCCAGGCCATCGGTTTTTTCGGCTTTGGCAACTGGCTGCCGGCGTTGCTCTCGGGCCAGGGTGTCAGCGTGACCCACAGCTTGCTGTACGCCTTTATCATCACGCTCGCCTACCCCTTGGGGCCGTTGTTGTTCGTGAAGGTGGCCAACCGCTTTGAAAACAAATGGCAGATTGTCGGCTCGGCCATGGGCGCGATGATCTTCGGTAGCCTGTTCGCCCTGCAGACCACGGCGGTAGGGTTGGTGATCTGCGGGGTGATGATCACGTTCTGCAATGCCTGGTTGAGCTTCAGTTATCACTCGTACCAGAGCGAACTGTTCCCGACCAATATCCGCGCGCGGGCGGTGGGGTTCTGTTATTCGTTCAGCCGCTTGTCCACGGTGTTCAGCAGCCTGTTGATCGGTTTTATCCTCGAACACCTGGGCACCCCGGGCGTGTTGGCGTTTATCGCCAGCAGCATGTTGATCGTGATGATCACCATCAGTTGGTTCGGGCCGCGTACGCGCAATCTGGCGTTGGAAAATATCGCCCACTGACGGCAACGATTGGCCGTCGACGGGACAACTATTGCCGCGACGGCCGTGCGCGCCCCAGTAAAACCGGGGTGATGCTGCCCGGCACGCTAATTGCTCCACCTGAGGCACCGTACATTTCCCCAGGTGAACCATCATGCTGGTTAACAACAACACTCAAGCCGTATCGACCGTCCAACAGCTCAAGCGCCCCGATATGGACCCCGCCAACGCCGCCGCCAGCACGCTATACAGCGGCGCCCTGCAAGCGGCGCAGCAAAGCGTGACCGTGCCAGTTGTACAGAAGGCACTGGACAAGGCCAACGATCGCATCGACGAAGCCTTCGCCAAGACCCGCGTGCAGTTGCAAGCGAGCACGGCAGCCACTCCGGCGACCACGGATGTACCCGCCGCCGGTTCCACCACCAGCAGCGCACGCGCAGACTTCACCGATTACATGAGCAAAACCCCGGCCGAACGTATCCGCGAGCAGTTGCTCAAGGAGCAAGGGTTGACCGAGGAACAAGTGCAGGCCATGCCCCAGGAAAAACAGGATGCGATCGCCAAGCAGGTGGCTGAGCGCGTGAAAGTACAACAAGAGCAGCAGGTAGCGGCGAAGACCGCGGCGCCCCAGGCGCAGTCGGTGAAAGACACCCTCGCGGCGATCTAAGCAACCGCGCAAGGCAAACCCTGTCTGCGACTTGGCGCTGTCGTACAGCAAACCGGCCCCCTGATGGCGAGCGGGCCGGTTCCCGATCACTGGGTGTCAGTCTCAACCTTGGGCGACTGATCCATCGCCCCCTGGTGGATTCAAGCGCATCAACGTTCAGCCAGCATCTTCAACAAC
Source organism: Pseudomonas sp. MPR-R2A5 (assembly GCF_058793055.1). NCBI lineage: Bacteria > Pseudomonadati > Pseudomonadota > Gammaproteobacteria > Pseudomonadales > Pseudomonadaceae > Pseudomonas > Pseudomonas sp. MPR-R2A5. Next base: position 151,882 of record NZ_JBXAFK010000009.1, read on the forward strand.
GCGTCGGCGGCGGCCGAAGGTGGGCGGTTGGGTGAACCGACCAGGGCAAACTCGCGGTACCGCGGCGCTGTCAGCGGCATCACGCGTAAACCCTGGCGCTCGACCGGCAGGGCCATCTCCGGCACCAGCGTCACGCCAACGCCTTCGCGTACCAGGCTGAAGGCGCTGCTCCATTCGCGGACTTCCACGCGGATATCGCGCAGGGTCAGCCCTACCGCGGCGCCCAGGCTGCGGGCATTGGCGCTGCAACCACCGGTGGCAAGCACGAAGGCTTGTTCGAACAGTTCCTCAAGACTTACGCTTGCATCGGCCGGGCGTTGTGCCAGTGGATGGTTCGTCGGCAGCACTGCCATCCAGCAGTCACGGCCCAATATGGTGGCCTGGCGCTCGGGCTTGGGGTTGAGCACCACGCCCAGGTCGATCAGGTCGGCCTCGAGCAGGGTCAGCACCTCGTTATCGGTAACATCCAGGGTGGTGACGTCGATACCGGGATATAACTGGCGGAAACGTTGCAAAAACGGCGTCAGAAAGGTCGCGAGCGCCATGGGGAAACTAGCGATGCGAATCGTCCCCCGCAGCATGGGCCTGGCCTCATCCACAGTACTGCGAATCGCCTGCAAGGCCCCGAGCATCACCCGCGCCTGCTCGATCACACTCAGCCCCAGGGCGGTGGGCAAGGTCTTGCGCGGCTCGCGGGTAAACAACTGAGCACCCAGCGTCGCCTCCATGCCAGCCATGGCCTGGCTGGCGGCGGACTGGGTCATGCCGACATGTCCGGCGGCGGCGGTGATGCTGCCGTGATCGGCCACCGCCACCAGCAGGCGCCAGTGCATCAGGTTCATCATGACAGTCGCTGTCCTTATGGCAGGGATCCGAAGGTTTAATTTTACGCAAGGTGCCACGGCGGTGAGACTGGCGCAAATTCAACGGAGCTGTCACAGATGAAACTGTATTTCTTCCCCAATGCCTGTTCCCTCGCCCCCCATATCGTGCTGCGCGAATTGGCGCTTCCGTTCGACCTGGTGCGCGTGGATAACCAGGCCAAAACCACTGCCGATGGCCAGGACTTCCTGCAGATCAACCCCAAGGGCTATGTGGCAGCGCTGCAACTGGACAACGGCCAGGTGTTGACCGAAGCCAGCGCGATCCTGCAATACCTGGCCGACCTCAAACCCGACGCGGGCCTGGCCCCGGCCAATGGCAGCTGGGAGCGCGTGCGCTTGCAGGAGTGGCTGAATTTTATTGCGACTGAAATTCATGGTGGGTTGGCAGTGTTTTTCAACAATGCGATTCAGGGCGAGGTCAAAGCCTCGTTCCAGGCCACGCTGTTCAAGCGCTTCGCGGTGCTGGTGCAGACCCTGGAGCACCAGGATTACCTGTTAGGCGCGCACTATTCAGTAGCGGATGCCTACCTGTTCGTGGTGCTGCGCTGGGCGGGGTTTCACGCCATTGATCTGGGCAAGTGGCCGGCGCTGGCGGCGTTTCAACAGCGGGTGGGCGAGCGGCCAACGGTCATCGCCGCGCTGGCCGCCGAAAATTCATGATCTGAAATAGACGCCAGTGTGGCACCGGCTCGCCTGCAATGACGGGGGGGCTGCATGCGGCACAGAGGCCGTGCGCTGTTCTGGTAGAGGGGGCGTGCGGCAGCTCAGAGCAGGTGTTTCCTGCTCTGTGCAATGAGGCGGGAAAATCTGGCAGATCATTGGGTTATAAGCTTGTCACTCAGTGACCGAACAGACCTGTGTCGGTTTTCTTGGCTTTCTTGTCGGCGCGTTTTTCGTCGGCGGTTTTTGCCGGTTTCTTCTTCGCGGCTTTCTTTGAATCCATACCTTTGGCCATGATGCGTGCTCCACTTACAGGGGATGTAACACTGGGTATACCACCTATTGCCCTACAGAAGACGCTTATAATCCTCGGCCCGTGATTACGCTGCCTGAAGACCATGCCCGAGTTGACCATCGATCTGCTGGCAGAGCCCCTGTGGCCGCTGCTGAACAAGTTTTATCGCAGCCACCAGTCGTCGATGAAGGCGCTCAAGGGCGGACGTCTGTGGGTGGCGCGCCGCCGCGAGATTGTCGCCGGCCTGTGCCTCACGCCCGTGGTTGGCGGGCAATGGTTGACGGGCGTGTTTGTCGACCCGGCGTATCGCGGCCAGGGTCTGGCAGCCCGCTTGATCGGTGCGGCGGTGGCAGATGTGGAAGGCACAGTGTGGCTGCTCTGTCATCCGGAGCTGGAAGGCGTTTATCAGCGCATGGGCTTTACCCAGGACACGCTGTTGCCGCAATCCCTCAGCGAACGACTGGTGCGCTACAAGCGTAACAAGCCGATGATTGCGATGGGCTTAGAACCTTTGGTGAGGTCGACCTCGGATAATGTGTGATCGGCCGACACTGGGCCCATGCTAGCCTCGACGGCACAGAAGCCCTCTACAGGATGATCATGAAAACGACGCTTGCAGCTCTGTCCCTCACCGCCCTCCTCGCGCCAACCTTCAGCCAGGCCGCCGACGCGCCGATTACCGCCAAGCAATACGCCAGTGTGCTGGCCGGCAGTTGGCGCGACCCGGCTAACAGCGCGCGTGACGTCTATCGCCATCCACAGCAGACACTTGAGTTCTTTGGCCTGGGCGCCCAGCAGAGGGTGATCGAAATCACCCCAGGTGGCGGCTGGTACAGCGAGATTCTCGCACCGCTGCTCAAGGACCACGGGCACTACATCGCCGCCGTGCAGGCCCCCAGTGTGAGTGCCTACGCGCGCACGTCGGAAGAAAACCTGAAAAAGAAATTCGCCGCCGACCCGGCGCGCTATGCCAAGGCTGAAGTGGTCGAGTTCGATCCCAAGGCCCCGGTGTTCGGCAAACCCGCGTCGGCGGATGCCGTGCTGACGTTCCGCAATGTGCATAACTGGGTGTTGGCCGATACCGCCGAGGCCACTTTCAGCGGGTTCTACAACGTGTTGAAACCGGGTGGCGTGCTGGGGGTGGAAGACCATCGCGCCAAGGACGGCGCAAACCTTGACGCCATCAAGGACAGTGGTTACCTGACCACGGCGCAGGTGGTGAAGCTGGCGACCGATGCCGGGTTCAAACTGGCCGGGCAGAGTGAGGTCAACGCCAACCCGAAGGACACCAAGGACTATGCCGGCGGCGTCTGGACCTTGCCGCCGACGTTGAAGCTGGGCGAGCAGGATAAGGCCAGGTATGTGGCGATTGGCGAATCGGACCGGATGACGTTGCGGTTCGTCAAACCAGCCAAATGATCTGACTCACCGCCGCCCCCATGTGGCGGGGGCAAACCAGCCCCTTCCACAGGGATTTGTGGGCATCGGCGAGGTTATTCGTCGGCCGTCGGGTCCATGTCCGGGAACATCACTTCGATAAACCCGAACTTGCTGAAGTCGGTGATCCGCGACGGGTACAGCCGGCCGATCAGGTGGTCGCATTCATGCTGCACCACGCGCGCGTGGAAGCCTTCGGCGATACGTACGATCGGCTCGCCCTTGGGGTCGAAACCTTCGTAGCGAATCTGCTGGTAACGGTCTACCGCGCCACGCAGGCCGGGTACGGAAAGGCAACCTTCGTAGCCCTCTTCCAGTATCGGGCTCAGCGGTGTGATCAGCGGGTTGATCAGGATCGTCTGTGGTACGGCCGGAGCGTCCGGGTAGCGTTCACTGCTCTCGAAACCAAAGATCACCAGTTGCAGGTCGACGCCAATCTGCGGTGCGGCCAGGCCGACGCCGCCGACGTGCTCCATGGTCTGGAACATGTCATCAATCAACTGCCACAGCTCGGGGCTGTCGAACATTTCCGGCGGGACCGGTGGCGCGATACGCAGCAGGCGTTCGTCGCCCATTTTCAGGATTTCACGGATCATCGATCAGACTTCGTCAGGGGTGGGCTTGGAATGGTCTCGGCCGAGGCCAGAGACGTGCTGTTTCTCACTCACGTGGGTGTGTGCATCGAATGCCTTTTCGCCGGGGTCCTTGCCTTCGGCGGACATGTGTTCGATCACGGCATTCATCTCCGCACCGAGCAACAACACGGCAGCAGAAATATAGAAGTACAGGAGCAGGACAATGATTGCACCGATACTGCCATACATGGCGTTGTAGTCGGCGAAGGTCTTGACGTAGTAGCCAAAGCCCAGGGACGCGACGATCCACACCACCACCGCCAGCACGGAACCTGGGGTAATAAAGCGGAATTTCTGCTCGACATCGGGCATCACGTAGTACATCAGGGCCACAGCGAACATCAGCAGGACCACGATCAGCGGCCAGCGCAGGATGGTCCACAAGGTGACCACGAATTCCTGCATACCGATTTGCCCCGCCAGCCACTCCATCACCTGCGGCCCGAGCACCATCAGCGCGGCGGCGGCCAGCAGCATGCCGGCGATGCCCACGGTGTAGAAAATCGACAACGGAAACCGCTTCCAGATCGGCCGCCCTTCGACCACGTCGTAGGCGGCGTTCATCGCGCTCATCATCAAGCGCACGCCGGCCGAGGCGGTCCATAGTGCAATCACGATACCCACCGACAGCAGGCCGCCCTTGGATTGCTGCAACTGGTCGATCACCGGGTTGACCTGCTCCAGGGCCTGGGGCGGCAACACCAGTTCCGACTGCAGGCGCAGCCAGGTGAAAAAGTCCGGCAGGTGCAGGAAACCGATCAAGGCAATGAGGAACAGCAGGAACGGAAACAAGGAAAACAGCATCTGGTAGGCCAATGCCGAGGCGTAAGTCGACATCTCGTCGTTGACGAATTCCTTGACCGTGCGCACCAGCACTGTGTGCAGCTTGAGGCCATCGAGTACCGGAAAAATCATAGCGTCTCCTTTCGCCGCAAAAAGGTTGAGTTCAGGGGCGACTCAGGGGGCGTTTTCTACATCAAAGTAGCCTATCTGGCGACTTTGAAACAATTTCAAGAATTTAGTTGCACCGCCGCACATAAAAACGGCCATCCGTGGATGGCCGTTGGGCTCAATGAACACAGCCAGCGATTCAGGTTTACTTGGTCGCTTTTTTGACGGCGTCCTTGGTGTCGCCGACGGCTTTCTGCACTTCGCCTTTCTTTTCCTGAATGACACCTTCAGCACGCAACTTATCGTTGCCGGTCACTTTGCCGACGCCTTGCTTGATGTTGCCGACAGCTTCGTTCGCGACGCCTTTTACCTTATCCGATGTGCTGCTCATGGTATGCCTCCGAAAGAACAATCAAGGGTTTTGGTCATTACCTAAAGATTGACCCGGGGCTGTTCGGCAGAGTTTCAATTATTTTTCGGTGGGCATTTCATCGCCATGCGCAGGTTTGGCTTTATGTTTTGCGGCCAACCCACGAGAATGCGCGGCACATTCAGGCTATAACGCTGAATAACAGATCCCGTAGGAAGGTTATGAAACTCAATAAAGCACAGGCCATCGCCCGCAGAAACCAGGAACTGGGCGGTGCCGTTCTCGGCGTCAACAACTGCCATTTCACCGACCTGGACCGCAAACGCAATATCTGGTGGTTCGACTTGCCGGTGGCGCGGATTGCCGTGGGCCAGTACGAGTGGATTCACCTGTTGATGCACAACGCCGAGACCGACCAGTTGCTGCACCTGAAGGTGCCGACGGTATTCCTGCGTGAAAAGCTCGAAGGGCTGGTGGTGCGCAATGCGGGCAAGCGCAAGCCGGAGATTACCCTGGAGCTGAGCGCGGACAAGGATTCGTTCCTGAAGGATGTGCGTCCGGCGGGTGCCGGTGTCAACTTCGCGCAGTTCGCCCTGTAGGAACGCGGCAAAAAAAATGTGGGAGGGGGCTTGCCCGCGATAGCAGTGTCAGTCACTGAATCTGTTGACTTCACACTGAAGTGCGCCCCAAAAGCTGGACAGCTGTTGGTTAGGCTACAGCGGACCGGGTCCTGTACGCTACAGGGCTCAGTC
>NZ_JBXAFK010000010.1:0-151740 GCF_058793055.1 Pseudomonas sp. MPR-R2A5
GAGCTTACATTTTCTAAGATCCTCGACTCCTTTTCCAGCCGGTCAGATTTTTTCTACACCCTTAAATGCGAAGAGCCGTTTATGATGGAGGCCAGTACTTTGGTTCCCTCAACCGTTGGATGTATTTCATCCCGAAAGAATTGCTCGCTCCATCGAGGGTCACGAAAAATGCTAAACACGTGTGCTCTGCCATTACTTGCTTGCAGTAAGTCAGCCGCGTACCCCTCGAAGGTGGAAACCTCGATACTCCCTGCTGATTCTTTTTTGTTAGGGTATAAGAAAAAAGAAACAGGCTTACCTTTGACGGTTTCAAACTCAAAAAACTCTTTAAGCGCAGTCTTCCAGTCTCCCTCTGCGACGGTTAGTTCCTTTAGTACGCCAGTGCACGGCTGGAAGTCGTAAATGTATTTTTTGAAGACGTAGTAGGCTGCTGAGTAGGGATACTCTCGTGGATGGGTTGTCTCGCAGCCCCAGGAAGATGGACCTTGAAAGTCCCCCGAATTCAACACGAAAATAAAAGTATCAATATCCTTTAGCACATCGGGATGAGCCTTTAAGTAGATTAGCTCGTTGCTAATCGACCAGCTTCCTGCAGAAATTGGCCAGACGGCGTGCTTGCTTTCAATCTGCAAGACAGGCCCAAGCCTGTCTTGTTGTTTGTAGGGGTTGCCTCCTAAAACAACGCTGTCACCGATGAGCAATACATCAATACCGCTGCTTGGCTTAAATGGACCGGAACCCATACTCAAAGAATTAAATTGCCATATGTTTTTGTGTAGAAATGAACCGGCCTGTGAAGGCTTGGGGATATACCCGATTTCTTTATTTGCATCATACAGTGGAAAGTCAACTAGGCCCGAGGCGCGAACGGCGATCTCTATACCGATCAATAAGGCAGCCAGTGAGAGTGTTGCTGACGTTTTGTTTACTTTCATGATGCTCCTAGCCTGGTAGTTTTAAATTACCAGTGGTTGCGCGGTTTTTTAGTCGAGGCCACCGCGGGCATGGAACTTTTTAGTTTTTACGGCTTTGTGCAGTATTTACGCGTTCCTTACATGCGTATTCGGATTTTTACACAGGTACCGACTAAGTGCTAATCGAAAAGTCTGTCAAATAATAACGGCTTCGGAACACTATGTTGTAATCAATTGCACGGCCATTATTGGTGCTGCATTGTCCACCTAAGTGGATCGAGTTGGTTTTACTTTTAACTATCGCCAATGTATGGTTTTTTTCGTATGGAGAAAAGTATGCCCATCACCGAGCAGCAGCTGCTGCAGATTCTTCCGAACGCCGGCCGCCAAGCCGGCGTTTTTGTTCCTGCCCTGAACACGGCCATGAACCGTTACGGAATTGTCGGCTTGCTCCGGGTCGCCGCCTTCATCGCCCAGGTTGGGCACGAGTCGGGCCAGTTCCGCTGGCTGAAGGAGTTGTGGGGGCCGACGGCGCAGCAGGTCGGCTATGAAGGGCGCGCAGACCTGGGCAACACTGTGCCGGGCGACGGCTCCAAGTATCGTGGCCGGGGCCTGATCCAGATCACCGGTCGAGCCAACTACGCCGCGTGCGGTGAAGCCCTGGGCCTGGACCTGCTCAGTAAGCCAGAGCTGCTCGAGCTGCCGCAGCACGCCGCGATGTCGGCGGCTTGGTTCTGGTCTATGGAAGGCCTGAACACGCTGGCGGACCAGGGCGACTTCGTGAAGATCACCCGCCGCATTAACGGTGGGATCAACGGCCTGGAAGATCGCCTGCTGCTGTGGGACAAGGCGAAAAAGGTGCTGGCATGACGCCCGGGCAGATCCTGGCCGCGATCCTGCTGGCGATGGTCATCGGCTTTGGCGGCGCCTGGCAGGTGCAGGACTGGCGCATGGGCAAGAAGCTCGCCGAGCAGGCCGGCCTGCACAAGGATGACCTGGCGGCGATCACCAATGCCGCCGCCGACCAAGCCCGCGACGAGACCGATAAGCGCCTGGCCCTGGAGAAGCAACTCGCCGGCCAGGACCAACAACACACCAGGGAATTATCCGATGCCCAACGCAACCAGGCTGTTCTGCGCGATCGCCTTGCCACTTCTGATGTCAGGCTGTCAGTCCTTCTCGACGCCGCGGATTCAGCCGGTGGCTGCAACGTGCCTGCCACCCCCGGCACCGCCGGCGTGGTTCATGGAGCCGCGCGCGCCCAACTTGACCCAGCGCATGCTCAACGAATTCTCGCCATCACCGATGACGGGGACCAGGGACTAATTGCCTTGAGGGCATGCCAGGCCTACGCAAAAGCAGTCTCTACATCGAAATGAAAGGAGCGGTCGGGCAGGATGCGCCAACATCCCGCCCGGCCACCTTCCCCGCAGATTTCCCCTGCAAGTCCAGCCAAGGCTCCTGCTTCGTGCACAAAGCGTAACGAGCCTAGCACTGTTTATTCATACAGCAAAGGTCTTGCTTTTATATGTCCACACCCATCATCCCTTGGATGGGCGGCAAACGCCGTCTGGCCGATCGTCTTATCCCGCTATTTCCACCCCACGAATGCTACGTTGAAGTCTTTGCCGGCGGCGCCGCGCTCTACTTCATGCGACCACAGGCCGCGCCCGTTGAAGTTCTCAACGACATTAATGGCGACCTGGTCACGCTGTACCGCGTTGTGCAGAATCACCTGGAAGAATTCGTGCGCCAGTTCAAATGGGCGATCAGTTCACGCCAGGTGTTCGAGTGGCAGAAGATGACTCGGCCTGAAACCCTCACCGACATCCAGCGCGCGGCCCGGTTTTTCTACCTGCAGCACCATGCATTTGCGGGCAAGGTGACAGGGCAGACGTTCGGCACCGCAACCACTGCTCCGACGATCAACCTGCTACGAATTGAGGAAAACCTCTCGGCTGCGTGGCAGCGTCTTTCCGGGACTTACGTCGAGAACCTGGGCTGGCTAGAGTGCGCAGAGCGCTATGACCGTGCCCATACCTTCCACTACATGGATCCGCCTTACTGGCAGACCGCCGGCTATGGCGTGGATTTCCCCTTTGAAAACTATGAGCGGATGGCCGAATTCATGCGGCGCTGCCAGGGCAAGGTGATGGTCAGCATCAATGACCACCCGGACATCCGGCAAGTGTTTAAGGGGTTTCACTTTGAGACAGTGGACATCCGGTACAGCACGGCGAATCAGCGGCAGGGGAAAGCCGATGTCAGCGGAGAGCTTGTGATCATGAATTGGGAGCCAGCAGCGTTGGGTGGGCTGTTCTAGGTTGTCGAAGAGTGTGCGAGATAAAGAAGTTTATGATTCGGCTGAGTCGGGTGAAAGTTATAAGGCCCTGAGTAGTAAGGAGTTTCCTTGCTGCTCAGGGCCTTTTTTTTGCCTGGATTATTTGTATTTATTGAATATCTTTTGGGCAACCCAGGGAAACAAAGCCAACCTTGGGGTTGGCCTTTGCGATGGTGGTGGACATGTCTAACCTCGGTATTGAATGACGCCGCCAGTCGGGCATGACAGGGCTGCGGACGGGCGCTTGCTGCGCCTCTGATCAAAAAGTGCGCAATTCTAGCGACGGGCAACGCACTTGACCAGCTTTATGCAGGGAAATGCGACGAGTGCTGCGCTATGCTTCGCGCCGTTGCTCGCGGGGAAAGCCCTGGGTCAATAAAACGTCTGTTACGAGAAGTAAAACAGCGCATGCTAGGGTCAGCTTAGGCGCGTTGTTTATAAAAGACCTCAGGTCAAAGGGCAGGAGTGGTTGATGGGTCAGGCAAGTAGTCAGGCAGCGGGTGCCGAGCATTCAAACGCCAAGCCGATAGGCATGCTGGTGGCGGCGGTCGGGGTGGTGTACGGCGATATTGGTACCAGCCCGCTCTATACCCTTAAAGAGGTGTTTGCCGGGGGGTATGGGGTTTCAGTCAATCATGACGGGGTCTTCGGCATTCTGGCGTTGATTTTCTGGTCGCTGGTCTGGGTGGTGTCGATCAAGTACGTGCTGTTTATCCTGCGCGCCGACAACCAGGGCGAGGGCGGCATCATGGCCCTGACGGCGCTGGCGCGGCGGGCGGCGTCGCCGTATCCCAAGTTGCGGTCGGTGCTGGTGATTCTCGGCCTGATCGGTGCCGCGCTGTTCTACGGCGATAGCATGATCACCCCGGCAATCTCGGTACTCTCGGCGGTAGAGGGCCTTGAACTGGCCTTTGATGGGCTTGAGCGCTGGGTCGTGCCGTTGTCGCTGGTGGTGCTGGTGGGCCTGTTCCTGATCCAGAAACACGGCACCGACCGTATCGGCAAGCTGTTCGGCCCGGTCATGGTGTTGTGGTTCCTGGTGCTGGCCGGCCTGGGGGTGCATGGCATCAGCCAGCATCCGGAAGTGCTCAACGCGCTGAACCCGGTCTGGGGTGTGCGCTTCTTTGTCGTCCACCCCGGCATGGGCGTGGCGATTCTCGGCGCTGTGGTGCTGGCCTTGACCGGTGCCGAGGCGCTGTACGCTGACATGGGCCACTTCGGGCGCAAGCCCATCGCCCGTGCCTGGTTCGCCCTCGTGCTGCCGGCGCTGGTGCTCAACTATTTCGGCCAGGGCGCGTTGTTGCTGGAAAACCCCGAAGCGGCGCGCAACCCGTTCTACCTGCTGGCGCCGAGCTGGGCGTTGATTCCGCTGGTGGTGCTGTCGACCCTGGCGACGGTGATTGCGTCCCAGGCCGTGATTTCCGGTGCGTTCTCCCTGACTCGCCAGGCGATCCAGCTGGGCTACATCCCCCGTATGCACATCCAGCACACCTCCAGCGCCGAGCAAGGCCAGATCTACATTGGTGCTGTGAACTGGTCGTTGATGGTGGGCGTGATCCTGCTGGTACTGGGCTTCGAGTCCTCCAATGCCCTGGCTTCCGCCTACGGTGTCGCGGTGACTGGCACCATGCTGATCACCAGTATCCTGGTGTCGGCGGTGATGCTGTTGCTGTGGAAGTGGCCACCGCTGCTGGCGATTCCGGTATTGATCGGTTTCCTGCTGGTGGACGGCCTGTTCTTCGCCGCCAACGTGCCGAAAATCGTCCAGGGCGGTGCGTTCCCGGTGTTGGCGGGGATCGTGTTGTTTGTCCTGATGACGACGTGGAAACGCGGCAAGGAACTGCTGATGGATCGCCTCGACGAAGGCGGCCTGCCACTGCCGATTTTTATCGGCAGCATCCGTGTGCAACCGCCCCATCGTGTGCAGGGCACCGCGGTGTTCCTCACCGCACGGCCCGACGCTGTGCCCCACGCGCTGTTGCACAACCTGCTGCATAACCAGGTGCTGCACGAGCAGGTGGTGTTGCTGACGGTGGTCTATGAGGATATTCCGCGGGTGCCGGCCGCACGGCGCTTCGAGGTGGATGCCTACGGGGAAGGTTTCTTCCGCGTGATCCTGCACTTCGGCTTTACCGATGAGCCGGACGTGCCTGAAGCGTTGAAACTGTGCCATCTGGACGAGCTGGATTTCAGCCCGATGCGCACCACGTACTTCCTCAGCCGCGAAACGGTCATCGCCTCGCGGATCAAAGGCATGGCGCGCTGGCGCGAGGGCTTGTTCGCGTTCATGTTGAAGAACGCCAACGGCAACCTGCGTTTCTTCAAGCTCCCGGTCAACCGGGTGATCGAGCTGGGCACCCAGGTCGAAATGTAAGAGGCCGCACCACGGGAGCCGGCAATCGGCTCCCGTTTTCGTTTCTGAACCCTGTGCAATCCAGCGTTGTCGACTAGGCTCTAAGCACTGTTGTGTAGGAGCGGGCTTGCCCGCGAAAAACGTTTACGGTAACGCCTCGATCCTCGATAAACGGTGTCTATGAGGCTTTCGCGAGCCAGCTCGCTCCTACAGAAGTGCCCAAAAGCCAAGAAGAGGTGCGCCATGAGTCAGCTGCTCGAACCCTATACCCTGCGCCAATTGACCCTGCTCAATCGCATTGCCGTGTCGCCGATGCGCCAATACTCCTGTGTCGATGGCCTGGCTAATGACTGGCACCTCGTCCACCTTGGCAGTCGTGCCGTCGGCGGCGCCGGGCTGATTTTTACCGAAGCCACCGCGGTCACCGCCGATGGCCGTATCACCGCCCAAGACCTGGGCTTGTGGAACGATGAACAGATCGCACCCTTGCAACGCATCACCCGCTTTATCGCCGCCCAGGGCGCGGTGGCCGGCATTCAACTGGCCCACGCCGGGCGCAAGGCCAGCACCCATCGGCCGTGGATCGGCAAGCATGGCAGCGTCAAGCCGGAAGACGGCGGCTGGGTGCCGGTGGGGCCGTCGCCGATTGCCTTTGACCCGAACCACACGCAACCCCGGCAACTGGATGACGCTCAGATCCAGCAAGTGATCAGCGACTTTGTCGCCGCCGCCAAGCGTGCGTTGACCGCGGGTTTCGAGGTGGTGGAAATCCACGCGGCGCATGGTTACCTGTTACATCAATTTCTGTCGCCCATCAGCAACCAGCGTCAGGACCAATACGGCGGGTCCTTTGAAAACCGTATCCGCCTGGTGCTGCAAGTGACCGAAGCGGTGCGCGAAGCCTGGCCCCAGGAGTTGCCGTTGTTTGTGCGGGTTTCGGCCACCGACTGGGTGGAAGACGGCTGGAACCCGGATGAAACCGTGGAACTGGCGCGTCGCCTCAAAGACCTGGGTGTGGACCTGATCGACGTGTCCTCCGGTGGCACCGCCGCCAATGCCGAGATCCCCACGGGGCCGGGCTACCAGACACGCTTCGCCGAGCGTGTGCGCAAAGAGTCGGGCATCGCCACCGGCACCGTCGGCATGATCACCGAACCGGCCCAGGCCGAGCACATCCTGCGCACCTGCCAGGCCGATATCATTTTCCTCGCCCGTGAACTGCTGCGTGACCCGTACTGGCCGCTGCATGCCGACGATGATCTCGGTGGGCGCAAGGCAATCTGGCCGGCCCAGTACCAACGGGCGACTCATCGCGACCAGCCGATTCATGAGTCTGATCTCAGGGATTGAGCCTTCATCCGCGCTCACAAAACCCACCCTGGCCCGGTGGGTTTTTTTTTGCCCGCAACTGTGGGATAGGGCTGTAGGTATTTATTCCTGACCCAATTATTTAAGTGAATACTCTAAAAAAATCCCACACGTCACGAGATTGTTTCTACGCTTAGGGTAAGTCTGATTCCTGGCCCAGGGAGTCAGCCGGTTTGTCTGCCGAAGCATTGCGCTTCACGGGAGGCGGGTAATGGGCACACGGAGTTTTGATCGATATCAGGAGAAACAGTCCATGGCCAAGTCCTATGGTGTAGCCGGTGTGGTGGTGTCTTTTCTGACCCGCAGGGTGTACTCGCGCGCCCAAAGGTTGAGTTCCGATGAAGCTGAATTACTGGCGCAGTATCGCGCCCTGACCGAAAGCGATCAGGTGGCGATGCGGTATCTGATTGGCGCGATGAAAAGCGTGTCGCGGTTCTGAGTCGCCGCTGAACATGGGCGCGGGCTTGCTGTGGTGAGCAAGCCCGCGCCCATGTTCAAGTCAACGCATCATGTGTACTTACGCTGGTCCGGTGCCGGCGGGAAGTACTGGTACAGCCAGGTTTCGCTCAAGGTGCGGTCCTGGGTGCGGATAAACAAGCGCAGTTCCACCGGCTCCACGCTGTCGCTGGTCGGGTACCAGTCGAACAGAATGCGGTAGCCCTTGATGTTGTCGAGCACCAGCACGCTGAAGTCTTTCACTTCACCATGGGAACAGGTGACCACGGGCTCGATACCGGTGCCGGGTGGCAGGCGATCCAGGCCGCCGCCCTTGAAGTCCACGGCGAAACGGCGTGCCCAAACTGGCGGGTAATGCTCGCCCGGTGCCCACCCTTCGGTGAAACCGCCCATGCCGGAACGAGTCGCATCGACTTGCGCCAACGGCGTGCTCACCGGCGGCAGGGCGCTCCAGTACAGTTTGTAGCCATAATTGAGCGAATCGCCGGCCGCCACGGGTTTTTTCGGCGTCCAGAAGGCCACGATATTGTCGAGGGTTTCGCCGGTGGTCGGGATTTCCAGCAGGTCGATCGAGCCTTCGCCCCAGGCGGTGGTGGGTTCGACCCACAGGCTTGGGCGCTTGCTGTACCAGTCCACGGTGTCCTGGTAGCTGGCGAACTCATGGTCGGTCTGCACCAGGCCGAAACCTTTCGGGTCGGTGTCGGCGAAGGCGTTGAATTGCAGCTTGGCCGGGTTGTTCAATGGGCGGCAAATCCACTCGCCATTGCCACGCCACATCGCCAGGCGGTCCGAGTCGTGGATTTGCGGGTGGATGGTGTCGCACATGCGCCGTTCGTGGGTGCCGCAACTGAACATGCTGGTCATCGGCGCGATACCCAGTTGTTCGATGGCGGTGCGCGCATTGATATTGGCGTCGATGGCCATCACCACCTGGTTGGCCTGGCAGTCGATATCAAAGCGATAGGCGCCGGTGGCACTCGGCGAGTCGAGCAGGGCGTAGACCACGAAACGCGTGGCGTCCTTGTCCGGGGTTTCGAACCAGAATTGCGTAAAGTCGGGGAACTCCTCGCGCTTTTTCGCGTAGGTATCAATCGCCAGGCCTCGTGCGGAAAGGCCGTACTGGCCGGTGGAATCCACCGCGCGGAAGTAGCTGGCGCCGAGAAACGACAGCACGTCGTGGCGATCCAGTTCCGGTGCCTTGAACAGCTTGAAGCCAGAGAAGCCCAGGTCGCCGGTCAGTTGCTGAGTGTCGACCGTGGTTTTTTCATAGTTGAACAGCGAAGGGCGGAAATGCACTTCGCGGGCTTCCCGGGTCTTCGGGTCGACACTGTGCATGCGCACCGGCGTCTTGAAGCCCATGCCAACGTGGAAGAACTGCACGTCCAATTGGCCGTTCAACTCCTTCCACAGCGAATGCTTGCCGTCGTAGCCGATGGCATTGAAATTCTGCGGGGTCATGGTCGCCAGTGTCGGCGGCAGCACCTGTTTGGTGTCTTTATATTCGGTCCCGGCGAGCTGTTTGGCCTGGGCCTTCAGCGTTTCGAAATCGAACGCCACGGCCTTGCCGTCGGCGGCACGGTTCCCGGCCCAGGCCTGCGCGGCCAGCAGGCCACTGGCTGACAATCCGGTGTAAGCCGCAATGGCCATGGATGCTTTAAGCAAATTCCTGCGGTGCATAGACACAACCTGTCGTGAGCAAATCCAGCGCCGTTCCTGGCACGTAACGGATCAAAAATAACGGTTCGGACATGCCTTCGACCAAACGCAACGGACATTAAACAGACGCCGGATAGCTTAAGCGGTTCTATGACGTAGGAAAAATGATTGATGTCGGGGTGATGGCGCCGCATATGAAACAAGACATTTCCGGGCTGTGAGTGAACACATTACCCAACCATTATGAAGATCCAAAGGTGGGAGGGAGCAACCGGTATAAACCGGGGACATCGTTTACATCTCTAACCGTGGGAGGGAGATGGCGACGTCGTTGAGGACGTCGCGGTGGGTGATGTCCATGGGGGAAACCTGGGTTTTATCGCTGTAGGTGTTTCAACTGTAGGAGCGAGCTTGCTCGCGAAGAACGTCAACGATAACGCGGACATTCTGATTGACCGCGGTGCTCTTGCGTTCTTCGCGAGCAAGCTCGCTCCTACAATTAAAGCGTTAAAGCGTTAAAGCGTTAAAGCGTTAAAGCGTTAAAGCGTTTGGGCGTGGATCAGTGCTTGAACATCACATGGCGAACCGTGGTGTAGTCCTCCAACCCATACATGGACATGTCTTTGCCATACCCCGACAGCTTCTGGCCGCCGTGGGGCATTTCGCTGACGAGCATGAAGTGGGTGTTCACCCAGGTGCAGCCGTATTGCAAACGAGCGGCCAGGCGATGGGCGCGCCCCACATCGGCCGTCCATACGGATGACGCCAGACCGTAGTCCGAATCATTGGCCCAGCCCAGCACCTGCGCCTCATCGGTGAACTTGGTCACCGACACCACCGGCCCGAACACTTCACGGCGCACGATCTCGTCATCCTGCTGCGCATCAGCCAACACCGTCGGTTCAAAGAAGAAACCGTTGCCTTCGACCGCCTTGCCGCCGGTGACCAGGCGAATATGCGGCTGCGCCATGGCGCGTTCGACAAACCCGGCGACACGGTCGCGATGCTGCGCGGTGATCAGCGGCCCCAGCTCGGTGCTGGGGTCATCCTGCAAGCCGTACTTGATGCTGGCGACGGCGGCGCCGAGCTTTTCGACAAAGGCGTCGTAGATATCGGCCTGCGCATAAATGCGGCAGGCGGCCGTGCAATCCTGGCCCGCGTTATAGAAACCGAAGGTGCGAATGCCCTCGACGGCGGCATCGACATCGGCGTCATTGAAGATGATCACCGGGGCCTTGCCCCCCAGTTCCATGTGCATGCGCTTCACGTTGTCAGCAGTGCTGGCGATGATATTCGCGCCGGTGGCGATGGAGCCGGTCAACGACACCATGCGCACTTTCGGGTGAGTCACCAGGGGGTTGCCCACGGTAGGCCCACGACCGAAAACCAGGTTGAGTACGCCGGCCGGGAATATCTCCGAGGCGAGCTCGACCAGGCGCAGCGCGGTCAGCGGGGTTTGTTCCGATGGCTTGAGCACTACGGTATTACCCGCAGCGAGGGCTGGGGCGATCTTCCAGGCGACCATCATCAGCGGGTAGTTCCACGGCGCGATGGAGGCGATCACGCCCACCGGGTCGCGTCGGATCATCGAGGTGTGGCCGGGCAGGTATTCGCCGCCGGCCGAACCGCTCATGCAGCGGCTGGCGCCGGCGAAGAAACGAAACACGTCGGCAATCGCCGGGATCTCGTCGTTCAGCGCCGCGCTGTAAGGCTTGCCGCAGTTGTCCGATTCCAGCTTGGCCAGCTCTTCGCCATGGGCTTCGATCACGTCCGCCAGTTTGAGCAGCAACAGCGAACGATCCTTGGGCGCGGTCTGCGACCAGCTTTCAAAGGCCGCATCGGCGGCGCGCACGGCGGCGTCGACCTGGGCTTCGCTGGCTTCCTTGATTTCCACCAGCACGCGGCCGAGTGCCGGGTTGAAGATGGCTTGGATCGGGCCTTCGCCTTCGACCAGGTGGCCGTTGATCAAGAGTTTGGTTTGCATGGTTCAATCCTCCTCAACACTATTGTTATGTCACTGAAAGAACCGGGTTCACATGTGGGAGGGGGCTTGCCCCCGATAACAGTGTGTCAGTCAACACATGGGGGGCTGATGTACCGCCATCGGAGCAAGCCCCCTCCCACATTTGAGCGCGGTGCCTTCAATAAAAAAGTTATTTACCGCCACTACCGGCCACGCTTTCACCGCCGCGCGTCAGGTAATAGGCCCCCAGAATCGGGAACATCGTCACGATCATCACCAGCATCGCCACCACGTTGGTCACCGGTACATCCCGTGGGCGACTGAGCTGGTTGAGCAGCCACAGCGGCAAGGTGCGCTCGTGCCCTGCGGTGAAGGTGGTGACGATGATTTCGTCGAACGACAGCGCAAACGCCAGCATGCCGCCGGCCAGCAGCGCCGAACCGAGGTTGGGCATGATGATGTAGCGGAAGGTCTGCCAGCCGTCGGCGCCCAGGTCCATCGACGCTTCGATCAGGCTGTGGGAGGTGCGGCGCAGGCGAGCGATGACGTTGTTGTAGACGATCACCACGCAGAAGGTCGCATGGCCGACGATGATGGTGAACATCCCCGGCTCGATGCCCAGGGTCTTGAACGTTGCCAGCAGGGCGATACCGGTGATGATCCCCGGCAGTGCAATCGGCAGGATCAGCATCAACGACACGCCTTGCTTGCCAAAGAACTCACGGCGATACAGGGCGGCCGACGCGAGCGTGCCGAGCACCATGGCGATCAGGGTGGCGATGCCTGCAATTTGCAGCGACAGCTTGATCGCGTCCAGCACGTCGGGCCGGGCGAAGGCCACGCTGAACCACTTCAGGGTAAAGCCCTGGGGCGGGAAGCTGAACGCGGCTTCTTCGGTGTTGAAGGCGTAAAGGAAGATGATCAGGATCGGAAAGTGCAGGAACACCAGGCCGCCCCAGGCTGCAATCTTCAAGCCGAGTGATGATTTCTCAGAGTGCATCGAAGGCCCCCAGGCGTTTGACGATGGACAAGTACACCGCGATCAGCACGATCGGCACCAGGGTGAACGCCGCGGCCATGGGCATATTGCCGATGGCGCCTTGCTGGGCATACACCATGCCGCCGACGAAGTAACCCGGTGGGCCGACCAGTTGCGGCACGATGAAATCGCCCAGGGTCAGCGAAAACGTGAAGATCGAACCGGCGGCAATCCCCGGCACCGACAGCGGCAAGATCACCTGCATGAACGTCTGGCGCGGCTTGGCGCCCAGATCGGCCGAGGCTTGCAGCAGCGACGGTGGCAAACGCTCCAGCGAGGCCTGGATCGGCAGGATCATGAACGGCAACCAGATATAGACGAACACCATGAACCGGCCCAGGTGTGAGGTGCTCAAGGTGCTGCCGCCCACGCCGGGAATGCCCAGCACGAACTGCAACACCGGCTCCAGGCCCAGGTGCTGCACGAACCACTGCGCCACACCGCCCTTGGCCAGCAGCAAGGTCCAGGCATAGGCCTTGACGATATAGCTGGCCCACATGGGCATCATTACCGCGATGTAGAAGAACGCCTTGGTCTTGCCCGTGGTGTAGCGCGCCATGTAGTAGGCAATCGGGAAGGCCACTATCGCGCTGGCGATCGACACCACGATCGCCATGCTCAGGGTGCGCAGGATGATGTCGAAGTTCGACGGCTGGAACAGCGCGGCGAAGTTGGCCAGGGTCAGGTCCGGGGTGACCGCCATGGTGAAGTCGTCAAAGGTATAAAAGCCTTGCCACAGCAGGGTCAACAACGAACCCAGGTAGATCGCGCCGAACCAGATCAGCGGCGGCACCAGCAGCATCGCCAGGTAAAGGTTGGGCTTGCGGTACAGCAGGTTGGAAAACCTGCGCATCGGTGGTTGGGAAAGGGCCAGGCTCATGTCAGACCTCGCCTGCGATATCGGTCAGCGGAGTCATGGCTCCCCGCGCCCAACGGGCGGTGATGGGCTGGCCGACCTGATGGCCGCTGCTGATGTCCAGCCACTGGTTGTTGGCCTGGCTGATGTTCAGCGCCTGGCCGTTTTCCAGTTTCAATTCATAGCGGGTGGCGCTGCCCTGGTACTGAATGTCATGCAACAGGCCGCTGATTTCCACGTCGCCAGCCCCCAACGGGCCTTCGGCGAACCGCACGTGTTCCGGGCGGATCGAGAACGGCTGCGCACTGCCGCTGAGGCGCTGGGCCAGTTCACCGCGAATCACGTTGGAGGTGCCGACGAACTCGGCGACGAACACGGTGGCCGGCTTCATATAGAGATTGCGCGGCGTATCCACCTGCTCGATGCGACCCTTATTGAACACGGCCACGCGGTCAGACATCGACAGGGCTTCGGTCTGGTCGTGGGTGACGAAGATAAAGGTGATGCCCAGTTGGCGTTGCAGCTTTTTCAGCTCGCTTTGCATCTGCTCGCGCAGCTTGAGGTCGAGCGCGCCCAGGGGTTCGTCCAGCAGCAATACGCGTGGGCGATTGACCAGGGCGCGGGCAAGGGCCACGCGCTGGCGCTGCCCGCCGGAGAGTTGCACCGGTTTGCGCTCGCCATAGCCACCGAGGGCGACCATGGCCAGGGCTTCTTCGGCGCGCTCGAGGCGTTCGGGCTTGCCCACGCCTTTGACTTTCAGGCCATAGGCCACGTTGTCGAGCACGTTCATATGGGGGAACAGCGCGTAATCCTGGAACACGGTATTGACGTCGCGCTGATACGGCGGCAAGCCCGCGGCTTCCTCGCCGTGAATACGGATCGAGCCTGCGCTCGGCTGCTCGAACCCGGCAATCAGGCGCAGGCAAGTGGTCTTGCCGGAGCCGGAAGGGCCGAGCATGGAAAAGAACTCGCCGTCCTGGATATCGATGGAAACCCGGTCAACGGCTTTCACTTCGCCGAACTGACGGGAGACGTGGGTGAATTGGACTGCAAGCGTCATGGTGCGGTGCTCCCAAAAGGCGCGGGTCGTCGCAGCGGCCCGGCCTGGACTTCTGAAAAATCAAAACATCTATGAATGCGGTCAATGTGGGAGGGGGCTTGCCCCCGATAGCGGTGGTTCAGTGACAGATAGGTTGGCTGACACATCGCAATCGGGGGCAAGCCCCCTCCCACAGGAGACCTATGTTGTCTGGGAAGCCTCAGCGGCCGCCCATGATCGCGATGTAGTCCTGGGTCCAGCGGCTGTACGGCACGAACTTGCCGCCTTCAGCCTGCGGGGTTTTCCAGAAGGCGATCTTGTCGAACTGGTCGAAGCCGTTGGTCTTGCAACCCTCGGCCCCCAGCAGTTCGCTGCCGGTGCAGGCCGCCGGTACCGCTGGCAGCGAGCCGAACCAGGCCGCGACATCGCCCTGGACCTTCGGCTGCAGCGACCAGTCCATCCACTTGTAGGCGCAGTTCGGGTGCTTGGCCTCGCTGTGCAACATGGTGGTGTCGGCCCAGCCGGTGGCGCCTTCCTTGGGAATAGTCGAGGCGATCGGCTGCTTCTCGTTGACCAGGCCGTTGACCTGATAAGGCCAGGCGCTGGAGGCCACCACGCCTTCGTTCTTGAAGTCACTCATCTGCACGGTGGTGTCGTGCCAGTAGCGGTGGATCAGCGGTTGCTGGGCGCGTAACAGCTCAAGCACGGCCTTGTACTGGGTTTCGGTCAGCTCATACGGGCTCTGGATGCCCAGTTCCGGCTTGGTCGACTTGAGGTACAGCGCCGCATCGGCGATGTAGATTGGGCCGTCATACGCCTGCACGCGACCTTTGTTCGGCTTGCCGTCCGGCAGGTTCTGCGCCTCGAAGAGCACGCTCCAACTGGTGGGTGCTGTCTTGAACACGTTGGTGTTGTACATCAACACGTTCGGGCCCCATTGGTACGGCGTGCCGTAGGTTTGCTGCCCGACCACGTACCACGGCGCATCTTTCAGGCGCGGGTCGATGCTCTTCCAGTTGGGGATCAATGCGGTGTTGATCGGCTGCACACGCTTGCCGACGATCAACCGCAGCGACGCATCGCCCGACGCGGTGACCAGGTCGTAACCGCCCTTGGCCATCAAACTGACCATTTCGTCAGAGGTGGCGGCGGTTTTCACATTGACCTTGCAGCCGGTTTCTTTCTCGAAACCTGTGACCCAATCGTAGGCTTTGTCGCTCTCGCCACGTTCGATATAGCCGGGCCAGGCGACGATATCCAACTGGCCTTCACCAGCACCCACCGCCTTGAGCGGCTCGGCGGCGTGGAGACTGACGCTCGTCAGCAGCGCGGTGGTCAGGGCACTGAGCAGTGCGGTCTTGTGCGCGGACATGGGGGTTCCCTCTTCTTTAATTATGGTCGGGGCAGTTTTGTGCAACCGGTGACGCATGAGCTTAGTTGTTGTTTTAAAGGTGCTGGCCGTGGCGCGCCATGATGTGGCGCACCACGCTGTAGTCCTGTAGCGAATCACTGGACAGATCTTTCCCATACCCCGAGCGCTTCAAGCCGCCGTGGGGCATTTCGCTGACCAGCATGAAATGGCTGTTGATCCAGGTGCAGCCGTATTGCAGGCGCGCCGCCACTTGCATGGCCTTGTCCAGGTTCTGGGTCCACACGGAGGAGGCCAGGCCGTATTCCGAATCATTGGCCCAGTCCACCGCCTGTTCCAGCTCCTCGAAGCGCGTCACCGTGACCACGGGGCCGAACACTTCGCGCTGGACGATTTCATCGTGCTGCTTACAGCCGGCGAGCAAGGTCGGCTGGTAATAAAAGCCTGCGCCGGAATGCACGGCGGCGCCGGTGATCCGCTCGATATGCGGTTGGCCGAGGGCGCGTTCGACAAAACTGGCGACGCGGTCGCGCTGGCGCGTACTGATCAGCGGGCCGAGTTCGTTGTCGGCATCGCGCTTGCCCGCAAAGCGCAGGCTGCTGACGGCGGCGCCGAGGTCGGCGACCAGTTTGTCGTGAATGCCCGCCTGGGCGTAGATGCGGCATGCCGCAGTGCAATCCTGGCCAGCGTTGTAGTAACCATAGGCGCGCACGCCCTCGACCACGGCTTGCAAGTCGGCGTCGTTGCACACGATCACCGGCGCCTTGCCGCCCAATTCCAGGTGCGTGCGTTTCAGGGTTTTGGACGCGGCTTGGAGGATTTTCTGCCCGGTGACGATGTCGCCGGTCAGTGACACCATGCGCACCTTCGGGTGGCTGACCAGATGGCTGCCCACCCCTTCGCCGCCGCCACACAGAATATTGATCACTCCGCGTGGCAGCAGCGCTTTAAGGACCGGGGCAAGGGCGAGGATCGACAGCGGCGTGTGTTCCGAGGGCTTGAATACCAATGTATTACCCGCGGCGAGCGCAGGGGCGATCTTCCACGCGGCCATCATCAGCGGGTAATTCCATGGCGCGATGGAGGCAACGACGCCAATCGGATCACGCCGCACCATGCTGGTGTAGCCCGGCAGGTATTCGCCGCTGAGCTGGCCGGTCTGGCACCGCACGGCCCCGGCGAAGAAGCGGAACACATCGACGGTGGCGCTCAAGTCATCCTGGCGCGCCAGGTGCAACGGCTTGCCGCAGTTCAGGGATTCGAGGCGGGCCAGGTAGTCGGCCTGTTTCTCGATGGCTTCGGCAATGCCCAGCAGGATGTTCGACCGCTGCTGCGGCGTGGTCCGCGACCAGCCGGCAAACGCCCGGTGGGCGGCGAGGATGGCGCTTTCGACCTGCTCGGCGCTGGCTTCGGCGATCTGGGTAAGGACTTCGCCGGTGGCCGGGTTGAGGATCGGCTCGGCAAAACCCTGGCCCTGGACCAGTTCGCCGTCGATCAGCAACGCAGTGAGCAGCGGGGTGGGCGCGCCGGACATTTTTCGCGATCTCTTTTCTTGTGTGGCCATGGGCGTTCTCTTACGAGGGCCTGACCTTTCTCTTGGGGGATGAACAGAGACTAGAGGTCAAGCGCGAGGTCAACAAATACTAAATACTGAATGCCGCATTCGATTAAATAGATGGCTTGCGCGGGTGTGGCTGCTCACGCGCGACGGTCAGGAACGGATCGACCAGCGCCGGTCGCGCCGTGCCGCGGCGCCAGGCCAGGCCGACGTCAAGGGTCTGGCTGAGGTCGGCGATGGGTCGCGCTTCAATAATGTCGCCTTCCAGGGACCAGGGGCGGTACGTCATATCCGGCTGGATCGACACACCCAGGCCCGCCGCCACCAGGCTGCGCACCGCTTCGGTGGATGCCGTGCGCAGGGTCACGCGCGGATGCAGCCCGGCACCGGCCCACAGGCGTTGGGCGTTGTGGCCCATTTCATCGACGTTCAACTGAATCAACGGCTCGCGCGCGACATCGGCGAGGTTGATGCTGTCGTGCTCCAGCAGTGGATGTTGCGCCGGCAGCCACAGGCGGTGGGGCGAGTGGGTGAGCACTTCGGTCTGCAGGGCGTGGCGGTCTTCGAGGTTGGAGAGGATCAGCACCCCCACATCGATCTCGCCGCTGACCAGCAAATGCTCGATGTACGGGCGCTCGTCTTCCATTACGCGGATTTCCACATTGGGGTAGGCGCGTTGGAAACGGGTGAGCAGGTCGGCCAGGTAGTAGCCGGCCACCAGGCTGGTCACGCCGATGATCAATTGTCCGGCGACCTGGTCGGTGCTCTGTTGCAGGCTGCGCTTGGCGTTGTCGACGGTGGCCAGGATCAAGTGCGCCTGGCGCAGGAACTGATGACCCTGGTGGGTCAGGGTCATGCCCTTGGCGTGGCGGTTGAACAGGTTGACGCCGATTTCCTGCTCCAGTTGCTGGATCGCCAGGGTCAGTGTGGACTGGGAAATGAACGCGGTCTGCGCGGCCGCGGAGATCGAGCCGGTCTCGGCCACGGCGATGAAATGGCGGATTTGACGCAAGGTCATCATGCTGGAATTACCAGTGGGGTGTTTTTATCGATTTTCTCGAGTGTATATCGATTTAACCGAAGGATAGCCGCGTTACATCTGGAAGCACTCTAGATCGGGGGTTTTTGGCACTTAGTTTTACGCTGGGGGCCTATTGGTCCTATGAACCCTAGTGTCTGGAGGCTACGAATGAATACCCGTGGATTGCTCGATCAGTTGCTCAAGTCTGGCCAGGACATGTTGCAGAACAAGGCCAGCGGCCAGCGCAAGTCGGACGACAAAGGTGCCCTTGGCGGCTTGCTCGGCGGTGGCGGGCTCGGCAGCCTGCTCGGCGGCGCGGGCGGCGGCGCCCTGGCGGCCGGGGCCATGGGGTTGTTACTGGGTAACAAGAAAGCGCGCAAATTCGGCGGCAAGGCCCTGACCTATGGCGGGCTGGCGGCGCTGGGTGTGATCGCCTACAAAGCCTACGGCAACTGGCAAGCGCAGCAGGCCAGCGCACCCCAAGGCGAGCCGCAGACCATCGACCGCCTGCCACCGGCCCAGGTCGAACAACACAGCCAGGGTATCCTCAAGGCATTGGTGGCGGCCGCCAAGGCCGACGGTCATGTAGATGAACGCGAGCGCGCGCTGATCGAAGGGGAATTCACCAAGCTGGACAACGACCGCGAATTGCAAAGCTGGCTGCATGCCGAGCTGAACAAACCCCTGGACCCGGCCGATGTGGCCCGTGCCGCCAGCACCCCGGAAATGGCCGCCGAGATGTACATCGCCAGTGTGATGCTGGTGGATGAGGAAAACTTTATGGAGAAGGCATATCTGGATGAGTTGGCGCGCCAATTGAAGCTTGAGCCTGGCTTGAAGGTTGAGTTGGAAAAACAGGTGAGACTCAACTCGTAGATACAAGGCGTACGTCGTTAAACCTGTAGAAGGGCCCACTCCCTCTTCTACTGGACTCCCTGTAGAGAGCAAGCCCGCTCGCCACAACCGCTCGCTCGCCACAAAAATACGGTCGTTTAAGCAAGATTTTAATTATTTAAAATCAATAACTTATTTTATTTTTGAACAGGGGTGGCTGGCTCCCGATGGCGCTGCCCCCGTTTGTAGAGACTTCAACTGAACCACCGCTATCGGGAGCAAGCCCCCTCCCACAGGTTTTTTTTTACGTTCTGCGCGCGCCACATCAAAACCCATTGATAAATGAGGGCTTCTGCTCAGCTATACTCCCCTCCATTTGAATGGCCCTTCGAGGAAATACTGTGAAGAATTGGACCTTGCGCCAGCGAATTTTGGCGAGCTTTGCGGTCATTATCGCGATAATGCTGCTGATGGTCGTGGTGTCCTACTCACGGTTGCTGAAGATCGAAGCCAGCCAGGAATCGGTCCGCGACGATGCGGTCCCCGGGGTTTACCTCAGTTCGATGATTCGCAGCGCGTGGGTCGACAGCTATTTGCTGACTGTCGACATCATTGGCTTGCGCGACGAAAAGACCCTCACCAGTTCCGACAAGACCGACTACAAGTCTTTCGAAACGCGCATTGAACTGCTGATGGCCAGCTATGAAAAAACCGTTCATGGCCAGGCTGACCGCATGGAGTTCGATAACTTCAAGGCGTCGCACATCAACTACAACAAAGCGCTGGCCGAGGTGCTGGCTCGGATTGAGGCCAACGACCTGCCGGGGGCGAACGTGTTGCTTGAAGAGCAATTGACGCCGATCTGGACCGAAGGGCGCATGAAGCTCAACGACATCATCACTGAAAACAAGGACGTATCCGACCGGGCCACGGCGGCCATCGACGACGCGGTGCTGTCCGCCAAGATCAGCATGGCGGTGTCGCTGATCGTTGCCATCCTCGCCGCCGGCCTGTGTGGCCTGTTATTGATGCGCGCGATCATGGCGCCGATGCACCGCATCGTCGAGATCCTCGGCGTCATGCGTACCGGTGACCTCAGCAAACGCCTGAACCTGGCGCGCAAGGACGAGTTCGGCGAGGTGGAGACCGGCTTCAACGACATGATGACCGAGCTGACTGCCCTGGTTGCCCAGGCACAGCGTTCGTCGGTGCAGGTCACCACCTCGGTCACCGAGATTGCCGCTACCTCCAAGCAGCAGCAGGCCACAGCCACTGAAACCGCGGCAACCACCACCGAAATCGGCGCCACTTCGCGGGAGATCGCGGCCACCTCCAAGGACCTGGTCCGTACCATGACCGAAGTGTCCACGGCTGCCGACCAGGCTTCGGTCGCCGCCGGTTCCGGCCAGCAGGGCCTGGCGCGCATGGAAGAGACCATGCACTCGGTGATGGGCGCCGCCGACCTGGTCAACGCCAAGCTGGCGATCCTCAATGAGAAGGCCGGCAACATCAACCAGGTGGTCGTGACGATCGTCAAGGTCGCCGACCAGACCAACCTGTTGTCCCTCAACGCGGCCATCGAGGCCGAGAAAGCCGGTGAGTACGGTCGGGGCTTTGCCGTGGTGGCCACCGAGGTACGGCGCCTGGCCGACCAGACCGCCGTGGCCACCTACGATATCGAACAGATGGTGCGCGAGATTCAGTCGGCGGTGTCCGCCGGGGTGATGGGCATGGACAAGTTCTCCGAAGAAGTGCGCCGGGGCATGTTCGAAGTGCAGCAAGTGGGCGAACAACTCTCGCAGATCATCCATCAGGTGCAGGCCCTGGCGCCGCGGGTGTTGATGGTCAACGAAGGCATGCAGGCCCAGGCCACGGGTGCCGAGCAGATCAACCACGCCCTGGTGCAACTGGGCGATGCCAGCAGCCAGACCGTCGAGTCCTTGCGCCAGGCCAGCTTTGCCATCGATGAGCTGAGCCAGGTGGCGGTCGGTCTGCGCAGCGGCGTGTCGCGTTTCAAAGTCTGATGAGCGACCTCGCGGCTAAACGCGGCGCCGTCCCGGCAGCGAAAAAGGCCTTGTTCCTGGTGTTCCACATCGGTGACGAGCGTTATGCCCTCAGGGCCACTGAGGTGGCCGAGGTGCTGCCGCGCCTGTTGCTCAAACCCATCGCCCATGCACCGCAGTGGGTCGCAGGCATCTTTGCCCATCGGGGCGCGATGGTGCCGGTTATCGACCTGAGCGCCCTGGCCTTCGGCAAACCGGCCCAGGTCCGCACCAGCACACGCTTGGTGCTGGTCAATTACCAGCCCGAACCCTGGCTCCAGGCGCGCTGGCTGGGGCTGATCCTGGAACAAGCCACGGACACCCTGCGTTGCGACCTGGGGGAGTTCAAGCCGTACGGCCTGGACAACCGCGCGGCGCCGTACCTGGGGCCGGTGCGTGAAGATGCCTTGGGCTTGATGCAGTGGATCGGCGTCAACGAATTGCTCACCGATGAAGTGCGCGCCTTGCTGTTTTCCGCCGAGCAGAGCCTATGAGCAACGACCCACGGTTTTTTGCGTTCCTGAAGCAACGCATCGGCCTGGACGTCGCTTCGGTCGGCGAGGCGATCATCGAGCGTGCCGTGCGCCAGCGTAGCCAGGTGAGCCAGGCGCAGACGGCGGATGAATATTGGCAGCACCTGCAACGTTCCCATGATGAACAGCAAGCGCTGATCGAAGCAGTGATCGTCCCCGAAACCTGGTTTTTCCGTTACCCCGAATCCTTCGCGACCCTGGCGCGGCTGGCGGTCGCCCGCCTGGCGGAGATCAAGCAAATGCGCGCGTTGCGCATCCTCAGCCTGCCGTGTTCCACCGGCGAAGAGCCCTATTCGATCGCCATGGCCTTGCTCGACGCCGGCCTGGCACCGCACCAATTCAAGGTGCAAGGCATCGACGTCAGCCCGCTGTCGGTGGAGCGTGCCCGGCGCGGCGTGTATGGCAAGAACTCCTTTCGGGGAGGGGACCTGGCCTTTCGTGAGCGCCACTTCGTGGAGCACGCCGACGGGTTCCATATCGCCGACCGCGTACGCGAACAGGTACGCCTGCAAGTCGGCAACCTGCTCGACCCCGGATTGCTGGCGAATGAGCCCAGCTACGACTTTGTGTTCTGTCGCAACCTGCTGATCTATTTCGACCAGCCGACGCAAAAACAAGTGTTCGACGTGCTCAAGGCCCTGACCCACGTGGACGGCGTGCTGTTTATCGGCCCGGCCGAGGGCAGCCTGCTGGGCCGCCATGGCATGCGCTCGATTGGGGTGCCGCAGTCGTTCGCCTTCAGTCGGCAGGGCGCGCCGGACCAACCGGAGCCGGCCTTTGTGCCAAGGCCCATGCCGGCGCCGCCGCGCAGTGCTGCACCGATTCCGCTCAAGCCACGCCCCTTCAGCACGGTTCGCCCCCATGGCGTGCCGATCAAGGCGCCGCCATCCGAGGCCGGTGACTTGCTCAGCCAGATCGCCACCCTGGCCAACGAGGGCAAAAGCGCCGAGGCCCGTGCGGCCTGTGAACGTTATTTGAATGCCCACCCACCGGTCGCCCAGGTGTTCTACTGGTTGGGGCTGCTCAGTGATGTGGCCGGCAGCGCCCTGGAAGCCCAGGGGTATTATCGAAAAGCCTTGTATCTGGAACCGCAGCACGCGCAGGCCTTGATGCACCTGGCTGCGTTACTCGAATCCCAGGGCGACAGCGCGGGGGCACGCCGCTTGCAGGCGCGTGCTGCCCGTAGTGAGCGAGCTGACAGTGAGTCCAAACGATGAGTAGCCCTGACGCGCTCGACACCGCCGGCCTGGACCTGACCCTGGCCGACACCCAGGCCATCGATGATTGCTGGAACCGTATCGGCATCCATGGTGACAAGTCCTGCCCACTGCTGGCCGACCATATTCACTGCCGCAACTGCGCGGTGTACTCCGCCGCCGCCACGCGCTTGCTGGACCGCTACGCCCTGCAACAGGACGACCACCGCCGGGCAGCGGTCGAACTCGATCAGGATATCGTCACCCGTTCGTTGCTGATGTTCCGCCTCGGCGAAGAATGGCTGGGTATCGCCACGCGTTGCCTGGTGGAAGTGGCGCCGTTGCAACCGATTCACTCCCTGCCGCACCAGCGCTCCCGGGCGTTGCTCGGTGTGGCCAATGTGCGCGGCGCGCTGGTGGCGTGCCTGTCGCTGGTGGAACTGCTGGGCCTGGACGCCGCCGGCACCAGCGCCAGCGGTGGGCGGAGCATGCCGCGCATGTTGATCATCGCCGCGCAGGATGGTCCGGTGGTGGTGCCAGTGGATGAAGTCGACGGCATCCACGCCATCGATGAGCGTACCTTGAAGGCAGCCTCGGCCTCCGGCACCCAGGCCAGCGCTCGCTTCACCCAAGGGGTGTTGCAGTGGAAAGGCCGCAGCCTGCGTTGGCTGGATGAGGCGCAATTGTTGTCTGCCGTGACCCGGAGCCTCACATGACCCCCGACCAGATGCGTGATGCCTCGCTGCTGGAACTGTTCAGCCTGGAAGCCGATGCGCAGACCCAGGTCTTGAACGCGGGCCTGCTGGCCCTGGAGCGCAACCCGACCCAAGCCGACCAGCTCGAGGCCTGCATGCGTGCCGCGCACTCGCTCAAGGGGGCCGCGCGGATTGTCGGTGTGGACGCCGGGGTCAGCGTGGCGCATGTCATGGAGGATTGCCTGGTCAGCGCCCAGGAAAGTCGCCTGTACCTGCAACCCGAACATATCGATGCGCTGCTGCAAGGCACCGACCTGCTGATGCGTATCGCCACCCCGGGCAACACCGTGGGGCCGGCAGATATCGAGGCCTATGTGGCGTTGATGGAGCGCTTGCTCGATCCGTCGCAGCCCGTGGCGAAAGTCGCCCCGCCGCCGGAGCCGGTACCGGTTCCCGCCCCTGTGGTCGAGGCGCTGCCGCCTGAACCCGAGCCCGCGCCGCCTGTTATCGGCGAGCCACCGCGCCACAACAAACGCATGACCGAAGGGGGCGAGCGGGTATTGCGGGTCACCGCCGAGCGCCTGAACAGCCTGTTGGACCTGTCCAGCAAATCCCTGGTGGAAACCCAGCGGCTCAAGCCTTACCTGGCCAGCCTGCAACGCCTCAAGCGGATCCAGAGCAACAGTGCGCGCGCCCTGGACCATCTCGATGGCCACCTCAAGCCCCTCGGCTTGCCCCTCGAAGCCCTGGAAGCCCTGGCTGACACCCGGCGCCTGTTGAGTGAAGCCCAGGCCCTGCTCGCAGAAAAAACCGCCGAGCTGGATGAGTTCGGCTGGCAGGCCGGGCAACGCGCCCAAGTGCTCTACGACACCGCGTTGGCCTGTCGCATGCGCCCGTTTGCCGATGTGCTGGCCGGGCAGGTGCGCATGGTGCGCGACCTCGGCCGCAGCCTGGGCAAGCAGGTGCGCCTGGAAATCGAGGGCGAAAAAACCCAGGTCGACCGCGACGTGCTGGAAAAGCTCGAAGCGCCGCTGACCCATCTGCTGCGCAATGCCGTCGACCATGGCATTGAACTGCCCGAACAGCGCCTGCTCGCGGGCAAGCCGGCAGAGGGCTTGATCCGCCTGCGCGCGTCCCATCAGGCTGGGCTGTTGGTGCTGGAGTTAAGCGACGACGGCAGTGGCGTCGACCTCGAGCGCCTGCGCGCCACCATCGTCGATCGGCACCTGGCCCCGCTGGACACCGCCCTGCGCCTGAGCGAAGAAGAACTGCTGACGTTCCTGTTCCTGCCGGGCTTCAGCCTGCGGGACAAGGTCACCGAGGTGTCCGGGCGCGGGGTCGGCCTGGACGCGGTGCAGCATATGGTGCGCCAATTGCGGGGGGCGGTGGTGCTGGAGCAGACGCCGGGGCAGGGCAGTCGTTTCCACCTCGAAGTGCCGTTGACCCTGTCGGTGGTGCGCAGCCTGGTGGTGGAGGTCGGCGAAGAAGCCTATGCCTTTCCGCTGGCCCACATCGAGCGCATGTGCGACCTGGCCCCCGACGACATTGTGCAACTGGAAGGGCGCCAGCACTTCTGGCACGAAGGCCGGCATGTCGGCCTGGTCGCGGCCAGCCAGTTGCTGCAGCGCCCGCCGGGGCAAAGCAATGACGAAACCCTGAAGGTGGTGGTGATTCGCGAGCGCGATGCGGTGTACGGCATTGCCGTGGAGCGTTTTGTCGGCGAGCGCACCCTGGTGGTGTTGCCGCTGGATGATCGCCTGGGCAAGGTCCAGGATATTTCTGCCGGCGCCTTGCTGGACGATGGCTCGGTCGTCTTGATCGTCGATGTCGAAGACATGCTGCGTTCGGTGGACAAACTGCTCAACACCGGCCGCCTGGAGCGTATCGCCCGGCGCAGCCGGCAGGCCACCGAAGCGCCACGCAAGCGGGTGCTGGTGGTCGACGACTCGCTCACCGTGCGCGAGTTGCAACGCAAATTGCTGCTCAATCGCGGTTATGAAGTGGCCGTGGCGGTCGATGGCATGGACGGCTGGAACGCCTTGCGCTCGGAAGACTTTGACCTGCTGATCACTGACATCGATATGCCTCGCATGGACGGTATTGAATTGGTCACACTCCTGCGGCGTGACACGCGCTTGCAATCGTTGCCGGTGATGGTGGTGTCGTACAAGGATCGCGAAGAGGACCGACGTCGGGGACTGGACGCTGGCGCCGACTATTATTTAGCCAAAGCCAGCTTTCACGACGACGCCCTGTTGGACGCCGTGGTGGAACTGATTGGAGGGGCCCGGGCATGAGGATTGCGATCGTCAATGACATGCCCATGGCCGTGGAAGCCCTGCGCCGTGCCTTGAGTTTCGAGCCCGCGCACCAGGTGGTGTGGGTTGCCAGCAATGGCCTCGAAGCGGTGCAGCGCTGCGCCGAACTGACGCCGGACCTGATCCTGATGGACCTGATCATGCCGGTGATGGACGGTGTGGAGGCCACCCGGCGGATCATGGCCGAGACCCCGTGCGCGATCGTGATCGTCACGGTCGACCGCCAGGCCAATGTCAGCCGTGTGTTCGAGGCCATGGGCCATGGTGCCCTGGATGTGGTGGATACACCGGCGCTCGGCGTGGGCAACCCCAAGGACGCGGCGGCGCCGTTGTTGCGCAAGATCCTCAATATTGGCTGGCTGATTGGCCAGCGTGGCAGCCGCGTACGCGCCGAAACCGCAGCCCCGCGCAGCACCGGCAAACGCCAGAGCCTGGTGGCGATCGGTTCCTCGGCCGGTGGGCCGGCTGCCCTGGAAATCCTCCTCAAGGGCTTGCCCCGGGACTTTCCCGCCGCCATTGTGCTGGTGCAGCATGTGGACCAGGTGTTCGCCGCCGGTATGGCCGAGTGGTTGAGCAGCGCCTCCGGCCTGCCGGTGCGTCTGGCACGCGAAGGCGAGCCGCCACAAAGCGGCGTGGTGCTGCTGGCCGGCACCAACCACCATATACGCCTGTTGAAAAATGGCACGCTGGCCTATACCGCAGAGCCGGTGAACGAAATTTACCGGCCGTCCATCGACGTGTTTTTCGAAAGCGTCGCCAGCCACTGGAATGGCGATGCCGTCGGCGTATTGCTGACCGGCATGGGCCGTGACGGAGCCCAGGGCCTCAAATTGATGCGTGAACAAGGATATTTGACCATCGCCCAGGACCAGCAGAGTTCGGCGGTGTATGGCATGCCCAAAGCGGCGGCGGCGATTGATGCTGCTGTTGAAATTCGCCCATTGGATAGAATTGCGCCCCGATTGCTGGAGGTGTTTGCAAAATGATCCGTACCTCCGGCTGCTGGTTTGCAGGCAGTAATTCAGGTGACTGCACATGAATGACTTACAGATCGACGACATCAAGACCGACGAAAACGCCGCCATGGTGTTGCTGGTCGATGACCAGGCGATGATCGGTGAAGCCGTACGACGCGGCCTGGCCCACGAAGAAAACATCGACTTCCACTTCTGTGCCGATCCGCACCAGGCGATTGCCCAGGCGATCCGCATCAAGCCCACGGTGATCCTGCAGGACCTGGTGATGCCCGGCCTGGATGGCCTGACCCTGGTGCGCGAATACCGCAACCACCCGGCCACGCAAAACATTCCGATCATTGTGCTTTCCACCAAGGAAGACCCCCTGATCAAGAGCGCGGCGTTCTCGGCCGGGGCCAATGATTACCTGGTCAAGCTGCCGGACAATATCGAACTGGTGGCGCGTATTCGCTACCACTCGCGCTCGTACATGACCTTGTTGCAGCGTGATGCGGCGTACCGCGCGCTGCGGGTCAGCCAGCAACAGTTGCTGGACACCAACCTGGTGCTGCAGCGCCTGATGAACTCCGACGGCCTCACGGGCCTGTCCAACCGCCGCCACTTCGACGAATACCTGGAACTGGAGTGGCGCCGCGCCTTGCGCGACCAGACCCAGTTGTCGCTGCTGATGATCGATGTGGATTTCTTCAAGACCTACAACGACAGCTTTGGCCACGTCGAAGGCGACGAAGCCTTGCGCAAGGTCGCCGCCAGCATCCGCGAAGCCAGCAGCCGCCCCTCGGACTTGCCGGCGCGCTATGGCGGCGAAGAATTCGCCCTGGTGCTGCCCAACACCTCGCCCGGTGGTGCGCGGTTAGTCGCGGAAAAGCTACGCATGGCCGTCGCGGCCCTGAAAATCCCCCATATCGCTCCGACCGAAGGCTCCAGCCTGACCATCAGCATCGGCCTGTCGACCATGACGCCCGTGCAAGGCACCGATTGCCGACAACTGATCATGGCGGCGGACAAGGGGTTGTATACGGCCAAGCATAACGGGCGTAACCAGGTGGGCATCGAGTGACCTGAGGCCGCAACCGATCAAAATGTGTGAGAGGGCGTGCCCCCTCCCACATTTAACCCTGCGTAGTCTGCCTTTTCGCCAAGCGGACTGCCGTTTGCAGCCGTTTGCCGTTATACTCGCCGGCTTTCAAAAGTTCGCCAACGAGTGCTGCCCGCCATGGAAATCAACCCGATCCTTAACACCATCAAGGACCTGTCCGAGCGCTCCGAAACTATTCGGGGGTATCTTTGACTACGATCAAAAGCATGAGCGTCTGACCGAAGTCAATCGCGAGCTTGAAGATCCGAGTGTCTGGAACAAACCTGAATACGCCCAGGAACTGGGCCGCGAGCGTTCTGCGCTGGCGCAGATCGTCGATACCCTCGACGAGTTGAACACCGGTCTGGCCGATTGCCGCGACCTGCTGGACATGGCCGTCGAAGAGAACGACGAAGGCGCAGTGGGCGATGTCGTCGCCGAGCTGGCCCGTCTCGAGGAAAACCTCGCCAAGCTTGAATTCCGTCGCATGTTCAGCCACGAGATGGACCCGAACAACGCCTACCTGGATATCCAGGCCGGTTCCGGCGGCACCGAAGCCCAGGACTGGGCCAACATCCTGTTGCGCATGTACCTGCGCTGGGCCGACAAGCGCGGTTTCGACGCCACCATCATGGAACTGTCGGCCGGTGAAGTCGCGGGTATCAAGGGCGCGACCGTGCACATCAAGGGTGAATACGCCTTTGGTTGGCTGCGTACCGAGATCGGCGTACACCGCCTGGTGCGCAAGAGCCCGTTCGACTCCGGCAACCGTCGCCACACCTCGTTCTGCGCAGTGTTCGTCTCGCCCGAGATCGATGACAAGGTGGAAATCGAGATCAACCCGGCCGACCTACGGATCGACACCTACCGCTCCTCCGGTGCCGGTGGCCAGCACGTAAACACCACCGACTCGGCTGTCCGTATTACCCACGTCCCGACCAACACCGTGGTCAGTTGCCAGAACGAACGTTCCCAGCACGCGAACAAGGACACCGCCATGAAAATGCTGCGGGCCAAGTTGTACGAGCAGGAAATGCAGAAGCGCAACGCCGCTTCCCAGGCGCTGGAAGACACCAAGTCGGATATCGGCTGGGGCCACCAGATCCGTTCTTATGTGCTTGATGCGTCGCGGATCAAGGATTTGCGCACTAACATCGAACGCAGTGACTGCGACAAGGTGCTCGACGGCGATATCGACGAATACCTGGAAGCCAGCCTGAAATCGGGGCTGTAAACCGTCAGCCCGACCTCAAGTCCCCCGTCATTGGCGGGGGCAACGAACCTGTGATGGAAAATCTAAAGACATGAGCGACCAACAACTCGACCCGCAAGCCCTGCAACAGGAAGAAAACTCCCTGATCGCCCTGCGCAAGGAAAAGCTTGCTGCCGAGCGCGCCAAGGGCAACGCCTTCCCCAACGACTTCCGTCGCGATGCCTACTGCGAAGACTTGCAGAAGCAATACGCGGACAAGACCAAGGAAGAGCTGGCAGAGGCTGCGATCCCGGTCAAGGTGGCAGGTCGCATCATGCTCAACCGTGGCTCGTTCATGGTGATCCAGGACATGTCCGGGCGCATCCAGGTCTACGTCAACCGCAAGACCCTGCCGGAAGAAACCCTGGCCGCCGTGAAAACCTGGGACCTGGGCGACATCATCGCCGCCGAAGGCACCCTGGCCCGTTCCGGCAAGGGCGACCTGTACGTTGAAATGACCAGCGTGCGCCTGCTGACCAAATCCCTGCGTCCGCTGCCAGACAAGCACCACGGCCTGTCCGACACCGAGCAGCGCTACCGCCAGCGCTACGTTGACCTGATCGTCAACGAAGATGTGCGCCACACCTTCCGCGTGCGTTCGCAAGTGATTGCCCACACCCGCGCCTTCCTGATGAAGCGTGACTTCCTGGAAGTGGAAACCCCGATGCTACAAACCATCCCCGGTGGTGCCGCAGCCAAGCCGTTCGAAACCCACCACAACGCGCTGGACATGGAAATGTTCCTGCGCATTGCGCCGGAGCTGTACCTCAAGCGGCTTGTTGTTGGCGGGTTCGAAAAGGTGTTCGAGATCAACCGCAACTTCCGTAACGAAGGCGTCTCGACGCGTCACAACCCTGAATTCACCATGTTGGAGTTCTACCAGGCCTACGCCGACTACGAAGACAACATGGACCTGACCGAAGAGCTGTTCCGCGAGCTGGCGCAACTGGTCCTGGGCAGCACCGACGTGCCATACGGCGACAAGGTGTTCCATTTCGGCGAGCCATTCGTGCGCCTGTCGGTATTCGATTCGATCCTCAAGTACAACC
Organism: Pseudomonas sp. MPR-R2A5; assembly: GCF_058793055.1. NCBI lineage: Bacteria > Pseudomonadati > Pseudomonadota > Gammaproteobacteria > Pseudomonadales > Pseudomonadaceae > Pseudomonas > Pseudomonas sp. MPR-R2A5. Next base: position 29,908 of record NZ_JBXAFK010000010.1, read on the forward strand.
CTGAGCTGACCGCCGACGACCTGACCGACATTGACAAGGCCCGTGCCATCGCCAAGAAAGCCGGGGCCAAGGTGCTGGGCTTCGAAGGCCTGGGCAAGCTGCAGGTAATGATTTTCGAAGAGCTGGTGGAGCACAAGCTGGAACAGCCGCACTTCATTACCCAGTACCCGTTCGAAGTGTCGCCGTTGGCCCGTCGCAACGATGACAACCCGAACGTCACGGACCGTTTCGAACTGTTCATCGGCGGTCGCGAAATCGCCAACGCCTATTCCGAGCTCAATGACGCGGAAGACCAGGCCGAGCGCTTCATGGCGCAGGTGGCCGACAAGGATGCCGGTGACGACGAAGCCATGCACTACGACGCAGACTTCGTGCGTGCCCTGGAATACGGCATGCCGCCAACGGCCGGTGAAGGCATTGGGATCGACCGCCTGGTGATGTTGTTGACCAACTCGCCGTCGATCCGCGATGTGATCCTGTTCCCGCATATGCGGCCACAAGCGTAACCGTAGCGAAATCCGAAGCCGCCTTTTATAAGGCGGCTTTTTTATGGGGCGTCTATAAGCGTCAAGCAAACAGCGCCAGGTTTTTGAACTGTTCAAGGATGTGTGTCGTGAACCGCGTAACCGCTCAAGAAGGCGCCGCCGGCATTGCCGCTGCCGTGGCTGAAAGCGTCCAGTACCAGGGCCGCAAGGCCAGCCGTCGGGGCAGCGAGCAACGCAGGCAAGACATTCTCGATGCGGCCATGCGCATCGTGGTGCGCGAGGGCGTGCGTGCCGTGCGTCACCGCGCGGTGGCGGCGGAGGCGGGCGTGCCGCTGTCGGCCACCACTTACTACTTCAAGGATATCGACGACCTGCTCACCGATACCTTCGCTCAATACGTTGAACGCAGTGCCGCCTTCATGGGCAAGCTGTGGGTACGTAACGAAGGTTTGTTGCGCGAGATGGTTGCCTACGGCGATGGCAGCCCGCAGTCACGCTCGCAACTGGCGGACGACATCGCGCGGTTGACTGCCGACTACGTGCAGCGCCAACTGACCAACCGTCGTGAGTACCTGATGGCCGAGCAGGCGTTTCGCCAGGAGGCCCTGCTCAACCCGCGCCTGGCTGAGCTGGTGCGTTCCCACCAGCAGATCCTGTTGCAGGGCACCGGGCAGTTTTTTCAGGTATTGGGCTCGCGTGAGCCGCAACAGGATGCCAAAGTGTTGACGGCGATAATCGGTCGGATGGAATATCAGGGCCTGCTTGGCGGGCCAGAGCCTCTGGCCGCCGAAGAGATGCTTGAGATTCTCAAGCGTTACATGCATTTGGTGTTGGCCTCGGTCTGACACCGGGGGATGTTTGATGAATGCCTGGCGTGTCGCGGTAATCGCCTTGTCCTTCCTGTTGCTCAGCGGTTGCCTGGTGACCTTCAAGGATCCGCTGCCGACCCGCGAGGCAGCACCGCAGGCCCTGTTGGGCCAGTGGGCCAGCAAGAATGCCTGGGGCGAACCTCTCAACCTGCGCATCACCCGTGCCGGCGAACACCGTTACAAGGCCGTGAGCTACCCTACAGCCAAGCCCGGCCAGCGTGATGAATACCTGTTCAGCGTGTCGCGCCATGGCAATCGTTGGTACCTGTCGGCACCGTTACCCGCCAAGTTCGGTGGGCATTACTTCCTGGCAGGGTTCGAGTTCGACGAAAAGCACGAATTGGTGGTCTATAACCTCGACCTTGAGCAAATTCACCAAGCGATAGGCCAGCATGCCTTGCATGGCAGCACCGTGGACACCGTCGAGGGCCCCGGCGTGCAGGTGGACAGCCCCATGGACCAGGTATTTGCGTACCTGGATGACCCGGCCAATGCCGATGTGTTTGTGGAAGCCGTGCGCTACCGGCGCGTGGGCAAATAACGTTTAAAGGGGAAGCACCGGGTGGACGATTACCAGCAGACGATACGCACCTTGTCTGATCGCATTGTGCTGGCGCAAACACCGATCCGCGTCCTCGACGCCGTGAAATGGGACGAGAACATTCGCCAGGGGTTCCTCAAGGCCAAGGGCAAGGCCATGCCCGCCGTGGACCGCGACTACTACCTGAATCGCCCGCTGTCGTTCGATTCCAGCGCGGTCAAGCTGGAGTTCCAGAACATCGAGCGCGATATCACCCGCCGCCTCGGCCAGTTCAGCCCGGTGGGGCAGATCATGCGTCGCATGTGCCGCGAATACCGCATGGTGGTGCGTATGCTTGAGGCCCGTGGCACCGAGGATTTCGGCCTGATTTCCCAGGAACTGTACGGTGCCGCTTCCGATGCCTTCCATGCCGGTGACCCGACCCTGGCCGACCTGGGCCTGATGCTCTCCGACTACCTGAACAATATCGATGGCCGTGGCGACCTCAAGGACGAGGCCAAGACCCTTACCGCCAAGGATGCCGTGGCGTTGCTGCAGACGCGGTTGAACAAGGTGTTTGGCGAGGCCGAAGAAACCATCCGCGTCTTCGAGTCCGACGGGATCGTCGCCGACGCGGCGGCAGGCGCCGACTACATCAAGATCCGCGCCGATGCGATGTTCAATGAGCGTGATGTGCGTGCCCTCGAAGTGCATGAGGGCCTGGTGCACGTCGGCACCACCCTCAATGGCCAGAACCAGCCGATCTGCACCTTCCTGTCCAAGGGCCCGCCGTCTTCCACCGTGACCCAGGAAGGCCTGGCGATCCTGATGGAGATCATCACGTTTGCCTCTTACCCGAGCCGCCTGCGCAAACTGACCAACCGCACCCGCGCCATCCATATGGTGGAGGAGGGCGCCGATTTCCTGCAGGTGTTCGAGTTCTTCCGCGAGCAAGGCTTTGAAATGGCTGAGAGCTATGGCAACGCCAGCCGGGTGTTCCGTGGTTCGGTGCCTGATGGCCTGCCGTTTACCAAGGATTTGTCCTACCTCAAGGGCTTTATCATGGTCTACAACTACATCCAGCTGGCCGTGCGCAAAGGCAAGCTGGAACAAGTGCCGCTGCTGTTCTGCGGCAAGACCACCCTGGAAGACATGCGTACCTTGCGCCAACTGGTCGACGAAGGCCTGGTGGTGCCACCCAAGTACCTGCCCGAGCAGTTCCGCGACATGAACGCGCTGGCGGCGTGGATGTGCTTCTCCAACTTCCTCAACCACCTGAGCCTGGACCGGATCGAGGCGGATTACTCGAATATCCTGTAAAGGATGTACTGACGAAGCCGGCTCGAGAATCTGTGAGGGGCGGTGCGACGATTCGACTATCAGCGAGGCTTCAACGGATGAGAATCCTCGGCATTCTTTGCCTGCTACTCACATTGAGCGGTTGCAGCTCCTTGTTGTTCTATCCCGAGCCCGGCCTGCCGTTCACGCCGGAAAAAGCTCATCTGCCATATCGCGACGTCACCCTCACCACGGCCGACGGGGTCAAGCTGCACGCCTGGTGGCTGCCGGCCAAGCCCGGTGTGCCGCTCAAGGGCACCGTGCTACACCTGCACGGCAATGGCGGCAACCTGGCCTGGCACCTCGGTGGCAGTTGGTGGTTACCGGAGCAGGGCTATCAAGTGCTGCTGCTGGACTATCGCGGCTATGGGCTGTCCGAAGGCAAGCCCTCGTTGCCGGCGATCTATCAGGACCTGGATGCCGCCTTCGCTTGGATCGACAAGGCGCCCGAAACCCAGGCCCAACCCTTGATCGTCCTCGGCCAAAGCTTGGGCGGCGCACTGGCGGTGCATTACCTGGCTGTCCACCCGGAGCGTCAGGCCCGGCTCAAGGCCCTGGTACTGGATGGCGTGCCGGCCAGTTATCGTGACGTAGGACAATTCGCCCTGAGCACCTCCTGGTTAACATGGCCGTTTCAGGTGCCGTTGTCCTGGCTGGTGCCAGACGGCGATAGCGCGATCCATGCCATGCCCAAGCTGACCGGTGTACCGAAATTGCTGTTCCACAGCCTGGATGACCCGATCGTGCCGCTGTCCAATGGCATCCGCCTGTATCAGGCCGCGCCGCCGCCGAGGGTGCTGCAACTGACCCGAGGTGGGCATGTGCAGACCTTTGCCGACAAGACCTGGCAAACCGTGATGCTGCGCTACCTGGATGACCCGCAACACTTCAATGGCCTGCGTCGCCTCGGCGAAATTCCGAACTACCCCATTCCTAAAGTTGACTCATCAGAGAGCCCGCAATGAGCGAAGAACGCAACATGATCCCGCTGATTCTCACTGGCATCGGCACTATCATCGGCACCGTTGGTTGCCTGTGGTACTACGGCTACCTGCACTTCGCCAAGCCGGAAGATGCGTTGCTGCTCAGTGACTTCACCATGCTCAAGACCGTGCCGGGCGAGGACTACAAGATCTCCCTGACCCCGGCCGCCCAGGTGGCGCAGTGCGTCGATGGCGTGTTGGTACTGTTTGATACCGAACAAAAAGGCCTGACGGGCGTATTGGTGAATAGCAAGAAACAGGCGGTGCGTTGCATGGGCCAGGAAACGCCACAGTTGCAGGAGTAGGGCCGAAATCTGCTGCCACCGTGTGAGAAACCGGCTTGGAGCGCTAGGAGCAAGAGCCCAAGTAAACCGCAGGTTTATAGTTCAAGGCATGTCAGAACCGAGAGTCGCCGGAACCATTTACAGTCGATTACCACAGATTTCGGACTGATCAGCGTCGCTGAATCGGTTCGTTCTAATTCATTAATCCGGAGTCGACTATATGAGCATAGGTGGTGTTGGCGGCAATTCTCCAATGGACGGTGTCGGTTCTCAGGGCAGTGGTTCGGGCCAAAATGAACTCGGCGCGCTCAAACAGCTGGCTGAGGCGCTGAAAAAGCAGATTGAAGCGATGCAAAGCCAGGGAGGTGGGGGCGCCGAAGGCGGTGGCGAACTTGATGAACTGAAGAAACTGCTCAAGGAGCTGATGGAAAAGATCGAGAAGCTGCAAGGCGGCCAAGGCGCCGATGGAAACAAGTCTGGTGCAGAGGGTGATTCAGGCAAAGTCCAGGCGACGGTCGAGCAGAGTAAAGTGTCGATCGCTTTCTGATGAATGTATCGTCACCAAGAACCCCGCCTATTGGCGGGGTTCTTTATGCTGCGTCAGACGATCAGTAGGCGACGGACGAGCGCGGCTTGACCGGCTGGTTATCGTTGGAGATGGTCACTTCAACGCGGCGGTTCATGGCGCGGCCCGACACGCTGCCGTTATCGGCAACCGGGTATTCCTTACCGTAGCCGGTGGTCACGATGCGGCGTGGGTCAACGCCCATCTTGATCAGTGCAACCTGCACCGAAGCGGCACGGCGCTCCGACAGGCTCTGGTTGTAGGCATCACTGCCGGTGCTGTCTGTGTAACCTTCGACGATCACCTGGCGATCCGGGTTTTCCTGAAGGAACTGAGCCAGCTTGTTGATGTTGACCAGGCCGCTGGCCTTCAGGTCGGCCTTGTTGGTAGCGAACAGCACGTCACCAAAGGTCACCAGGGTGCCGCGCTCGGTTTGCTTGGCGTTCAAGCTGTCCTGAAGTTGCTTGATCTGTGCATCACGGGCTTCGAGCAGTGCACGGGCACGTTCGTCTCCAGCGTTTTTCAGCTTGGCTTCGGATTCGCGCAGCGCGATGGTGTCTTTGGCCACTTCAACGCGCTGGTTGGTCAGGTAGGCCAGTTGGTCAACTTTCTTCTGGTCTTCCTTGTCGCGGTAAGCCTTGTCGGCTTTGTCCAGCCAATCCTGGGCGTCCTTGGTTTCCAGGGCCGCTACTTTGGTGGCATTCGGGTTGGCTTGCAGGGCCGAGAAATTGGTCCGTGCGTTTTCCAGGTTCGCGTTTGGCGGGGTGGAGCAGGCCGCCAGGGCAACGCTCATCGCCAGCAGGGCAGGGATCATCAATTGTTTACGCATAGTCGTGTCGTCCTTTCAATTCGATATCGGGTGCAATGCAATCAGGTGCGGCGCTTTATTTCTGCTGGATAGCAGCCGGGCGCATGCCTTCCTGACGTAGCTCCTGAACAGCTTTCTGGGAATCCTTCACAGCCTGTTCGGCCTTGGCGGCCTGGGCTTTACGCTCGGCGACGCGAGCGTCCCACTCAGCTTGTTCGGCCAGGCGACGGGCTTCGTCGTAGTTCTTGTCGTGCATGGCGATCTCGGCTTGCTTGAGCTTGTCCTGGGCCGATTTCATTTCAACTGCTGCGTACTCGGTGCCGCCGGCGCTGACTGCGCTGTTTACCGCGGACTGAGTCACCGCGTATTGCTCGGTTGGCGGGTTGCCGGCGCAGCCAGCCAGAACGAAGCTGGTGCCGATCGCCAGCGCGGCCAATTTAAGCCCGCGCAGGTGGTTAAACGAGGATTTGGCTGTGCTGGTCTTCATCGTCTTCAACTCCATTGGATAACTCCTGAAAAACATCAAAATCCATGTCACTGGTCAGTGGTTGCGGCGGCTGGCGGTAAAGCAACCAGTGCCCTTTCAAACGACTGTTCCAAGTGATGGCTTACTGGTTGTGACCGGAGGCTTTTTTCAAAAGTTCAGACGAGATGGCTATTTGCCTAAAAATAAATCTGACCGATTGGTCAGCGAATAAAAGATGGAACTTTTGCCGCGCGCAGGGGTACGCCGAGCCTCTGAGAGGCCCGGAATACCGGGGTTAAACGGGGGAGGAAAGGAGGGGGCTCAGTGCTTCTGCTCGTCGGTACTGGCCGACAAATCGTGCAGATAGCGTCGCGATAGACTCAGGAAGCGCGGGGTCGGGCCGACGTCTTCGTACAGAGGATCGCCCTCTTCGTCGGTGGCAATCACGTGCTGGCCCTTGATGTAGGGAAAGCTGGCTTCCAGCTCTTCGAGGGCGGCACCGATCAGCTCGCCGAGCAGTTCTTCGGTGTTGCGCTTGGGGTACATTTCGGCAATGGCCGCCAGCCTTGCAGCGGCCTCCACATCCAGATGGATCGCATATTCGGTCTTGGTCAAGCGACCCTTGGCGTTCTCTTCCCAATGCTGGGCCAGTTCTCGAATTTTCATGGCAACCTCAATAAAGCCTGCGGTAGCGGGCGGTGATGAGTGACCAGTCGCTCGCATGGATAACGCGACGACTCACAGTTGAGACTAGCTGCAAGTCACAAGGTTTAAAGTCTTGTCATAAAACCAGGCTGGCGGCACTCTGACAGATCTGCGCGTCCCGGATTTCTGGCTGGAGATTGGCTGATGAGTGATATCGATGCACGCTTGCGCGAGGATGTTCACCTGCTGGGTGAGCTGTTGGGCAATACCATTCGAGAGCAGTACGGCGATGATTTTCTCGCCAAGATCGAGCAGATCCGCAAAGGAGCCAAGGCTGACCGGCGCGGCGCCGTCTCGGATAAAACGGCTGGCGATGAACTGAGCAGCAGCTTGAACCAGTTGCAGGAAGACGAACTGCTGCCCGTCGCCCGGGCCTTCAACCAGTTCCTTAACCTGGCCAATATTGCCGAGCAGTACCAATTGATTCATCGGCGCGATGAGTCGCAACCGGCGCCCTTCGAAGCACGCGTATTGCCGGAGTTGCTGGCCCGCCTGCAACGCGAAGGCCACAGCAACGAGTCGCTGGCCCGCCAATTGGGGCGCCTGGAAATCGAGCTGGTGCTCACCGCCCACCCCACTGAAGTGGCGCGGCGCACCCTGATCCAGAAATACGATGCGATCGCCGCGCAACTGGCGCTGCAGGATCACCGCGACCTCACCACGGCCGAGCGCGAGCAGATCCGCGAGCGCCTGCAGCGGTTGATCGCCGAAGCCTGGCACACCGAAGAAATCCGCCGTACCCGGCCCACTCCGGTGGACGAGGCCAAATGGGGTTTTGCGGTGATCGAGCATTCGCTTTGGCATGCGATCCCCAATTACCTGCGCAAGGCCGACCATGCGCTGCATGCGGCTACCGGCCTGCACTTGCCACTGGAAGCCGCGCCGATCCGCTTTGCGTCCTGGATGGGCGGCGACCGTGACGGTAACCCGAATGTCACCGCGCCGGTCACCCGTGAAGTGCTATTGCTGGCCCGCTGGATGGCCGCCGACCTGTATCTGCGCGATATCGATCAATTGGCCTCGGAACTGTCGATGCAGCACGCCAGCCCGGCGTTGCAAGCCAAGGTCGGTGACAGCGTCGAACCCTATCGGGCGTTACTCAAGCAACTGCGTGACCGCTTGCGCGCGACCCGCAGTTGGGCCCAGGCCTCGCTGACTGTCGCCACCCCTGCGAGCGCAGACGTGTTGCAACACAACCGTGACCTGCTCGAGCCGCTGGAGCTTTGTTACCAGTCGCTGCATGAATGCGGCATGGGCGTGATTGCCGATGGCCCATTGCTCGATTGCCTGCGTCGTGCGGTCACCTTCGGCCTGTTCCTGGTCCGCCTGGACGTGCGCCAGGACTCCAGTCGGCATACGGCGGCCATGACCGAGATCACCGATTACCTCGGCCTGGGTCGTTACGAAGACTGGAACGAGGAGATGCGCATCAGCTTCCTCATGAAAGAGCTGGCCAACCGTCGCCCCCTGTTGCCGGGCTATTTCAAGCCGTCGGCGGACACGGCCGAAGTGTTGAATACCTGCAAGGAAGTCGCCGCCGCACCGGCCGCCTCCCTGGGTTCGTACGTCATCTCCATGGCCGGGGCCGCCTCGGATGTGCTGGCGGTGCAACTGTTGCTTAAAGAGTCGGGCGTGCAACGGCCGATGCGGGTGGTGCCGCTGTTCGAAACCCTGGCCGACCTGGATAACGCGGGCCCGGTGATCGAGCAACTGTTGCTGTTGCCGGGTTACCGCGCACGGTTGCAGGGCCCGCAGGAAGTGATGATCGGTTACTCGGACTCAGCCAAGGATGCCGGCACCACTGCCGCTGCCTGGGCGCAGTACCGTGCCCAGGAACGCTTGGTGGATATCTGCCGTGAGCAACAGGTGGAACTGCTGTTGTTCCACGGTCGCGGTGGCACCGTGGGCCGTGGCGGCGGCCCGGCCCACGCGGCGATCCTGTCGCAGCCACCGGGGTCGGTGGCGGGGCGTTTCCGTACCACCGAACAAGGGGAAATGATCCGTTTCAAATTCGGCCTCCCAGACATTGCCGAGCAGAACCTCAATCTCTATCTGGCTGCCGTGTTGGAAGCGACGCTGCTGCCACCGCCGCCACCGGAGCCTGCGTGGCGGCATTTGATGGATGAATTGGCGGCAGACGGTGTCAGCGCCTATCGCGCCGTAGTGCGGGAAAATCCGCAGTTCGTCGAGTACTTCCGCCAGTCGACGCCGGAGCAGGAACTCGGTCGCTTGCCTCTGGGCAGCCGCCCGGCCAAGCGCCGTGCCGGTGGTATTGAAAGCCTGCGGGCGATTCCGTGGATCTTTGGCTGGACCCAGACCCGCCTGATGTTGCCCGCCTGGCTGGGCTGGGAAGCGGCCCTGAGCAAGGCGCTGGAGCGTGGCGAAGGCGAACTGCTGGGGCAAATGCGCGAGCAGTGGCCGTTCTTCCGCACCCGCATCGATATGTTGGAAATGGTGCTGGCCAAGGCCGATGCCGACATCGCGCGGCTGTATGACGAGCGCCTGGTGCAGCCGGACCTGCTGCCATTGGGTGCGCATTTACGCGACCTATTGTCGCAGGCGTGCCAGGTGGTACTTGGCCTGACTGGCCAGTCGCAACTGCTGGCGCATAGCCCCGACACCCTGGAGTTCATCCGCCTGCGCAACACCTACCTGGACCCTTTGCACCTGTTGCAGGCCGAACTGCTGGCACGCTCCCGTCAACAGGAAGCGGCGCAGGACAGCCCTCTGGAACAAGCGCTGCTGGTGTCCGTGGCCGGTATCGCCGCCGGGTTGCGTAACACCGGCTGAGGTTTTTTGCGCGTTCTCGACGCCTTGCCGGTAAACCGTGACGACCGCCCTGAACGGGCGGTCGTTGTTTGAGCGGCCGGGTTGCACCCAGGCACACCCTACCTATGACGTATGCGCGGCGCGGGTTCCTCCGACTTTTGGCGGCTTGTGTGGTTAGGGCCTGCTGTGTATCTTGATCAGCCTTTGGCCGTTTGGGCGGCTTGGGCCCATATTTTTATGAGCCATATTTTTACGAGATTGGCCCCACGCGGCGAATCCGAGCGTCATCTCTATAAAAAATTGAGGAGCACATCGATGCGCGTCATTCTGCTGGGAGCTCCCGGGGCCGGTAAAGGTACTCAGGCAAAGTTCATCACTGAAAAATTTGGCATTCCACAAATCTCCACCGGTGACATGCTGCGCGCTGCGGTAAAAGCAGGCACCGAGCTGGGCGTTAAAGCCAAAAGCATCATGGATGCCGGTGGCCTGGTGTCCGATGACCTGATCATCGCATTGGTCAAGGACCGTATCGCGCAACCTGACTGCGCCAAGGGTTTCCTGTTCGACGGCTTCCCACGCACCATTCCCCAGGCTGAAGCCCTGGTGACGGCTGGTGTCGAGTTGGACGCCGTGGTCGAAATCGCGGTTGAAGATGAAGAAATCGTCCAGCGTATTGCTGGTCGTCGCGTTCACGAAGCCTCGGGGCGCGTGTACCACACCGTCTACAACCCGCCGAAAGTGGCAGGCAAGGACGATGTCACCGGTGAAGACCTGGTGCAGCGCAAGGACGACACCGAAGAAACCGTGCGTCATCGCCTGTCCGTCTACCATTCCCAGACCAAGCCGCTGGTGGATTTTTACCAGAAGCTGTCGGCTGCCCAAGGCAAGCCGAAGTACAGCCATATCCCTGGCGTTGGCTCGGTTGAAGCCATCACCGCCAAGGTGCTGCAAGCGCTGAGCTGATCAAGTGATCGGCTTCATCGACAACGGCCCGCTTGCGGGCCGTTGTTGTTTATACTGGCGCACTTTTTTTCGACTTGGACACCGACACCGATGAGCACCCTGCTGGCCCTGGACACCGCGACTGAAGCTTGCTCCGTTGCCTTGCTGCACGATGGCAAAGTTACAAGCCACTACGAGGTGATCCCGCGTCTGCATGCGCAGAAGCTGTTGCCGATGATCAAGCAATTGCTTGAAGAGGCGGGCATTACCCTGTCTGCCGTGGATGCCATTGCCTTCGGCCGTGGCCCGGGGGCCTTTACCGGTGTGCGTATCGCCATCGGCGTGGTCCAGGGCCTGGCCTTTGCGCTGGAGCGCCCGGTATTGCCGGTGTCCAACCTTGCGGTGCTGGCACAGCGCGCCTTGCGTGAACACGGCGCGCAGCAGGTCGCGGCGGCCATCGATGCCCGCATGGATGAAGTGTATTGGGGCTGCTACCGCCAAATCGCTGGCGAAATGCGCCTGGTGGGGGTGGAAGCTGTACAGCCACCGGAGGCAGCGGTTTTGCCGGAGGATGCCAGCGGTGATTGGTTCGGTGCTGGCACTGGTTGGGGGTATGGCGAGCGCATGGGTGTGCCGCTGGTGGCCCAGGATGCCACCATGTTGCCCCACGCCGAAGACCTGCTGACCCTGGCGCGCTTTGCATTCGAGCGTGGCGAGGCGATTCCGGCCGATCAAGCCGCGCCTGTGTACCTGCGCGACAAGGTGGCGCAAACCAAGGCTGAGCGCGGGATAATTTGACGCCAAAAATGATGGCAATTTGGGGCAAAAGTCGCCAATCGTCAGAATTTGCCCGCGTTTTTAAACCTTTTTCAAATTATGTGTTCTAGTTATCACCAGAGCATTTGCGCGCCACGGATCGCGCCACTAAAATGCCATCACCGATACCGAGTTCGCATGTATGCGCATAGACGGCTTTTCCTCACAGTCCTACCCCCTCAAGCGTAAGCCACGTAAGGCGAACGTCACGGTAGACGATTCCGTTGAGGACTCGCCGGACTTCATCGATGTCCAGTCTGAGGCATCGTCCAGCGCCCAAGGCTCCGCCAGCGCCCGTACCAGCGGTCTTCCCGCCCGTCAGCAAGATATGGTCTTCCCTCGCTCCATGAGCAAAAGCGTTGCCACCGCACTGGCCAGCTACCTGACCACCGCCGGTTTTGTTGAATGGGATATGGAAGTGCTGGGCCTCGATATTCATATCTGATGCGCCTGCCTTACTACATTGGCTGCCCGTCCTGGAGCGAAAACGCCTGGCGCGAGTACCTGTACCCTGTCGATGCGCGTTCCAGCGATTACCTCGCCCTGTATTCCCAGGTCTTCAACGCCGTTGAAGGCAATACCACGTTTTATGCTCGCCCCTCAGCCGCCACTGTGCAGCGCTGGGCCGAAATCATGCCTGGGGATTTTCGTTTCACCGCTAAATTTCCGGGTGATATCAGCCATGGCGGCGACTTGCGTGAGCAGTTGCCGGCGGCGGAAAGTTTTGTCGGCCTGATGAGCCCGCTGGGTGAGCGCGTCGCGCCACTGTGGCTGCAACTGTCGGCGAGTTTTTCACCGCAACGCCTGGGCGAACTGGCCGGGTTTATCGATGGCTTGGAGCGGCCCATGGCGGTGGAAGTGCGGCATCCGGAGTTCTTCGCCAAGGGCGATGCCGAGCGCATGCTCAACCGCCTGCTGCGTGACCGTGGTGTCGAGCGGATCTGCCTCGACCCGCGCGCCTTGTTCAGTTGCACATCCACCTCGGCTGCGGTGCTGCACGCACAATCGAAAAAACCCAAGGTGCCACCACGCCCGGCGGCACTGACGCTGTTTCCCCAGGTACGGTTTATCGGTCATCCGGAGCTTGAGGCCAACGACCCGTTCCTGCTCCCGTGGGTGGAAAAAATCGCCGGTTGGATTGAAGAAGGGCGCACGCCCTACATGTTCCTGCACACCTCCGATAACCGCCTCGCCGCGCAGTTGGCCCTGCGTTTTCACGACCAACTGATGGCGCGCTTGCCGGGCCTGCCAGGCTTGCCGACCTTGTATCGGGAACCCGCAGCGGAGCAACTGGGGTTACTCTAGGGCTCCTTTCCCCGCCAGGAGTCAGTCATGGATGCCCAAACCCTTCGCGCCGAAACCTTCAAGGCCCTGCACGAGCGCGATCGCGCGTTCGTGATGCCCAACCCGTGGGACGCCGGCTCGGCGATCATGCTCGCCAGCCTCGGCTTTGAAGCCCTCGCCACCACCAGTGCGGGGTACGCGTTCAGCCTGGGCCGCCCGGATGCCGAGGGCGCATTGTCATTGGACGACACCCTGGTGAATGCCGGCATGATTGCCCGGGCCACAGCGTTGCCGGTGGCAGCCGACCTCGAAAACGGTTTCAGCGACACGCCCGAAGGCTGTGCCCAGACCATCCTGCGTGCGGCGGCGACCGGTATCGTCGGCGGCTCTATCGAAGATGCCACGGGCATTGCCGTCGACCCGATCTACCCTTTTGATTTGTCTGTCGAGCGTGTGGAAGCGGCTGTTGCCGCGGCCCGTAGCCTGCCGTTTCCCTTCATGCTGACGGCGCGCGCAGAAAACCTGCTGCATGGCCGCCTGGATCTGCCCGATACCCTGCGCCGCCTGCAAGCCTACGCTGAGGCCGGCGCCGACGTGTTGTACGCACCGGGCCTGCGCAGTGCCGAGGAGGTGCTGGCGGTGGTCAAGGCCGTTGCGCCCAAGCCGGTGAATGTGCTGATGTCCGGCGGCCTGAAACTCAGCGTGGCGCAACTGAGCGAGATGGGCGTCAAGCGCATCAGCGTTGGCTCCGCCATGGCGTTGGCGGCCTATGGTGAGTTCTACCGGGCGGCGCAGGAGGTGTTTGAGTCGGGCACTTTTACCTTCACCGAGCGTTCGATGTCGTATAGCCAGGCCAGCCAATTCTTCAAGAAATGATCGGGGCGTTGTTTCAAGTTCACGCGTGGGCTGCTGTTGCTGGCGGCTGCCTGCGCGTTGGGCGTATGGCGCAGGCTTACGCCGCCAGGCGCAGGTTCTGGGTGACCAGTGGGCGCGCCCAGTAGTAGTCGAAGTCCAGGGCCTTCTGCTGGGCCGCGAGTTCTTCGCTCGGGTACGGCGTGGCCGGTGGTGGCAGCAGGTCCAGTTCGAACTCGGCAATCGGCAGGTGCAGTGGACGCGGTTCCGGCGCTGGGCCTGGCTCGGGCAGCGGCTGGCCTGCGGTCAGGACAAGCGGGCGTACCCAGCTGCTTTCAAAGTCTTGCTGGCGCTGCTGGGCGACGATTTCTTCAGCTGGAAACGGGCTGGCCGGCGGGGGCAGCAAGTCGGTTTCGAATTCCGCGATCGGCAGGAACAGTGGCTCAGGTGGGGCGATTTCGGTGTCTTTTACATCGCATTCACGCTGGGTGAGGATTTGCGACAACAGGTCCGCGCCTTCGCTGGGTTCAACCGCAGGATCCACCGGAGCCGGCGCCTTGGCGGCGAGCGCGTCCGGCGTATCGCCGAGCTGCTCGGCCAACGCTCGGGCGAAGAAGTCTTGCCATACATGACTCACCCCGGCCAGCGCTTGAGTATTGCGCAGGCCGTAGTGGTTATGGGTCGGCAGTACACCGATGGTTAGGGGAAGAATGTCTGACATTTTTCTCGGTCGACGCTCAGCTCTGGCAAAATACCTGACTGTTGTTTTTATCGGCCGTTGTTTGCCGATCCTTAATATTTTTGAGCGTAGCGATTGATGAGCGAACAACCAGCGGCCAGCCGCATTCGGGTCGAGGCCTTGGCCGAGGGTTTCCAGGCCCGCGCCGAGCAGTGGGCTGAGCAGCTTGGCTTGCCTCTGCAACTGGCGGAGGCGGATTTCTCCCTGCAAGTGGGTGAGCATGGCCTGCAATTGCAACAGCTCGGGCCCGAGGCGCCGGGGCCGGTGCGTGTGGATTTTGTCGAAGGGGGAGCGGCCCATCGGCGCTTATACGGCGGGGGTAGCGGGCAAATGATCGCCAAGGCCGTGGGCGTTGCCCAAGGCGTGCGCCCACGGGTGCTGGATGCTACGGCGGGGCTGGGCAAGGACGCGTTCGTACTCGCCAGCCTGGGTTGTACCATGAGCCTGATCGAGCGCCAGCCGCTGATCGGCGCCTTGCTCGAAGATGGCCTGGCGCGCGGTGCGCAGGACTTTGAAGTGGCGCCGATCGTGGCACGCATGGAGTTGCTCAAGGGCAATTCCATCGATGTAATGCTCAATTGGCAGGGCGAGCCGCCTCAGGTGATCTATCTCGATCCGATGTTCCCGCACCGTGAGAAAACTGCCCTGGTTAAGAAGGAAATGCGCTTGTTCCGGCCATTGGTGGGGGATGATCCGGATGCGCCGGCCTTGCTCGCGGCGGCGCTGGCGCTGGCCAGCCATCGGGTGGTGGTCAAGCGCCCGCGCAAGGCTCCATGTATCGAAGGACCGAAGCCGAGCCATGCGTTGGATGGCAAGTCCAGCCGGTATGACATTTATCCCAAGAAAGCGCTCAAGCCTTAAACGTATCCAGAGTGTCTTTGTGGCGAGCGGGCTTGGTGGCGAGCGGGCTTGCCCCGCGTTGGGCTGCGCAGCAGCCCCAAAACCCTACGCCTCGGTCTGCCTGAGTAAGCGTGGTGTTCTTACTGGGGCTGCTGCGCAGCCCAACGCGGGACAAGCCCGCTCGCCACAACAAGCCCGCTCAAGCCTGCTCAAGCCCACTCAAGCCTGCTCACGCCCGCTCAAACTCTATAGGCCCGCATAAACAACCCCACTACCTCCTGCACATGGGCTTCGGCCGCTTCTTCGCTCAGCCGGTCACCACAGCCATACAGCAAACAGAAATTCGCCGCGCCCTTGAGCAGGCAGAAGAAGTGCTCGGCCGCGACCAGCGGTTTATCGATGTTCAGGGCACCGCTCTGATCAATCCGGCTGAGCAGGCGCTCCATGCCCTGCAACATGCGCATGGGCCCGGCTTCAAAGAAAATCTGTGAGAGTTTCACGTCCTGGTTGCCGGTGGTCATCATCAGGCGATGCAGGTTCACCGACTCCTCGCTGTTGATCAGTCGATGGAACCCGCGCGCGATATTCAGCAGCACCGTCTGCACAGGCACGCCCTCCGGCAGCTCGAAATACATTACCGGCAACTGTTCTTCGCACTTGGCCACCACGGCCGCGGTGAACAAGGTCTCTTTGTCGGTGAAGTGGCTGTAGACGGTCAGTTTCGACACGCCGGCCTCAAGGGCCACGGCATCCATGCTGGTGTTGGCGTAGCCATTGCTCAAAAACAGGATTTTCGCTGCTTCGAGGATTGCCTGGCGTTTTGCCATGTCCTTGGGACGCCCAGGGCTATTGGTGGATACAGGATTGTCGGACATTTTTACCTTTAATACTGGACTGGCGAGTTTGGTATTAATAACATACCGGCAAGTATAATTATTCCTAGCTCCATTTGCGAAAGGTCCTTCAGCATGCGCAGCTCTTTCCTGCCTCTTGCGTTGCCAGCCAGCCTGGTCTTCCTATTGGCCGCCTGTGGCCATGAAGAAGCGACCCCAACGTCCATTCGCCCGGCCATGGTGGTGCAACCGCAGCCATCGGCGCAGGCGATGGACAGCTATCCCGGGGAGGTGCGCGCCCGTTATGAGCCTGACCTGGCCTTTCGCATCGGCGGCAAAGTCAGCAAGCGGCTGGTGGAGGAGGGCGAGCGCGTCAAGGCCAACCAGGCGCTGGCGGAACTCGATCCCCAGGATGTGCGCCTGCAATTGGAGGCTACCCGTGCCCAAGTCGCGGCCGCCGAGGCCAACCTGAGCCTGGTGCGTGCCGAGCGTGATCGCTACAAGACCCTGATGGACCGTCAGATGGTCAGTCGCTCCCAGTACGACAATTCGGAAAATCTCTACCGCTCAGGTGTTGCACGCCTCAAGCAGATCAAGGCCGAGTTCGACGTGGCCAATAACCAGGCCGGCTACGCCGTGTTGCGTGCGCCACAGGACGGTGTGGTCGCCAAGCGCGTGGTGGAAGTCGGCCAAGTGGTATCCGCCGGCCAGACCGTGTTTACCCTCGCCACCGACGGTGAGCGAGAAGTGCTGATCAGCCTGCCCGAACAAGGCTTTGGTCGGTTCAAGGTCGGCCAACCGGTAGCGGTCGAGTTGTGGAGCCAGCCAGACCAGCGGTTTGCCGGACGTATACGTGAATTGTCCCCCGCCGCCGATCCAAAATCACGCACCTTTGCCGCCCGAGTCGCGTTCACCAGCGGCAAAGTCCCGGCCGAACTGGGCCAGAGTGCTCGCGTATTCATACAGGCCGACGGCGTTGTTCCGCTGTCGGTCCCGCTGTCTGCCCTCAGCGCGGAAAACGGTGCTTCCTACGTCTGGCGCGTACTGGCGGACAACTCCCTTAAGCGCACCCCGGTTCGTATCGGCGCCTTCGGTGAAAAAACCGTGCCGGTTCTGGAAGGGCTGAGCCCCTCTGACTGGGTGATTGCCGCCGGCGTGCACGTGCTCCATGAGGGCCAGCAAGTGCGCCCGGTGGATCGCTCCAATCGTGTCGTGAACCTGGCGGCCAACAAGGAGTAGTCCCCGATGGGTTTCAATCTTTCCGAATGGGCGTTGCGTAATCGCCAGATCGTACTGTTCCTGATGATACTTCTGGCAGTGGTCGGCACCTTGTCCTACACCAAGCTGGGGCAAAGCGAAGACCCGCCGTTTACCTTCAAGGCCATGGTGATCAAAACCAATTGGCCGGGGGCCACCGCCCAGGAAGTCTCGCGCCAGGTTACCGAGCGCATCGAGAAAAAGCTGATGGAGACCGGCGAGTACGAACGCATCGTTTCGTTCTCGCGCCCCGGTGAGTCCCAGGTCACTTTTATCGCCCGTGACGCCATGCGCTCGGCGCAGATTCCCGAGCTGTGGTACCAGGTGCGCAAGAAGATCAGCGATATTCGCCAGACCTTGCCGCCGGATATCCAGGGGCCGTTTTTCAACGACGAGTTCGGTACCACGTTCGGCAATATCTACGCCCTGACTGGCGACGGCTTCGATTACGCCGTGCTCAAGGACTACGCCGACCGCATCCAGATTCAGCTGCAACGCGTACCCGATGTGGGCAAGGTGGAGCTGCTGGGCCTGCAGGACGAGAAGATCTGGATTGAACTGTCCAACCTCAAGCTTGCCACCCTCGGCTTGCCCCTGGCGGCGGTGCAACAGGCGTTGCAGGAACAGAATGCGGTCTCCACCGCCGGTTTCTTTGAAACGCCGAGTGAACGTGTGCAGCTGCGGGTCTCCGGCAACTTCAAGACGGTCGAAGAGATCCGTGATTTCCCGATTCGTGTGGGTGATCGGACCTTCCGTATCGGCGATGTCGCCGAGATCCACCGCGGCTTCAACGACCCACCGGCACCGCGCATGCGCTTTATGGGCGACGACGCCATCGGCCTGGCGGTGGCGATGCGCGACGGTGGCGACATCCTGGTGCTGGGCAAGGCGCTGGAAGGGGAATTCGCACGCTTGCAGAAGAATCTCCCGGCAGGCATGCAGTTGCGCAAGGTGTCGGACCAGCCGGCGGCGGTGAAAACCGGTGTCGGAGAATTCGTTCAGGTGCTGGCCGAAGCGTTGGCCATTGTATTGCTGGTGAGTTTCTTCTCCCTCGGCGTACGCACTGGCATGGTGGTCGCCCTGGCGATTCCGTTGGTGCTGGCGATGACCTTTGCCACCATGTATTACCTCGGCATCGGCTTGCACAAGATTTCCCTCGGCGCCTTGGTATTGGCCCTGGGCTTGCTGGTGGATGATGCAATTATCGCCGTGGAAATGATGGCGATCAAAATGGAGCAGGGCTACGACCGGCTCAAGGCCGCCAGTTTCGCCTGGACCAGCACCGCATTCCCGATGCTCACCGGTACGTTGATCACGGCGGCCGGCTTCCTGCCCATTGCTACGGCGCAATCGAGTACCGGCGAATACACCCGCTCGATCTTCCAAGTGGTGACCATTGCGCTGCTGGCGTCATGGGTGGCGGCGGTGGTGTTTGTGCCGTATCTGGGGGAAAAACTCCTACCGGACCTGGCGAAGATTCATGCGGCCAAACACGGCGTCGACGGCCCGGATCCCTACGGCACGCCGTTCTACCAGCGCGTCAGGCGTTTGGTGGAGTGGTGCGTGCAGCGGCGTAAAACCGTCATTGTGCTGACCCTGCTGCTGTTTATCGGCTCGGTGGCGCTGTTCCGTTTTGTACCGCAACAGTTCTTCCCGGCTTCTGGCCGCCTGGAACTGATGGTCGACCTGAAACTCGCCGAAGGCGCTTCCCTGAGCAGCACCGCCGACCAGGTCAAACGGCTCGAAGCCTTGCTGAAGGAACATGCCGGCATCGACAACTACGTGGCCTATGTGGGCACCGGTTCGCCGCGGTTCTACCTGCCTCTGGACCAGCAATTACCCGCCGCCAGCTTTGCCCAATTTGTGGTGCTGGCCAAAACCATCGAAGAACGCGAAAGCCTGCGCACCTGGCTGATCGAAACCCTCAACGAACAATTCCCCGCCCTGCGCTCGCGCGTTACCCGCCTGGAGAACGGCCCTCCCGTGGGCTACCCGGTGCAGTTTCGCGTGACCGGTGAACATATCGAAGAGGTCCGCGCCCTGGCACGCAAGGTGGCGGCCAAGGTGCGCGAAAATCCCCACGTGGCCAATGTGCACCTGGACTGGGAAGAGCCGAGTAAAATCGTCTACCTCAATATCGACCAGGACCGCGCCCGTGCCCTTGGCGTGAGCACCGCCAACTTGTCGAAGTTCCTGCAGAGTTCCTTGACCGGCTCCAGCGTCAGCCAATTCCGGGAGGACAACGAGTTGATCGAAATCCTCCTGCGCGGCACCGTGCATGAACGTACAGAACTGTCGTTGCTGCCGAGCCTCGCCGTGCCCACCGACAACGGCAGGAGCGTGGCCCTGTCGCAGATCGCGACCCTCGAATATGGCTTCGAAGAAGGCATCATCTGGCACCGCAACCGCCTGCCGACGGTGACCGTGCGCGCGGACATCTACGGTAAGGAACAACCGGCGACCCTGGTCCAGCAGATCCTGCCGACCCTGGAAGGCGTACGTGCCGAGTTGCCGGACGGCTATCTGTTGGACGTCGGCGGTACCGTCGAAGACTCCGCCCGTGGGCAGAACTCGGTCAAGGCCGGCGTGCCGCTGTTCATCGTGGTAGTGCTGACCCTGCTGATGCTGCAATTGCGCAGTTTCTCACGCACGGCGATGGTATTTCTGACGGCGCCGTTGGGCTTGATCGGCGTGACATTGTTCCTGTTGGTATTCCGCCAACCCTTCGGTTTTGTGGCCATGCTCGGCACTATCGCGTTGTCGGGGATGATCATGCGTAACTCGGTGATCCTGGTGGATCAGATCGAACAGGACATCAAGGCTGGCCTGGCGCCGTGGCAGGCGATTATCGAAGCCACCGTCCGACGCTTCCGGCCGATCGTTCTCACAGCGCTGGCGGCGGTGCTGGCAATGATCCCGCTGTCTCGCAGTGTGTTCTTCGGGCCGATGGCGGTGGCGATCATGGGCGGGTTGATTGTGGCGACGGCGTTGACGCTATTGTTCCTGCCGGCCCTGTATGCTGCGTGGTTCCGAGTGAGGAAGGACGACGCGTAATCATGTTGGCCACCGTTTCAGCCTTGATGTTGCTACTGCTTGCCCCTGGCCCCACCAACACCCTGCTGTTCCGTGCCGGGGTGTTGTTCGGGTTCAGGGCGTCATGGCGGTTGGCGTTTATCGAATGCCTGGCTTACCTGCTGCAGGTCACGGTATGGGGCGTTGCATTGCTCTATCTGGCCGCCTATTCACCGTGGGCGCTGAAGGCGACACAACTGGCCGCGGCTTGCTACCTGCTGTATGTGTCTTGCAAGCTCTGGCAACGTAAAAGCAGTGACGTGGGTGCGGGCAAGGACCGCTTCACCGGGCTGTATTTCTTTGCCATGACGGTCATGAACCCAAAGGGTTTGCTGATGGTGTCGTTTATTGCGCCAGCCGACGCCTTTACTACTGCGCCAGGCTATGTCGCCTTCATGGGGACTTTGGCGTTGGTGGTGGTCCCGGTGGGGGCTGCGTGGGTGCTACTGGGAAGCCGATTCGAAGGGATGCCGAAGAGCTGGCTGACGCCATTGAAGATCAACCGTGCGACATCGGTTGCGATCGGTTGCTTCGCCACCCTGATGATGGGGCGACTGGCTGATTCGGTCATGCATTAGGATCGTTCCCCGTTGCAGGGAACGATCCTCTCGCAGCTTACAACGCGCCAAACACCTTCTTCGCCAAACTGGTGGCCGCCGCCGCCGGGTTCTTGCGAATGGTTTCTTCCTGTTGCGCAATCATCTTGAACAAACCGTCCAGCGCCTGCTCGGTCACGTAGTTCTCGACATTGGCGCTCTTGGCGTCGACCGCACCGAAGGCCGCAGCCTTGCCAGCCAGGGCGTTGTACTGCTGGGCCACGCCGACCTTGTCGGTGGCGGCCTTGACGATCGGCAGGAACTTGGCGCGAATTTGTTCGCGGCTGCTTTTGTTCAAGTACTGGGTGGCCGAGTCCTGGCCGCCGGTGAGGATGCCCTTGGCGTCGGTCACGCTCATGTTTTTCACGGCGTTCACCAGGATCGGCTGGGCTTGGGTCACGGCCGTTTCAGCCGCTTTGTTCATGCTGTCTTCCAGTTGAGTGACCTGATCACCCAGCCCGAACATTTTCAGCTTGTCGGCGACTTTGCCCAGCTTGCCCGGCAAGCCGATCTTCACTTCGGGGTTGTTGCTGAAGCCACCGGGCACGCCCAGCTGTTTCACGGCAATCTGTGCGCCTTGGGTCAGTGCGTCCTTGAGGCCGCCGCTGGCGTCGCCCTGGGACAGGCTGCCAAGGTCCAAGGCCATGGCGTTGGCGCCGAGCAGCAGGCCGGCGCACAGGGCAGTGAGGCGAAGGGAGTTACGGAGCATGGGCGCTTCCTTATGTTCGATGAATTCAGTGAGCGACCGCGTCAACCCGCAGGCGCAGCGGTTGTGGGTCTTGGCCGTTGAGCTGCACGGCGTGCCGTTCGGTGGTGATAAACAGTAGCTTGCCATCCAGTTCGATGCGAGCGCTGAGCGAATAACTGTGGCCGGGCTTGACCTGGGCGGGGTCGTAGCTCAGGTGAAACGGCAACGGCACCTGGCCTTTGACCGGGCCTTTTTGCTCGGCCAGGGTCACGGCGGGCGCATCCGCCAGGGACGCGTCCTGCAGGCTGACACTCAAGGTCGCGGTCGGCGGCAGGGCGATGCGTTGCAGGTAGAAGACCTCGCCGTCGAGGCTGGCCTTGGGCGCAGGGTGCATGGATTGGCAGGCTCCGAGCAGGGCGGTGAGGCCCAGGAGAATGATTTTTTTCATGGTGCGGCTCCTTGTAAGCGGCACCGGAATCCTTCCGGCACCTTATTCAATCTAGCGGCTTTCTTCAGGCTTGAGCGGGGCAGGTTCGACTGGCGCCTCCCCAGCACCATCCACGCGATGCAAGGCCACCTGGCGGATCGACAAGCGAATTTCGGCCGGCAGCACGCGCTTGGCGGCGCCTTCAGCCAGTTCGCCGAGCAGGTCGTGATAGCTCAATTTGCCGGCTTCATCGCGGCGCAGCACATCCTGCTCCAGCAGCGTCTGGATAAAATGTCGGAAAAGGCTCTTGTCGAAGAACTCCGGAGCATTGAGGCCATGCAGGATCGACAAGCGCTGGGCCATGATCGTGCACAGGTCTTCCAGCTCTTCGGCGCTGATACTGTTCTGGCCACTGTTGAGCAACAGCGAGATCGCCATGTAGAAGCGTTGCAGGGTCTGGGCGATGCTCTTGGACAGCAGCGTCAGCAATACAAAGTGCCGTGAACTCGGTGCCGGGCGCAGGTATACGTCGTTTTCGAAGCGCAGCAGCCCTTGCTCGATGAACGCTTCCAGCCACTGGTCGATCACCGTATCCAACTCTTCCAGCGACCAGCGGATAAACAGCTCCGATTGCAGGTACGGATACAGCGCGTGGGTGTAGCGCAGGATCTGCTCGCGGCTCATGCGCGAACTGCTCTGGAAGAAGCTCGCCAGCAGCGCCGGCAGGGCGAAGATGTGCAGTACGTTGTTGCGGTAGTAGGTCATCAGGACAGCATTCTGCTCGTCCAGGTACAGGATTTTGCCCAGGGCATCGCTCTGTTCCGACAACAGGTCCATGTCCTTGACGTGCTTGATCAGCGCCATGCCGTCGCCTTCGGGCAGCGTGGTATGGGGCGAGTAGGGCACGCGGCGCAACAGCGCCAGGTACAGGTCCAACTGACGGGCCATGGCCTGTTCGTCCAGGGCCAGGCGCGTGGTGGACAGCAACGCCAGGGCCACCAGGTTCACCGGGTTGACTGCCGCGGCTTCGTTCAAATGCCGCGCTACCTGTTCGCCGAGGCGGTTGGTGGTTTCGTTGAGCCACGCCGGCTTGTAGTTCGGGCCGAGCTCCTGGGCGCGCCAGTCGGGTTGCTCGGCATCGAGGAATTCCGCCAGCTTGATCGGCTCGCCAAAGTTGACCGCGACTTGGCCAAAACGCTGCTTGAGCGCGCCGACCACTTTGAAAATATCGAAGATCGATTCTTTCTTTTTGCTCGCGCCACGCAGTTCGCCGAGGTAAGTGCGGCCTTCGAGTACGCGCTCATAGCCGATATACACCGGCACGAACACAATCGGCATGCGCGAGGAGCGCAGGAAGCTGCGCAGGGTGATTGCCAGCATGCCGGTTTTCGGTTGCAGCATGCGCCCGGTGCGCGAGCGCCCGCCTTCGACGAAGTACTCCACCGGGAAGCCCTTGGTGAACAGGGTGTGCAGGTATTCGTTGAACACCGAGGTGTACAGCGGGTTGCCCTTGAAGGTGCGGCGCATGAAAAACGCACCGCCACGGCGCAGCAGGCTGCCGATCACCGGCATGTTCAGGTTGATCCCGGCGGCGATGTGCGGCGGGGTCAGGCCGTTCTTGAACAGCAGGTAGGACAGCAGCAGGTAGTCGATATGGCTGCGGTGGCATGGGACATAGATAACTTCGTAGCCCTGGGCAACTTTTTGCACGCCTTCGATGTTATTGACCTTGATGCCGTCGTAGATCTTGTTCCAGAACCAACTCAGCACCACTTCCAGGAAGCGGATCGCGGTGTAGGTGTAGTCCGAGGCAATCTCGTTGCCATAGCGCAACGCCTGGGCCTTGGCCTTTTCGGGGCTGATCTTTTCGCGCTCGGCTTCGTCGGCGATGGCTTGGCGCACCAGCGGCATATTCACCAGGCCCTTCACCAGGTTGCGGCGGTGGGACAGGTCGGGGCCGATGACAGCGGTTTTCAGGTTACGAAAGTGCACACGCAGGATGCGCTGGGCCATTCGCACGGTGCGTTCGTGACCTTTATTGTGCTCGATCAATTCACGCAGGTTGATGGGCGCGGAGAATTGCACGCGGGTCTTGCGCCCGAGGATCAGGATGCTCAACAAACGACGCAGACGCCCGGTGACCGCCCAACTGTCGGCAAACAGCAGTTTCCACGGGCTGGACTCGCTCTCGGGTGACTGCCCCCAGAACACGCTGACCGGAATGATTTGTGCATTCTCTTCGGCGTGCGCGGTGAGGGTGTCGACCAGGCGGGTCAGGGTTGGCGGCGCGCCGCGCTTGTCCTGGCGGCCGAGCCAATCGGGCTCGGGCGTGAGGTAGAAGAATGCCGCGGGCTCCATCAGCGGGCCCACCGACACCGGCAACACCGGGCGCGGCAGGCCGGCCTTGGTGCACTCGGCGTCGACTACGGCCAGTTCGGTCAGGGAGGGCGATTGCAGGACATAGAACACCGGTCGGCTGCGGTCGAGGTTAAGGGTTAGGGACGACTGGTTGATCGTCTCCGAGCGAACCCAGAGGTACAGCAGTCGGCGCAAGGTGCCAAACACCAGACGGCGGAACGGGGAGCGGGTCATAGGCGAGCTGCTTCAAGTGGGAAAAACCGAGCAGGCGCTCGGGCGGGTAGTGTGCCGTATTCGCCGAAAATCGGCAAAAAAGCAGCGATGTAAACTTGAGTTGATCGTTTTTGAGCCTGTCTTATACTCGGCAGTTCAACGCGACCGACTCAACAATAACAATCAAGTGGGGGTGAACAGATGGCAACGCGTGAAACCGGTAATGTGAAGTGGTTCAACGACGCCAAGGGCTATGGCTTTATCCAGCGTGAAGATGGCAAGGATGTGTTTGTGCACTACCGCGCCATTCGTGGCGAGGGCCACCGTTCCCTGGCCGAGGGCCAGCAGGTGGAATACGCCGTGGTGAGCGGCGAGAAGGGCTTGCAGGCAGAGGATGTGGTCGGTTTGTAATGCGGATTTGTTACACCGCAGGACCCATGTGGGAGGGGGCAAGCCCCCTCCCACATGTTGATTGTGGTTTACCGCTCAGGCTCAGGCAGTTTTCCAGGTGATCTGCTCTTCACCGTCTGTGCTGATGCGAATCCAGGTGTCGGCGCTTTCCTCACCTTCCTCCTCGACCCAGCTCCCTGGCGCGCAGCGCACTTCCACATTCAGCGCAGCAAACGCAGCGCGGGCGCAGGCAATGTCGTCTTCCCACGGCGTCTGGTCACTTTCCAGATACAGGCTGTTCCACTTGCCTACGGCTTTCGGCAGCCAGGTCACGGGCACGTTGCCGGCCTTGCACTTGTAGGTCTGACCCTTCTGCACCCAGTCGCTGCACGGGCCGAGGGCGGCGCCCAGCCAGGCGGCAATGGCCTTGTGGTCGACGTCGGCGTCCTTCAGGTAAATCTCGATATCGGGTTGGCGCATGGATGTTCCTCGTTGCGGGATTCGAAAATCCATTCGCGGATGTTTAAAAGTCGGTTATTGAAGCACGAAATAATCGTAACGCATCGATACGGTGACCCGCAGCGGTTCGACGGCCTCAATCACCTCGCTACGGCGCTCGGCACTGGCGCGCCAGCCGTGGGGCGTCATGGCCAGCAGGTTAGCGCGGTCCTTGGGCTCAGCCAGGCTAAGGGTGAACTCCAGGGTCTCGCTGTGCGCCAGGCTCATGCCGTCCGGTACCAGGGCCAGGTGCTTGTCGTCGGTGTATTCGCGCACTTCGTCGTACAGACGCTCGCGCAGTTCCATCAGGTGGCCGCGGGTGGGGCCGACTTTCATCAAGCCGCCGCCGGGGCTGAGCAGGCGTTTGGCCTCTTGCCAGTCCAACGGGCTGAACACACTGGCGAGAAACTGGCAGCTGGCATCGGCCAAGGGTACGCGGGCCATGCTGGCGATCAACCAGGTCAGCGCCGGGTTGCGCTTGCACGCACGCTTGACCGCTTCCTTGGAGATATCCAGGGCGTAGCCGTCGGCGTGGGGCAGGGCGTCGGCGATCTGTGCGGTGTAGTAACCCTCGCCACAGCCGATATCCACCCAGCGTTGCGGCGCGCGTTCGGCGGCCAGTTCGGCCAGGCGCTTGGCCACCGGGGCGTAGTGCCCGGCGTTGAGGAAGTCGCGGCGCGCCTCGACCATCGCCAGGTTATCGCCCGGGTCGCGGCTGTTCTTGTGCTGCACCGGCAACAGGTTCAGATAACCCTGGCGCGCACGGTCAAAACGGTGCCCGGCGGGGCACGCCACGCCATTGTCCACCGCGTTGAGCGGTGCGCTGCAAATGGGGCAGGCCAGCATCAGGCGAGCAACTTGATCAGGGTCTGGTAGTAGATTTCGGTGAGCACGTCGAGGTCGCTGGCCAGGATGCGTTCGTTGACCTGGTGGATCGTCGCGTTCACCGGGCCCAGTTCGACCACCTGGGTACCCAGCGTGGCGATGAACCGTCCATCGGAGGTCCCGCCGCTGGTGGACGCCTGGGTCTCACGGCCGGTGATCGCCTTGATGCTCGCCGACACGGCGTCGAGCAGCGCGCCTGGCTCGGTGAGGAACGGCAGGCCCGACAGCGCCCATTCCACATGCCAGTCCAGGCCATGCTTGTCGAGAATCGCCGCGACCCGTTGTTGCAGGCCTTCGACGGTGGATTCGGTGGAGAAGCGGAAATTGAACACCGCCGTCAGGTCACCCGGGATCACGTTGGTGGCGCCAGTGCCGGAGTTGAGGTTGGAGATCTGGAAGCTGGTCGGCGGAAAGAAGGCGTTGCCGTTGTCCCAATGCTCGGCGGCCAGTTCAGCCAGGGCTGGCGCGGCCAGGTGAATCGGGTTCTTTGCCAGGTGCGGGTAGGCCACGTGGCCTTGTACGCCGCGCACGGTCAGGGTGGCGCCGAGGGAGCCGCGACGGCCGTTCTTGACCACGTCGCCCACCAGAGCAGTGCTCGACGGTTCGCCGACGATGCACCAGTCCAGGCGTTCCTTGCGTGCCGCCAGGCGCTCGATCACGGCCTTGGTTCCGTGGTGCGCCGGGCCTTCTTCATCGCTGGTGATCAGGAAGGCGACCGAGCCCTTGTGGTCCGGGTAGTCCTTCACAAAGCGCTCGGAGGCAACCAGCATCGCGGCCAGGCTGCCTTTCATATCCGCCGCGCCGCGCCCGCAGAGCATGCCGTTTTCGTCGATCAGTGCGTCGAACGGGTCGTTTTGCCACGCCTGTACCGGGCCGGTCGGCACCACGTCGGTGTGGCCGGCAAAGCACAATACCGGGCCGTCATGCTTGCCGTGGGTGGCCCAGAAGTTGTCCACGTCTTCGATGCGCATCGGCTCCAGCGCAAAACCGGCGTCGCCCAGGCGCTGCATCATCAGCTTCTGGCAATCGGCGTCGATCGGCGTCACCGAGGGGCGACGGATCAGGTCGATGGCAAGTTGAAGGGTCGGCGAAAGATCGGCATGGGCCGTCATGGTAAAACTCCGGAAAGCGTGTAATGGGCGCAGGACGTAGGGTGGCGCAGATTCAGTGTGGGAGGGGGCTTGCCCCCGATGGCTGAGTGTCAGTCACTGCATCTGTTGACTGGCCCACCGCCATCGGGGGCAAGCCCCCTCCCACACAAAGCATTGGCCAAGGCCAAGACTCATAAAACGGCCGTTATCTTATAGCAAAACGGCGGCCAGAGGCCGCCGTTTAGTGCATTGCGCAAGTTTTTACGCGACGGTGACAGGCTCCACCTTCGGCGCCGGTTTCGGCAGCGACGACAGGAACGCCATGATCAATGCCGCCACGTACGGCAGCGATTGCACCAGCAGCATCACCACCCAGAAACGCATGTCATTGCTCGGCAGGCCCTGCACCAGGTAGATCCCCAGCGCCGCGCCCCACAACAGCAGCATGATGAACATTTCTTCGCGCGCTTCGGAAATCGCGACCCAAAAGCCGTGGTTATCCGCGTTTTTCGGTGTGCGAAAGAACGGAATGCTGGTGGTGAAGAAGCCATACAACACCGCCTTGGCGATGGTGTGGGACAACGCCAGGCCAGCCAGCGCGGCGCAGAACGCATCCTTGAGGTTCACCCCTACCGCACGGCGATACAGGAAAATGATCTTGCCAACCTTGAACACAAACAACGCCAACGGCGGGATCGCGAAAATCAACAGCGGCGGGTCGACCCGCGTCGGCACGATGATCATCGCCGCCGACCACAACAGTGCGCCGACGGTGAAGAAGATATTCATGCCATCTGCCACCCACGGCAACCAGCCCGCGAGGAAGTGGTAGCGCTGGCCACGGGTCAGCTCAGTGTCCTTGCCGCGCAACAGGCTGGCGGTGTGACGCTTGATGATCTGGATCGCGCCATAGGCCCAGCGGAAGCGCTGTTTCTTGAAGTCGATAAAGGTATCCGGCATCAGGCCCTTGCCGTAGCTGTCGTGGTAGTACGCCGCCGACAGGCCTTTCTCGAATACCCGCAGGCCCAGTTCGGCGTCTTCGCAGATGCACCAGTCGGCCCAGCCCAGTTCTTCGAGCACCGAGCGTCGGGTCATGGTCATGGTGCCGTGCTGGATGATCGCGTCGCGGTCGTTACGGGTGACCATGCCGATATGGAAGAAGCCTTTGTACTCGGCGTAGCAGAGCTTCTTGAAGGTGCTTTCGTTCTGGTCGCGGTAATCCTGCGGCGACTGCACCACGGCGATTTTCGGGTCAGCGAAGTGCGGCACCATGTGCTTGAGCCAGTTCGGCGACACGCAGTAGTCCGAGTCGATCACGGCGATCACTTCGGCATCCTTGGCGGTGTGCGGGATCAGGTAGTTCAGCGCGCCGCCCTTGAAGCCGGCCAGTGGGGCCACGTGGAAGAACTTGAAGCGCGGGCCGAGGGTGGCGCAATAGTCGCGCACCGGTTCCCACACGGCCGGGTCCTTGGTGTTGTTGTCGATGATCAGGACTTCGTAGTCCGGGTAATCGAGGGCGGCCAGGGCGTCGAGGGTCTGTTTGACCATATCCGGCGGCTCGTTGTAGCACGGCACATGGATCGACACTTTCGGGCGGTAGTCCGAATCCCCCACTACCGGCAGGAATTCACGCCGACGCTTGTGGGTCCATACCGCTTCCGCCAACTCGTGGGCTTCGGTCAGCAACACGATGAACACGCCCAGCGCGCCCAGGGCCAACAAGATGCCGACGGTCACGCTGAACCAGGTGCTGTATTGCTGGCTGTAGTCGTAGCCGATCCACACCAATACCGAACCGCAGAGGAACGCGATAAAGGTCAGGAAGGTGCGGCCACGCTGGCGCAGGGCCGAGCCGTCGATCATCAATAGGGTCAGGGACAGCAGTGCAAGCACCACCGATCCGATCGCCAGGACGCGCCATTGCGGGATCGCAACTACCGGCCCTTCGAAGTTGAACTTCTGCTGGCGCGCGGCGTTGTACACGCCCCAGTAAGCGCCGGCCGAACCTTCGTCGCTGACTTTCCAAGGCTGGTCGAAAGCCTCGATCACGAAGTAGTTATAGCCCTGGCGGTTCAGCTTGTTCACCAGCGTACGCAGGTAAATCGCCTGGTCTGCCGGGGACGATTCATTACCTCCGCGCATACGGCCGTTGCTTGGCCAGCCAACTTCCGACAATAGCAGCGGTTTTTTCGGGAACAATTTCTTCAGATCCCTGGCGCGGTCGAGTACGTACTGGCCGGCCTTGTCCATCGGGATGTATTCCCAGAACGGCAGGATGTGCGCTGCAATCAGGTCGACGTGCTTGGCCAGTTGCGGGTTCTTTTCCCAGATATGCCATTGCTCGGAAGTGGTCACCGGTACTTTTACGGCGGCGCGCACCCGATCCAGCAGCACAATCAGCGCCTCGGGGGTGATCTCTTCACGGAACAACGCTTCGTTACCCACGACAACCCGCACGACGCTGCGCGAGCTGTTGGCGATCTCGATAGCCCGCTGGATTTCACGCTCGTTGCGTTCCAGGTCCGGGCTGATCCAGATCCCCAGGGTTACCCGCAGGCCGAACTCTTCCGCCAGCTTGGGGATGTCCCCCAGGGTGCCGTCGACCGAGTAGGTACGGATGTTGTCCGTCAGCTTGCTCATGATCTCCAGATCGCGACGCATCTGGTCGTCGGTCGGGTATTGGTCTTTCTGCGGGTACTGGCCTTGTTGAAACGGCGAGTAAGAAAAACCGGAGATCTGTTCAGGCCAGTTGGGGGTAGTGACCGGGCGGTTGATCAGCGCCCAGAAGCCGGTGAATAGCGCTGCAATTGCCAGCACCACCACCAGGTTGAGTCCAAATTTACGCGATGACATGGCGATTTCGGGTTCCAAAGGGTGTGGAACGAAAAGAGGTGTCGGCCTGCGCCGAACGGCGCGCATCCTACACCGGCGTCTCACTGAGCGTATAGCGGACAGCGAAAAGCCGGACGTTAGTCCGCGAATGTTCACCTAAGTTCTTTACTTGTAGCTTGAAGCTTAGAACTTGTCGCGGTGTGGCCCTATAATGCGCGCCGGTTTTTGGGGTAATGGTCATGAGCACAGAAGATCCGCGGTTTGCAGGCGTCGCCCGTTTGTATGGCATTGAAGGCCTGGACCGCTTGAAGGTGGCCCATGTGGCGATCGTCGGCGTCGGCGGTGTCGGCTCTTGGGCGGCGGAAGCCATCGCCCGTTGCGGCGTAGGAGAGATATCGCTGTTCGACCTGGACGATGTCTGCGTCAGCAACAGCAATCGCCAGTTGCACGCTCTCGACAGTACCGTGGGCAAGCCCAAGGTCGAGGTCATGGCCGAGCGCCTGCGCGGCATCAACCCGGACTGCACCGTGCATGCGGTAGCAGACTTCGTGACCCGTGACACCATGGCCGAGTACATCACGCCGAACATTGATTGCGTGATCGACTGCATCGACGCGGTCAACGCCAAGGCCGCACTGATTGCCTGGTGCAAGCGCCGCAAGATCCAGATCATCACTACCGGTGGCGCCGGCGGGCAGATCGACCCGACGCTGATCCAGGTGTGCGACTTGAACCGTACCTTCAACGATCCCCTGGCCTCGAAAGTGCGCTCGACCCTGCGCCGTGACTATGGTTTCTCGCGTACCGTGACTCGTCATTACAGCGTGCCGTGCGTGTTTTCCACCGAGCAACTGCGCTATCCGAAGCCGGACGGCAGCATTTGTTTGCAGAAGAGCTTTGTCGGTGATGGCGTGAAACTGGACTGCGCCGGCGGGTTTGGCGCGGTGATGATGGTGACCGCGACCTTCGGCATGGTCGCGGCGACCAAGGCGGTGGACAAGATCGTGGCCGGGGTGCGTAGGCCCTCGGAGCGGGTCAAACCCAGCTGAATCTCAGAACTTTACACCGCTCAAAATGTGGGAGGGGCGGTGCGACGATTCGACTTGCCCCCGATGAGCATGGGTATCTACGCAACTTTTCAGCCCCTGACAAATCTCCCTGTGGCGAGCGGGCTTGTCCCGCGTTGGGCTGCGAAGCAGCCCCAAAACCAGCCGCTACAGAGTGTCTGATACACCGCGTTTTTCTTGACTGGGGCTGCTTCGCAGCCCAACGCGGGACAAGCCCGCTCGCCACAACAGCCCTATCTGCCGCGCGTTCAGCGTTGAGCCAAAGTTGTGTAGATACCCATGCTCATCGGGGGCAAGCCCCCTCCCACATTCAGTTGTGTGTATGGCTGAGTTCGCGCATGCGCTGCAAGACAGCATTCAGACCATTGCTGCGCGACGGCGACAACTGGCGGGAAAGCCCCAACTGATTGAACCAGTCGGGCAAGTCGACCGCCTGCAATTCAGCCGTCGATAATCCGTTGACCCGCGCCAGCAGCAACGCCACCAAGCCACGAATCATCCGCGCATCGCTGCTCGCGGCGAATTGCCAATGACCCTGCTCCAGGCGCCCCACCAACCACACCAGGCTCTCACAGCCCTGCACCAGGTTGGCATCGACCTTATCTTCATTCGCCAATGCGGGCAGACGTTCACCCCACTGCATCAACATTCGCGCGCGTTGTTCCCAGCTGCCGACAGACTGGAAGGCTTCCAGCGCAGCCAGCGCATCCACTGGCAGGCTCACCGCAACATATCCAGCGCCTGGTCCAGGGCTTCAAAGAAGCGTTCCAGGTCATCGGAGTCGTTATACAGCGCCAGGGATACACGGATCGCTCCCGACAAATGCATCGCCTTGAGCAGCGGCATTGCGCAATGATGGCCGGCGCGCACTGCAATGCCTTGCTCAGTCAGCAGGTGGGCAAGGTCGGCGTTGTGCACGCCTTCGACTACAAAGCTGACCAACGCCACCTGTGGCGCTCCCAGTACGCGTACGCCGTTGCGAGCTTTCAGCCCGCGCAGCAGGTAGTCATGCAGGGCCGCTTCATGGGCGACCACCGCCGGCAGATCCAGGGAGTTCAGGTAGTCCAGGGTCGCGCCCAGGCCAATCACGCCGGCAATCGGCGGGGTTCCGGCCTCGAAACCCAACGGGGCAGGGCGAAAGCTGGCGCTGTGGTAGTCGGCCTGTTGCACCATTTCGCCGCCGAATTGCCAGTGGCGCAGGTGATGCAGGGCTTCGTTGCGGCCATACAGCACGCCGACGCCATCCGGGCCATACAGCTTGTGGCTGGAAAATACATAGAAGTCGCAACCCAGGGCCTGCACATCATGCCGGCCATGGACGATGCCCTGTGCCCCGTCCACCACCGTAAGGGCACCGTGGGCGCGGGCCAGCGGTAGCAGGGTTTCCAGCGGCTGCCAGGCACCGAGGACGTTGGATAACTGGCTCACCGCCAGCAGTCGCGTGCGCGGGCCGATCAGTGCGGCGGCGGCTTCAAGGTCAATCACGCCATCATCGCCCAGCGGCAATACCAACAGTGTGAGCGCGCGGCGTTTGGCCAACTGCTGCCAGGGCAGCAGGTTGGCGTGGTGTTCCAGGGCGCTGATGACAATTTCATCGCCCGCGTTGAATAAGTGCTCAAGGCCATAGGCCAGGAGGTTCAGCGCAGAGGTTGCGCCGTGGGTAAAGATAATTTGCCCGCTGTCGCCTGCATTCAGCCATTGCGCGACCTTGCTGCGGCTGTCCTCGAACGCCTGTGTTGCATGGGCCCCCGGCAAATGCTGGGCACGGTGTACGTTGGCAGCGCCATTGACGTAGTAATGGCCGATGGCATCCAGCAGGGCCTGAGGTTTTTGCGTGGTGGCGGCGTTATCCAGATAGGTCTGGTCTTGCCGTTGCAGGGTGGCGATGGCCGGAAAGTCGGCGCGCCAGGGAGAGGGCACAAGCATGGGGTCAAGACTCGTATAAGCGAACCGCGCCTCGAAGGCGCGGCCCGCTAGTGGCATCGAGTGGCTGCTTAGTTGTGAGCGTGCAGCGCTTCGTTCAGTTCGATGGCCGATTTGTGGGTTTTGCATTCCACGGCACCGGTCTCGGAGTTACGGCGGAACAGCAGGTCCGGTTGGCCGGCCAGTTCGCGCGCCTTGACCACCTTGACCAGTTGGTTCTTCTCGTCGAGCAGCGCAACCTTGGTGCCGGCGGTCACGTACAGGCCAGATTCCACGGTATTACGGTCGCCCAACGGGATACCGATACCGGCGTTGGCGCCGATCAGGCAGCCTTCGCCGACCTTGATCACGATATTGCCGCCGCCCGACAGGGTGCCCATGGTGGAGCAACCGCCGCCCAGGTCCGAACCCTTGCCGACGAACACACCCGCCGACACACGGCCTTCGATCATGCCCGGGCCTTCGGTGCCAGCATTGAAGTTGACGAAACCTTCGTGCATCACGGTGGTGCCTTCGCCCACATAGGCGCCCAGGCGGATACGCGCGGCGTCAGCGATACGCACGCCGCTCGGCACTACGTAGTCGGTCATTTTCGGGAACTTGTCCACCGAGAACACTTCCAGCACTTCGCCGCGCAGGCGCGCTTCCAACTGGCGTTCGGCCAGTTCATTGATGTCGATTGCGCCCTGGCTGGTCCAGGCCACGTTCGGCAGCTGTGGGAACACACCGGCCAGGCTCAGGCCGTGAGGCTTGACCAGGCGATGGGACAGCAGGTGCAGCTTGAGGTAGGCCTCAGGCGTGGAGGTCAACGCGGCGTCTTCGGCCAGCACGGTGGCGACCAGCGGGTTGTGGCTTTCCGCCAGGCGGCTCAGCAAGGCTGCCTGGGTGGCATCGACGCCTTTGAGCGCATCCGCCAGTTGCAGGGCCTGGGCGACGGTGAAGGTGATCGCCTGGTTGCCTTCGCTGTAGCCAAGGATCGGCGCGATGGCGGCAACGATTTCAGCCGATGGGTTGAGCAAGGGTTGTGCGTAAAACACTTCCAGCCAAGCACCTTGGCGGTTCTGAGTGCCGACGCCGAAGCCCAGGCTGAACAGGGAATTGGACATGCTGTTACCTCTACAAAAATGGAAGGGCTGGCCTACTTGAGGGCCGCCGAATAACTATCTGGCTTGAAGCCAATCAGGGTTCTGTCACCGAGATCAAGCACCGGGCGCTTGATCATCGAGGGTTGTGCGAGCATCAGTTCAATGGCTTTCGACTGATCGAGATCGGCTTTGCGTTCGTCTTCGAGTTTGCGAAAGGTGGTGCCCGCACGGTTCAAAACCACCTGCCAACCGTGCTCGTTGCACCATTGGGTCAAGTGTTCGCGGTCGATGCCGGCCGTTTTGTAGTCGTGGAACTCATAGCTGACACCGTGCTCATCGAGCCAGGTGCGCGCCTTTTTCATGGTGTCGCAGGCTTTGATGCCGAAAAGGTGCAACGTTTTGCTTGAAGCGGTCAAGGAATTGCCCCCTTTTGGACAAATGAAACTGAAAGGTCACGGATTATGCCACGACCAGCGGCTTTGGGTGCCGCTCGTCAGCACCGTGCGACTATTGTGCAAAAGCCAGCACGCGGCATAGGTGGGTAACATACCCAGGTAATATGGCACTTCAACGGCCAGTTGTTGCCTGATGTGTGTCGTTGCAAGTCGATCGTCCGGGAAACCCGCGTTATGCAAACCGCCTACACCGTTCTTATCCTGCTGATGCTGGTCAGCGTTTCGCGCCTGGTGGGGCGCATCATCCCGCTGCCGTTACCCCTGGTGCAGATTGCGGCGGGTGCCTTGCTGGCCTGGCCCACGCTGGGGCTGCATGTGGCGCTGGACCCGGAGTTGTTCCTGTTTCTGTTCCTGCCACCGTTGTTGTTCTCGGATGGCTGGCGCATGCCCAAGCGTGAGTTGTGGCGCCTGCGCGGCCCGATCCTGACGTTGGCGGTGGGGCTGGTGCTGTTCACCGTGGTCGGTGCTGGCTACTTCATTCACTGGTTGTTGCCTGCGATTCCGTTGCCGGTGGCCTTCGCCCTGGCGGCGGTGTTGTCGCCGACGGACGCCGTGGCGGTGTCGGCCATTTCCCAGAACCGTTTACCTACACCCCTGATGCATATGCTCCAGGGCGAGGCGCTGATGAATGATGCGTCGGGCCTGGTGACCTTCAAGTTCGCCCTGGCGGCAGCGTTGACCGGCGTGTTTTCACTGGCGGATGCCAGCCTCACCTTTGTCCTGGTGGCCATGGGTGGGCTGGCGGTCGGGGTGGCGTTGAGCTGGCTGGTTGGCCGATTGCGCGCCTGGATGATCGCCCGCGGTTGGGATGATCCGGCCACCCACGTGGTTTTCATGCTGCTGCTACCGTTTGCCGCGTATGTGCTGGCCGAACGCTTGGGGGCTTCGGGGATTTTGTCGGCGGTGGCGGCGGGCATGATGCAAAGCTGGCTTGATCTGCTGCCGCGCCAGACCAGCACGCGCTTGCTCAACCGCAGTGTGTGGTCGTTGCTGGAGTTTGCCTTCAATGGCCTGATCTTCCTGCTGCTCGGCCTGCAACTGCCAGACATCATCAAGGCCGTGGTAAGCCATGAAGCCACGCTCTGGCCGACGTTGTTGTACCGCTGCCTGGACGTGATCGCGATTTTCCTGGTGCTGCTGGTGTTGCGATTTATCTGGGTACAGAGCATATGGCGGCTGTCGGGCCTGTTGCGGCGGCTACGGGGGAAAAGCGAGCTGACGTTGGTGCCTACTGCCCGTTCCTGTTGGCTGTTGACCATCGGCGGTGTGCGCGGGGCGGTGACCTTGGCCGGTGTGATGTCGGTGCCTTTGCTGTTGGCGCCGGGGCATGACTTCCCGGAGCGTGACCTGCTGATTTTCATCGCCGCCGGGGTGATCCTGCTCTCGCTGATCGCCGCCTGCATCGCCTTGCCGTTGTTGCTGCGCGGCATCGAAAAGAGCCCGGATGAAAAGCGCCACAACGAAGTGCGTGAGGCCTGGAAAAAAACCGCCGTCGCGGCCATCCATGCCCTGGAGGCAGATGAACCCTCTGAAACCGAAACCCAGGATGCCGCCCAGGCCGCGCTCGCCACTGAGCTCAAGGCGCGGTTGATGTCGGAATACCGTCATCAATTGGAGGTGTTCAACGATTCGGCCGAGGCCCAGGCGCTCGCTCAGCAGATGGATCTGCTTGAGCGCAAGCTTCGGCTCAAGGCGCTGCGTGCGCAGCGCTTGGAGTTGTACAGCTTGAGCCGTCATCACCAGATTGGTGATGACGTCTTGAGGGAGGTATTGGCGGATCTGGATATGAGTGAGGCAAACCTGGGTCAAGTGAAATGACCCGTGAGGGGCTTACCGGCGACGCTGAATGAAATCCCGAATCCGCTCGGCCGCTTCCACGCACTCGGCCAATGGCGCAACCAGCGCCAGGCGCACACGGCCGGCGCCGGGGTTGAAGCCATCCACTTCGCGTGACAGGTACGAGCCCGGCACCACGGTGACGTGTTCTTCCACGAACAGGTCGCGGCAGAATGCAGCATCGTCGCCTTCCACGTTCGGCCACAGGTAGAAACCACCGTCCGGGCTTTGCACGTCCAGTACCGGCTTGAGGATTGCCAGCACCGCGTCGAATTTCTCGCGGTACAGGTCACGGTTGGCCTTTACGTGGGCTTCGTCGTGCCAGGCGGCAATGCTGGCCAATTGGGTCTGCACCGGCATTGCACAGCCGTGGTAGGTGCGGTAAAGCAGGAATGCCTTGAGGATATCGGCGTCGCCGGCGACAAAGCCGGAGCGCAGGCCTGGCAGGTTGGAGCGTTTGGACAGGCTGTGGAACACCACGCAACGCTTGAAGTCCTCGCGGCCCAGTTCCACGCAGGCGCTGAGCAGGCCTGGCGGCGGGGTTTGTTCGTCGAAGTAGAGCTCGCTGTAGCATTCGTCGGCGGCAATGACGAAGTCATACTCGTCGGCCAGCGCGATCAGTTTTTTCAGGGTTTCAACCGGGATCAGCGCGCCGGTCGGGTTGCCGGGGGAGCACAGGAACAGGATCTGGCAGCGTTTCCAGATGTCCGGCGACACGGCGTCGAAATCCGGGTTGAAACCGTTCGCATCCAGGCATGGCAGGTAGTGCGGCTTGGCCCCGGCCAGGAAGGCGGCGCCTTCGTAGATCTGATAGAACGGGTTGGGGCTGACCACCAGGGCATCGTCGCCGCGGTTGACCACGGTCTGGGTGAAGGCGAACAGTGCTTCGCGGGTGCCGTTGACCGGCAGGATATTGCGCGCCGGGTCGAGCCAGCCCTTGGGTACATTGAAGCGACGTTCGCACCAGGCACCGATGGCCTCGCGCAATGCCGGGAGGCCCAGGGTGGTTGGGTAGACCGCCATCTGGTCGAGGTTATCTGCCAGCGCCTTGGCTACGAATTCCGGGGATTTATGCTTCGGTTCGCCGATGGACAGCGCGATCGGGCGTTTGCCTGGGTTGGGCGTGACGCTGCCGAGCAGGGCGCGCAGTTTCTCGAACGGGTAGGGCTGCAGCTGGTTCAGGGCGTTGTTCATCGGTGGATCTCGTGCAAGGCGTTAAAAACTGGGGGCGGCGCTTTAAATGGTCAGTCGTGTCAGTTCGACACCGGGTTCCTGGGTCACGCTCAGCTGCTGGACGATCGCGTCCTGCAGGCGACGGCACAGCTCCGGGTCGGACAGCGGCTGGTTATCGGCGTCGGTGATGAAGAACACGTCTTCCACGCGCTCGCCCAGGGTCGCAATCTTGGCATTCTGCAACGACAGGTCGAACTCCAAAAAGATGCCGCCGATCCGTGCCAACAGGCCCGGACGGTCCGGCGCGCTGAGCTCCAGCACGGTCACCGGGCGCTGTGCATCGTTGGAGATGGTCACCTGGGGGGCGAAGGCAAAATGCTTGAGCTGGCGAGGTACCCGGCGCTGGATGATGGTCGGGTAGTCATCCGGGTTGCGCAGCGCTTCGGTGAGCCCTTCGCGAATCTTTTTGACCCGCGCCGGGTTGTCGCCAATCGACTCGCCTTCGGTGTCGAGCACGATGTAGGTGTCGAGGGTGAACTGGCTGCTGGAGGTGATCACACGGGCGTCATGGATGTTCAGGTTGAGCTGGTCCATGGCGGCCACGGTCACGGCGAAGAAGTCGTGCTGGTCGGGCGCGTAGATGAAGATCTGCGTGCCGCCCTCGAATTCGCGCTGGGTGGTTTCTTTGATCAAGACCAGCGGGCCGCCATCGGCGGGTTGCTGGAGGATGGCGTCGCTGTGCCAGGCCACATCGCCGGCAGTGTGGCGCAGGAAATAATCATCACCCAGTTGCGACCAGAGCTGTTCGACGTCGTCCGGGTCGTTGCCGCCGCGCACCAGGATATCCAAGGCCGCGCTTTGGGTACGGCGGATCTGTTCTTCGCGGTCCACCGGGTTTTCCAGGCCGCGACGCAGGGCGCGCTTGGTCTCGGTGTAGAGTTGGCGCAACAGGCTGGCGCGCCAGGAGTTCCACAGCGTCGGGTTGGTGGCGTTGAT
Organism: Pseudomonas sp. MPR-R2A5; assembly: GCF_058793055.1. Lineage (NCBI taxonomy): Bacteria > Pseudomonadati > Pseudomonadota > Gammaproteobacteria > Pseudomonadales > Pseudomonadaceae > Pseudomonas > Pseudomonas sp. MPR-R2A5. The sequence continues at coordinate 68,848 of NZ_JBXAFK010000010.1, forward strand.
ATCGGAGACGGTCAGTACGTACAGGTAGTCGAGGCGGGTTTCATCGCCGACGATCTGTGCGAAATCGTGGATCACCTGCGGGTCGGATAAGTCCTTGCGCTGGGCGGTGGTCGACATTATCAGGTGGTTCTGCACCAGCCAGACAATCAGGCGGCTGTCCCACAACGGCAACTGATGGCGCTGGCAGAAGGCCTCGGCGTCAACCGCACCGATTTCCGAGTGATCGCCATGCCGGCCTTTGCCAATGTCGTGATACAGGCCGGCCAGGTAGATCAGCTCGGGCTTGGGCAGCTTGGCCATGAGCTTGCTGGCCAGCGGGAATTTTTCTGAGACCTGGGTGTACTGCAACTTACGCAGGTGCTTGATCAGGTTCAGGGTGTGGGCGTCCACCGTGTAGATGTGGAAGAGGTCGTGCTGCATCTGCCCGACGATAAAGCCGAACTCCGGCAGGTAACGCCCGAGGATCCCGTAGCGGTTCATCCGCCGCAGGTTGCGGTGGATGCCGATCTTGCATTTGAACAGTTCGATAAACAGGCTGGTGTTGCGGATGTCATTGCGAAAATCATCGTCGATCAGGTGACGGTTTTCCCGCAACAGGCGGATCGTATCGGCACGCACGCCTTTGATTTCCGGCTGCTGGGCCATCAGCACGAAGATTTCCAGCATGGCGAACGGGGTACGGCGGAACACGTTGTCGCTACGCGCCTCGATATAGCCGTCGTGCAGCTGGAAACGCGCGTTGATCGGCTGCGGCGGTGCTTCGTCTTCCGGGGCCAGGATCACTTCTTCGAAGTGCTGGATGATCAGGTCGCTGAGCTGGGCAATGCTCATGACCACCCGGTAGTACTGCTGCATGAAGCTTTCGATGCTGGTCTTCGCGTCTTCGCCTTCAAAACCGAGCAGGGTGGCGATGGACCGCTGGTGGTCGAACAGCAGGCGGTCTTCGGAGCGCCCGGCGAGCATGTGCAGGGCGTAGCGAACTTTCCACAGGAATTCCTGGGACGAGGCCAGCAGGGCGTTTTCGCTCTCCACCAGAAAACCCTCGCCGGCCAGGGCGCGCAGGTTCAGGGTGCCGTACTGGCGGCGGGCGACCCACAGGATGGTCTGGATGTCCCGCAGCCCGCCCGGCGAGCCTTTGACGTTGGGTTCCAGGTTGTATTCGGTGTCGTTGTACTTGTGGTGCCGGGCTTTCTGCTCGGCACGCTTGGCCAGGAAGAAATCCTTGCTGGGCCACATGTGTGCGGTGCTCGTGACTTCGAGCATGCGCTGGCGCAGGCGCTCGGGGCCGGCGATGGTGCGGCTTTCCATCAGGTTGGTGATGACGGTCAGGTCGGCACGGGCTTCTTCGGCGCATTCGTCGACCGAGCGCACGCTCTGGCCGACCTCAAGGCCGATATCCCACAACAGCGTCAGAAAACGCTCGATGGAATCGCGAAAGATCTCATGATCGGCACTGTCCAGCAGGATCAGCAAATCGATGTCGGAGTAGGGGTGCAGTTCACCACGGCCATAGCCGCCGACCGCGACCAGGGCGATATCGGCGTCTTCGCTCCAGGTGAACTGTTCCCAGGCCTTTTGCAGGATGTTATCGATGAACCAGGCGCGGTCCTCGATCAGCCGGCGAATGTCCCGGCCGCTGCGAAAGCGCGCGTCGAGCACCTCGCGGGCCTGGCGGATAGCCTTCTTGAAGGCGGCGATAGGGCTCGCCTTCAGCGCCAGTTCGGCCTGGAACTGGCCACGGTCGAAGAGTTCGGGATCCACCTGGGGCATTGATCGGCTTTCCTTTCTATCTATCAGTCAGTCAGAACACAGTGGGGGAAAACCTGGGCAGCCGTTACGCCGAAGCCGCACCCGAAATGCGTGGGATCGTGTCGTCCGCACGCAGGGTGAAGATTTCGTAGCCGGTGTCGGTGACCAGCAGGGTGTGTTCCCACTGGGCCGAGAGCTTGCGGTCCTTGGTGATGGCGGTCCAGCCGTCGCCCAGAACCTTGGTGTCGGCCTTGCCCTGGTTGATCATCGGCTCGATGGTGAAGGTCATGCCTGCCTTGAGTTCCATGCCGGTGCCGGCGCGGCCGTAGTGCAGGATCTGCGGTTCTTCGTGGAACACCTTGCCGATACCGTGGCCGCAGAATTCGCGGACGACCGAGAAACCGTTCTTTTCCGCGTGCTTCTGGATCACTTCACCGATGTCGCCCAGGCGGCAGCCAGGCTTGACGATCTCGATGGCCTTGTACATGCATTCCTGGGTGACCTGGGACAGGCGCTCAGCCCAGACCGGTACGGTGCCGACGTGGAACATGCGGCTGGTGTCGCCGTGGTAGCCATCCTTGATCACGGTGACGTCGATGTTCAGGGTGTCCCCGTCTTTCAACGGCTTATCGCCGGGAATCCCGTGGCATACCACGTGGTTGATCGAGGTGCAGATCGACTTGGGGAAGCCCTTGTAGTTCAGCGGCGCAGGGATGGCCTTTTGCACGTTGACGATATAGTCGTGGCAGATACGGTCCAGCGCTTCAGTAGTGACGCCTGGCTTGACGTGTTCGGCGATCATTTCCAGCACGTCGGCAGCCAGTTTGCCGGCAACGCGCATGCCTGCGATGTCTTCGGCGGTTTTCAAAGTGACGGTCATACAGGCTCTCTCTAGCGCGACGCGCTGAAATCAATACGGTTTGCGGGCGTGCGACAAAAGGTTACAGAATTCGCACAAGCCCAAAAAACGCGATTCTACCAGACGCGGGTGGCAAATCATGAGCGTCTGGTGATCGGTTCTCTCTATAAGGTGGGGCTATATTGGCTCTATTCAAAGGCTTGCGCAAAAGACGTCGTTGGCAAATGTGATTGCGGGTTTCGTTTTCGCCCTTGCTGTGGTATAAAATGCGCCGCTTTCCGGGGATACCCCGCAAAGCTTAAATCCACACACGTGTCGACACGATGACCTGGGTGCCGGAGGCCTTGATGCCGCTGGTTGGTCATTGGGATACGTGGAGGCCAAACCCGACTTATTAAGGAACTATCATGTCCCAAGTCAACATGCGCGATATGCTGAAGGCCGGTGTGCACTTCGGTCACCAGACCCGTTACTGGAACCCGAAAATGGGTAAGTACATTTTCGGCGCGCGTAACAAGATCCACATCATCAACCTTGAAAAAACCCTGCCAATGTTCAACGAAGCGCTGACTTTCGTAGAGCGCCTGGCCCAGGGCAAAAACAAGATTCTGTTCGTTGGCACCAAGCGTTCCGCTGGCAAGATCGTTGCTGAAGAAGCAGCACGTTGCGGTTCGCCGTACGTCGATCACCGCTGGTTGGGCGGCATGCTGACCAACTTCAAAACCATCCGTGCTTCCATCAAGCGTCTGCGTGACCTTGAAGTGCAAGCCGAAGACGGTACTTTCGCCAAGCTGACCAAGAAAGAGGCGCTGATGCGCACTCGCGACCTGGAAAAGCTCGATCGTTCCCTGGGTGGTATCAAGGACATGGGCGGTCTGCCTGACGCACTGTTCGTTATCGACGTTGATCACGAGCGCATCGCGATCACCGAAGCCAACAAGCTGGGCATCCCTGTTATCGGCGTAGTCGATACCAACAGCAGCCCGGAAGGCGTTGACTACATCATCCCAGGCAACGATGACGCCATCCGCGCTATCCAGCTGTACATGGGTTCGATGGCTGACGCTGTTATCCGTGGTCGCAACCACGTTGCTGGTGGCACCGAGCAGTTCGTTGAAGAAGCTCCGGTAGCCGCAGCTGAGTAATTGACGCCCTGGCGTTGACTCAGTAAGCAAAAAGGGGGCTTGGCCCCCTTTTTGCCACCTCGAAAACCATTTGTCGGCAGCGCAGCTACATCATCTGTAACGTGCAGCGGCCTACAAGGGAGATTCGGGAAGAATTGATCGCCCGTTTGATCGGGTGGAATGGTTGAAAACCTATCCAAGAGGATTTTGAAATGGCAGAGATTACTGCAGCGTTGGTCAAAGAACTGCGTGAGCGTACCGGCGAAGGCATGATGGATTGCAAAAAGGCCTTGACCAAGGCCGGCGGCGACATCGAAAAAGCCATTGATGACATGCGTGCTTCCGGCGCCATCAAGGCTGCCAAGAAAGCAGGCAACGTTGCTGCTGAAGGCGCTATCGCCCTGAAGGAAGACGGTAAATCCGCAGTCCTGCTGGAAGTGAACTCGCAGACTGACTTCCTGGCCCTGCAGGACGACTTCAAGGCATTTGTTGCTGCCAGCGTTGAGAAAGCGTTCGCCGACAAACTGACTGACGCCGCTCCGCTGATCGAAGCTCAAGAAGCAGACCGTCTGGTACTGGTCGGCAAGGTTGGCGAAAACGTCAACATTCGTCGCCTGGTTCGCGTTGAAGGTGATGTTGTTGGTGGTTACCTGCACGGCAACAAGATCGGTGTAGCTGTTGTTCTGAAGGGCGGCACTGTTGAGCTGGCCAAAGACATCGCTATGCACGTAGCGGCCAGCAATCCTGAGTTCCTGCTGCCATCGGAAGTGTCTGCTGACGCAATCGAGCGCGAAAAAGCTGTGTTCCTGAGCCTCAACGCTGACAAAATCGCTGGCAAGCCAGAGAACATCGTTGAAAACATGATCAAAGGCCGTATCAGCAAGTTCCTGGCTGAAGCAAGCCTGGTTGAGCAGGCGTTCGTCAAGAACCCTGAAATCAAGGTTGGCGAGCTGGCCAAGAAAGCCGGTGCTGAAATCGTTTCCTTCACTTACTTCAAAGTAGGCGAAGGCATCGAGAAGCCGGTCGACAACTTCGCTGAAGAAGTTGCTGCCCAGCTGGCTGCCGCCAAGCAATAAGACAGGTTCCAACTGTCGCCCGAAAGAGGCTGCCCGCTCACGCGCGCAGCCTCTTTTCAAATGGGAAGGCTAATTTTATTTGGCTTCCCCTCGGAACTGGCTTACAAAGCCGTGATCCGATGGCGCTGTGATAGCGTCCAGCTAGAGTGAACGCAAGCCGTAAACGGCTCGCCAAGAATTTTTAAAAATACGCCGCAGGAGAGATTCGCAATGGCTCAGCAGGGCAGTGGTTATCAGGCTCGCTATAAACGCATTCTACTCAAGCTTAGCGGCGAGGCCCTGATGGGCTCGGAAGAGTTCGGGATCGATCCCAAGGTGCTCGATCGCATGGCGCTGGAAGTCGGCCAACTGGTCGGCATCGGTGTCCAGGTCGGCCTGGTGATCGGGGGTGGTAACCTGTTCCGCGGCGCGGCACTGAGTGCGGCCGGTATGGATCGGGTCACGGGTGACCACATGGGCATGCTGGCCACTGTGATGAACGCCCTGGCCATGCGCGACGCCCTGGAGCGTGCCAATATCTCGGCAATCGTGATGTCGGCTATTTCCATGGTTGGTGTGACCGATCACTATGATCGCCGCAAAGCCATGCGTCACTTGAACTCCAAGGAAGTGGTGATCTTCGCCGCCGGTACTGGCAATCCATTCTTTACCACGGATTCGGCTGCTTGCTTGCGCGCCATCGAAATCGATGCTGACGTAGTGCTCAAGGCCACCAAGGTGGATGGCGTATACACCGCAGACCCATTCAAAGACCCGCATGCCGAGAAGTTCGATCATCTGACCTACGATGAAGTGCTGGATCGCAAGCTGGGCGTGATGGACCTGACGGCTATTTGCCTGTGCCGCGACCACAAGATGCCGCTGCGCGTATTTAACATGAACAAGCCCGGCGCCCTGCTGAATATCGTACACGGCGGCGCGGAAGGGACTCTGATCGAGGAAGGCCAACAATGATCAATGACATCAAGAAAGACGCCCAAGCGCGTATGCAGAAATCCCTGGAGTCTCTGAGCCACGCATTCGGCCAGATTCGTACCGGCAAGGCGCACCCGAGCATCCTGGGTAGTGTGATGGTGCCGTATTACGGCGCCGACACCCCCCTGAGCGGTGTGGCCAACGTAACCGTAAAAGATTCGCGCACCCTGCAAGTCGTGGCTTTCGAGCGCAACATGCTCGCTGCTGTCGACAAAGCCATCCAAAGTGCCGGCCTGAACCTCAACCCGACCAACCTGGGCGAGTTGTTGCTGATCTCCATGCCGGCATTGACCGAAGAAACCCGCAAGGGCTTCACCAAGCAGGCGCGCAGTGCTGCTGAAGACGCGCGTGTTGCCGTGCGCAACATCCGTCGTGATGCGTTGGGTGACCTGAAGAAGCTGGTCAAGGACAAGGAAATCAGCGAAGACGAAGAACGTCGCGCTATTGCCGATATCGACAAGCTGACTAAAGAAGCCGAGGCCCAGATTACCAAGGCTACCGAAGAAAAAGAAAAGGACCTGATGGCCGTATAAGGGGTCAGGACGCCTTCATGGAAAAGACCAAGCAGACTGTGCCCTCTGTGGTGCCGCGCCATGTCGCGATCATCATGGATGGGAATAATCGCTGGGCGAAGAAACGCTTTCTGCCTGGTGTCGCCGGGCATAAAGCGGGTGTCGATGCGGTGCGGGCGGTGATTGAGGTGTGTGCCGAGGCCAAGGTCGAAGTGTTGACCCTGTTCGCCTTCTCCAGTGAAAACTGGCAGCGGCCTGCCGAGGAAGTCAGTGCCCTGATGGACCTGTTCTTCAAGGCCTTGCGTCGTGAGGCCAAGCGTCTCAACGACAATAAAATCAGCCTGCGCATCATCGGTGATCGTTCGCGATTCCATCCGGACTTGCAGTCCGCCATGCGCGAAGCCGAGGCGATCACAGCTGGCAGCGACCGTTTTGTACTGCAGATCGCCGCCAACTATGGCGGCCAGTGGGATATCGCCCAGGCTGCGCAGCGGCTGGCTCGCGAAGTGCAGGCCGGCCATCTGCGCCCGGACGACATCACGCCCGAACTGTTGCAAACCTGTCTGGTGACCGGCGACCTGCCGTTGCCGGACCTGTGTATCCGCACCGGTGGTGAGCACCGCATCAGTAACTTTCTATTGTGGCAATTGGCCTACACCGAGTTGTACTTCTCCGACCTGTTCTGGCCGGACTTCAAACACGATGCCATGCGTAAAGCGCTGGCCGATTTCGCTTCCCGTCAGCGTCGCTTCGGTAAAACGAGCGAGCAGATCGAAGCTGGAGCCCGGGTTTAAATGCTTAAACAACGAATCATCACAGCACTGATCCTGCTGCCGATTGCCTTGTGTGGATTTTTCCTGCTCGACGGTTCCGGCTTTGCGCTGTTTATTGGCCTGGTTGTAATCCTCGGGGCCTGGGAATGGGCGCGCCTGGCAGGGTTCAGTACGCAGTTGCCACGCCTGGTCTATGCGGCGGTGGTAGCGCTGTTGCTGTTCCTGATGTACATCCTGCCGGACATCGCGCCCTGGGTATTGGGGGCGGCGGTGTTGTGGTGGGCGCTGGCGACGTTCCTGGTGCTGACCTATCCGCGCACCAGTGCCCAGTGGTCCAGTGTCGCCTGCAAATTGGTGATTGGCTTGCTGATCCTGCTGCCGGCCTGGCAAGGGCTGGTGGAGATCAAGCGCTACCCGATTGGTAATGAGCTGATCCTCGCGGTAATGGTGCTGGTCTGGGGGGCTGATATTGGCGCCTACTTTTCCGGCCGGGCCTTTGGCAAGCGCAAGCTGGCACCCGCCGTCAGCCCGGGCAAAAGCTGGGAAGGCGTGTATGGCGGCCTGGCGTTGACACTGGTGATCACGCTTGTTGTTGGTGTCGTGCGCGAATGGTCGATGAAGGAAGTCTTCCTGGCCCTGCTGGGTACGGCCATTGTCGTATTCATCTCGGTGGTGGGTGACCTCACTGAAAGCATGTTCAAGCGCCAGGCCGGGATCAAGGACAGCAGTAACCTGCTGCCGGGTCATGGTGGCGTGCTGGATCGCATCGACAGCCTCACGGCCGCGATCCCGATCTTTGCCGTGCTGTTGTGGATGAGCGCCTCGTGAGCTGCCTGCAACAGGTCACCGTGCTGGGCGCGACCGGTTCGGTAGGGTTGAGCGCCCTGGACGTGATTGCTCGTCACCCGGAGCGCTATCAAGTCTTCGCGCTGACCGGCTTCAGCCGCTTGAGTGAGTTGCTGGCCCTGTGCGTGCGCCATGCGCCGCGCTTTGCCGTCGTACCCGAGGCTACGGCTGCGCGGGGTTTGCAGGATGATCTGCGCGCCGCGGGTTTGGCTACCCAGGTGCTGGTGGGGGAGGAAGGTTTGTGCCAGGTCTCGGCCGATGCCGAGGTGGATACCGTTGTCGCTGCTATCGTCGGCGCTGCTGGCTTGCGCCCGACCCTGGCGGCTGTCGACGCCGGCAAGAAGATCCTGCTGGCTAATAAAGAAGCGCTGGTGATGTCCGGCGCATTGTTTATGCAAGCGGTGCGTAAGAGCGGGGCGGTGCTGCTGCCCCTCGACAGTGAGCACAACGCGATCTTCCAATGCATGCCGGGCGACTTTGCTCGCGGCTTGAGCCAGGTCGGCGTGCGTCGGATCTTGCTGACGGCCTCGGGTGGTCCTTTCCGGCAGACGCCGTTGACTGAGCTGGAGCATGTCTCTCCGGACCAGGCTTGCGCCCATCCGAACTGGTCCATGGGGCGCAAAATTTCCGTCGACTCGGCGAGCATGATGAACAAAGGCCTGGAGTTGATCGAGGCATGCTGGCTGTTCGACGCGCGGCCTGAGCAGGTCGAGGTGGTGATTCACCCGCAAAGTGTGATTCATTCCCTGGTCGACTACGTGGACGGTTCGGTATTGGCGCAGTTGGGCAACCCCGATATGCGTACGCCGATCGCCAACGCCCTGGCTTGGCCGGAGCGTATCGACTCGGGTGTCGCGCCTCTGGACCTGTTCGCTATTGCCCGCCTGGACTTCGAGGCGCCGGACGAGCAGCGCTTTCCCTGCCTGCGTTTGGCGCGGCTGGCGGCCGAGGCGGGTAACAGCGCACCGGCAATGCTCAATGCGGCCAATGAAGTTGCGGTGGCGGCGTTTCTCGAACGGCGCATCCGCTTTCCGCAGATCGCGAGTATCATCGAGGATGTTCTAAGTCTTGAACCCGTGGTGGCAGTGAATGATTTGGGGGCAGTGTTCGAGGCGGATACCAAGGCCCGGACCCTGGCCGAACAATGGTTGAACCGCTACGCGCGTTAGTCTTTGGGCGCGTTTTAGCCTTCAGGCACTGGATTGGAATGCGGAGAAATTAGATGAGTGCGCTTTACATGATTGTCGGCACCCTGGTTGCTCTGGGTGTGCTGGTTACCTTCCACGAATTCGGCCACTTCTGGGTGGCGCGTCGTTGCGGCGTCAAGGTACTGCGCTTTTCCGTTGGTTTCGGCATGCCGCTGCTGCGCTGGCACGACCGCCGTGGCACCGAATTCGTGATTGCGGCGATCCCCCTGGGTGGCTACGTCAAGATGCTCGATGAGCGCGAAGGCGAAGTGCCGGCGGATCAGCTCGATCAATCCTTCAATCGCAAGACGGTTCGTCAGCGTATTGCGATTGTCGCTGCTGGCCCGATCGCCAATTTCCTGCTGGCCATGGTGTTCTTCTGGGTCCTGGCCATGCTCGGTAGCGAGCAGATTCGCCCGGTCATCGGTGCGGTTGAGTCGGACAGCATCGCCGCCAAGGCTGGATTGGTCGCCGGGCAGGAAATAGTTTCCATTGATGGCGAGCCGACCACTGGTTGGGGGGCGGTCAATTTGCAGCTGGTGCGTCGCTTGGGTGAGAGCGGCACCGTCAAGGTGGTGGTACGCGAGCAGGATTCCACTGCCGAGTCCCCGCGTGAGCTGGCCCTGGACCATTGGCTCAAGGGGGCCGACGAGCCGGATCCGATCAAGTCCCTGGGGATTCGACCCTGGCGCCCGGCCTTGCCGCCGGTCCTGGCCGAGCTGGACCCGAAAGGTCCCGCCCAGGCCGCAGGTCTGAAAACCGGTGATCGCCTGTTGGCCCTTGATGGTCAGGCGCTGGGCGAATGGCAGCAAGTGGTCGACCTGGTACGTGTACGCCCTGATACCAAAATTGTGCTGAAAATTGAGCGCGATGGTGCTCAAATCGACGTCCCTGTCACCCTGGCGGTGCGGGGCGAAGCCAAGGCGGCCGGGGGTTACCTCGGTGCCGGCGTGAAAAGTCCGGACTGGCCGCCATCGATGGTGCGCGAGGTCAGTTTCGGGCCAGTGGCCGCGATTGGCGAGGGTGCAAAACGTACTTGGACCATGAGTGTGCTGACCCTCGAGTCCCTCAAGAAAATGTTGTTCGGCGAGCTCTCGGTAAAAAACTTGAGTGGGCCGATAACCATTGCTAAAGTGGCGGGCGCTTCTGCCCAGTCGGGTGTCGCGGATTTCCTGAATTTCCTGGCTTATCTGAGTATTAGTCTTGGGGTTCTGAATTTGCTGCCCATTCCGGTATTGGATGGGGGGCATCTGTTGTTTTATCTGGTCGAGTGGGCGCGTGGTCGCCCCTTGTCGGATCGGGTGCAGGGTTGGGGGATACAGATTGGTATCAGTTTGGTGGTCGGGGTGATGTTGTTAGCCTTGGTCAACGATCTGGGACGTCTGTAACGCTTCGCTGAATTGCGAATCTGCCGCATTTTGCGGCAGTTTGTTTATTGCCAGTTGGAATAAGAAAGGACTTCATGAAACGTCTGCTGCTAACTGCGGTTCTCACCGTATTGATGATCGCCGAAGTTCACGCCGAGTCCTTCACCATCTCCGATATTCGCGTCAACGGCCTCCAGCGGGTTTCCGCGGGTAGCGTCTTTGGTGCCTTGCCGTTGAACGTCGGGGAACAGGCTGATGACCGTCGCCTGGTGGAATCCACTCGTGCGCTGTTCAAAACCGGGTTCTTTCAAGACATCCAACTGGGTCGCGAAGGCAACGTCCTGGTCATCACCGTCGTCGAGCGACCCTCCGTCGCCAGTATCGAGATCGAAGGCAACAAGGCGATCTCCACTGAAGACCTGATGAAGGGCCTCAAGCAATCCGGCCTGGCCGAGGGCGAGATCTTCCAGCGCGCGACGCTTGAAGGTGTGCGTAACGAGCTGCAACGCCAGTACGTTGCCCAGGGTCGCTACTCCGCAACCGTTGAAACCGAAGTGATCCCGCAGCCTCGTAACCGTGTGGGCCTGAAGGTCAACATCAACGAAGGCACCGTGGCGGCCATTCAGCACATAAACGTGGTGGGTAACACCAAGTTCGCTGATGAAGACCTGATCGACCTGTTCGAACTCAAGACCACCAACTGGTTGTCGTTCTTCAAGAACGACGACAAGTACGCTCGTGAAAAACTCTCCGGTGACCTGGAACGCCTGCGCTCCTACTACCTGGACCGCGGCTATATCAACATGGATATCGCTTCGACCCAGGTGTCCATCACCCCGGACAAGAAGCACGTCTACATCACAGTCAACGTCAACGAAGGCGAGAAGTACAAGGTTCGTGACGTCAAGCTCAGCGGCGACTTGAAAGTGCCTGAAGACCAGGTCAAGGCGCTGTTGCTGGTGCAGAAGGACCAGGTGTTCTCGCGCAAGCTGATGACCACCACCTCCGAGCTGATCACCCGTCGCCTGGGTAACGAAGGCTATACCTTCGCCAACGTCAACGGTGTACCGACCCCGCACGATGATGACCACACCGTGGATATCACCTTCGTGGTCGACCCGGGCAAGCGTGCCTATGTGAACCGCATCAACTTCCGTGGCAATACCAAGTCAGCGGACGAAGTGCTGCGTCGTGAAATGCGCCAGATGGAAGGTGGCTGGGCGTCGACTTACCTGATCGACCAGTCCAAGACCCGTCTTGAGCGCCTGGGCTTCTTCAAGGAAGTGAACGTTGAAACCCCGGCCGTACCGGGTGTAGACGACCAGGTTGACGTGAACTACGCCGTAGAGGAACAAGCATCGGGCTCGATTACCGCCAGTGTCGGTTTTGCTCAGAGTGCCGGTCTGATCCTGGGCGGTTCGATCACCCAGAACAACTTCCTCGGTACCGGTAACAAGGTTTCCATTGGCCTGACCCGAAGCGAATACCAGAGCCGCTATAACTTCGGTTATGTCGACCCCTACTGGACAGCTGACGGTGTGAGCCTGGGCTACAACGCCTTCTATCGCACCACCGACTACAAAGACCTCGACGTTAACGTAGCAAGCTATGCGATCGACAGCCTGGGTGCGGGTGTCAACATCGGCTACCCGATCAGCGAGACCTCGCGCCTGACCTTCGGCCTTACCGCGCAGCAGGATGAGATCAAGACCGGTGTGTACACCGTGGATGAGATCTTTGACTTTACCCGTCGTGAAGGCGATAAGTTCCTGAACTTCAAGGCCTCTGCCGGCTGGTCCGAGTCGACCCTGAACAAAGGCGTACTGGCAACCCGAGGTCACTCCCAGAGCCTGACCCTGGAAACCACCACGCCGGGCAGCGACCTCTCGTTCTTCAAGCTCGACTACCGTGGCCAGTTGTTCCAGCCGCTGAGCGATAACTACACCATGCGCCTGCACACTGAATTGGGGTATGGCGACGGCTACGGTTCGACCAACGGCCTGCCGTTCTATGAGAACTACTATGCCGGTGGTTTCAACTCGGTGCGTGGCTTCAAGGACAGCACACTGGGCCCGCGTGGTACCCCGAGCCGTGGCGCTGGAGTGACCGGTAACACCGGAACCGTGGCGGACACCGATACTAGTGCGCTGCCATTCGGTGGTAACGTGTTGATCCAGGGTGGTGCGGAAATTCTCTTCCCTCTGCCGTTCGTCAAAGATCAGCGGTCCCTGCGTACTTCGGTTTTCTGGGATGTGGGTAACGTGTTCGATTCCAAGTGCGAGCAGGTCACCAACCCAACGGGCGTGAAGTCCAACACCCAATGTAACGATGTGAGCCTGAGTAACATGGCGAGCTCCGTGGGTGTCGGCGTGACATGGGTGACTGCGCTTGGTCCGTTGAGCTTTGCTCTGGCCATGCCGATCAAGAAACCGGATAACGCTGAAACCCAGATTTTCCAATTCTCCCTCGGCCAGACGTTCTAAGCGTCTGACCCAAGATAACGACAACGGATTCTGTAGGAGTACATCGTGCGTAAGTTGACTCAATTGGTTCTGCTGGCAACTGTGCTGGTAGCCACCCCGGCCTTCGCCGAAATGAAAATTGCCGTCCTGAACTATCAGATGGCCCTCCTGGAATCCGATGCGGCCAAGAAGTACGCAGTGGATGCAGAGAAAAAATTCGGTCCGCAACTGACCAAGCTGAAAACGCTGGAAAGCAGCGCCAAGGGCATCCAGGATCGTCTGGTAGCCGGCGGTGACAAAATGCAGCAAGGCGAGCGCGAGCGTCTGGAGCTTGAATTCAAGCAAAAGGCTCGTGACTACCAGTTCCAGTCCAAGGAGCTGAACGAAGCCAAGGCTGTTGCCGACCGCGAAATGCTCAAGCAGCTCAAGCCCAAGCTCGACAGCGCCGTGGAAGAAGTCATCAAGAAAGGTGCCTTTGACTTGGTGTTCGAGCGTGGCGCCGTGATTGACGTCAAGCCTCAATACGACATCACCCGCCAGGTGATCGAGCGCATGAATCAGCTGAAGTAAGCCATGACCGCGACTATCAAGCTCGGCGAGTTGGCCGAGTTCCTGGGAGCTACCTTGCGTGGCTCCCCGGAGAAAGAAATCACTGGGCTAGCCACCTTGCAGGAGGCTGGCCCAGCTCAGTTGAGCTTCCTCGCAAATCCCCAATACCGTAAATACCTGGTCGACTGCCAGGCCGCAGCCGTGTTGCTGAAGGCCGCTGACGCCGAGGGTTATGCCGGGGATGCGCTGGTAGTAGCCGACCCATACCTGTCGTACGCGAAAGCATCGCATCTGTTTGATCCGAAGCCCAAGGCCGCTGGCGGTATCCATCCGTCGGCGGTGATCGCCGATGATGCCCAAGTCGACCCTGCCGCCAGTATTGGCGCGTTTGCAGTGATCGAGAGTGGTGCACGCATCGCTGCCGGTGTGACGGTCGGCGCACACTGCTTTATCGGTGCACGCTGCGAAATCGGCGCCGATGGCTGGTTGGCTCCGCGCGTTACCCTGTACCACGATGTGCGTATCGGGCAGCGCGTAGTGATCCAGTCGGGCGCCGTGATCGGTGGCGAAGGTTTTGGTTTTGCCAACGCCAAAGGTGTCTGGCACAAGATTGCCCAGGTTGGCGGTGTATTGATTGGCGATGACGTGGAAATCGGCGTCAACACGGCTGTCGATCGCGGGGCCCTGGCCGATACCGTGATCGGTAACGGCGTGAAGCTCGACAACCAGATCCAGATTGCCCACAACGTGCAGATTGGCGATCACACCGCCATGGCAGCCTGCGTGGGGATTTCCGGCAGCACCAAGATCGGCAAGCATTGCATGCTCGCTGGCGGTGTAGGGCTGGTAGGGCATATCGATATTTGCGACAACGTCTTCATCACCGGCATGACCATGGTCACCCACTCGATTACCGAGCCCGGTGCCTATTCTTCCGGTACTGCCATGCAGCCTGCGGCTGAATGGCGCAAGAGTGCAGCACGTTTGAGGCAGCTCGACGACATGGCTCGACGCCTCAAGCAGCTGGAAAAGCGTGTTGGGGACGTGACCCCTGGCGGTAATGCTTCATCAGAAGGCTGATACCATTTCCATATCAAGTGTGCACAGCCGCTAGACTGCCTCCTTGATTTGCTAGCGGGGCGTGCGTTTAGTTCGCTCGCCCCCAATCTTTATTACAGGCTTCCCCCCGAAATGATGGACATCAACGAGATTCGCGAATACCTGCCTCACCGTTACCCGTTCCTGCTGGTGGACCGTGTAGTGGACCTGAACATTGAGGAAAAGCGCATTCGTGCCTACAAGAATGTCAGCATCAACGAACCATTCTTCAATGGTCACTTTCCCGCGCATCCGATCATGCCCGGCGTGTTGATCATCGAAGCAATGGCCCAGGCTGCCGGTATCCTTGGTTTTAAAATGCTCGACCTCAAGCCTGCCGACGGCACGCTTTACTATTTCGTGGGCTCCGACAAGTTGCGTTTCCGCAACCCCGTCACCCCGGGTGACCAGCTGATCCTGGAAGCCAAGTTCATCAGCTGCAAGCGCCAGATCTGGAAGTTCGAATGCCAGGCCTCGGTGGATGGCAAGCCGGTGTGCTCCGCAGAGATCATCTGTGCGGAACGCAAACTATGAGTTTGATTGACCCTCGCGCAATCATCGATCCGTCGGCCGTTCTGGCCGCCGACGTTGAGGTCGGCCCCTGGTCGATCATCGGCGCAGGTGTGGAAATCGGCGAGGGGACTGTCATCGGGCCGCACGTGATCCTCAAAGGTCCGACCCGCATTGGCAAACACAATCGCATCTACCAGTTCTCCTCGGTAGGCGAAGACACCCCGGACATGAAGTACAAAGGTGAAGAGACGCGCCTGGTAATCGGTGATCACAACATCATCCGTGAAGGCGTGACCATTCACCGTGGCACCGTGCAGGATCGTGCCGAAACCACGCTGGGTGATCACAACCTGGTCATGGCCTATGCCCACATCGGCCATGACAGCGTTATCGGCAACCACTGCATCCTGGTCAACAACACTGCGTTGGCGGGCCATGTGCATGTTGATGACTGGGCGATCCTGTCCGGCTTCACCCTGGTGCATCAGTACTGCCATATCGGCGCCCACAGCTTTTCCGGCATGGGCACTGCCATCGGCAAGGACGTCCCGGCATTCGTCACGGTCTTCGGCAACCCGGCCGAAGCCCGCAGCATGAACTTCGAAGGCATGCGCCGTCGTGGTTTCAGCGAGGAGGCGATCCACGCCCTGCGCCGCGCCTACAAGGTGGTTTACCGCCAGGGGTTGACGGTCGAACAGGCCTTGAATGAACTGACCGAGCCGGCTGCGTTATTCCCGGAAGTCGCGGTGTTCCGTGACTCGATCCAGGCGTCTACTCGCGGCATTACCCGCTGATCATGGCCAATCTGCGTATTGCGTTGGTCGCCGGAGAAGCTTCCGGCGACATCCTGGGTGCGGGCCTTATGCGGGCGTTGAAGGCCCAGCATCCAGCGGTGGAGTTCATCGGTGTGGGAGGCCCGCTGATGCAGGCCGAAGGGCTCACGTCATACTTCCCCATGGAGCGCCTGTCGGTCATGGGGCTGGTGGAAGTGCTGGGCCGTCTGCGCGAGCTGCTGGCTCGACGCAAGCTGTTGATTCAGACGCTGATCGAAGAAAAGCCCGACGTCTTTATCGGTATCGATGCACCGGACTTCACCCTCAATATTGAACTCAAGCTGCGTCAGGCCGGGATCAAGACCGTGCATTACGTCAGTCCGTCGGTGTGGGCGTGGCGGCAGAAACGTGTACTGAAGATCCGTGAAGGCTGCGACCTGATGTTGACCTTGCTACCGTTCGAAGCCAGGTTCTACGAAGAGAAGGGCGTGCCGGTACGGTTTGTTGGCCACACGTTGGCCGATACCATCCCCCTGCAGGCAGATCGCGCCGCAGCGCGTGCCGAACTGGGCTTGGCCGACGGTCCGCTCGTTGCATTGATGCCCGGCAGTCGCGGTGGCGAAGTCGGTCGCCTGGCCAGTGTGTTTTTCGATGCGGCCGAGCGCCTTCAGGCGCTGAAGCCTGGCATACGCTTCGTATTGCCGTGTGCCAGCCCGCAACGTCGTGCGCAGATCGAAACACTGCTGGAGGGGCGCAACCTGCCGCTGACGCTGCTTGACGGCCAGTCGCACCTGGCCCTTGCGGCGTGTGACGCGGTGCTGATTGCCTCGGGCACCGCGACCCTGGAAGCCTTGCTCTACAAGCGTCCGATGGTCGTGGCCTATCGCCTGGCGCCGCTGACCTATTGGATTCTCAAGCGCATGGTCAAGAGCCCCTATATCTCCTTGCCCAACCTCCTGGCCCAGCGCCTGTTGGTGCCGGAGTTGTTGCAGGACGATGCAACGCCCGAGGCGTTGGCACAAACGCTACTACCCTTGATCGACGGCGGCGAAGAGCAGACCCGTGGTTTCGATGACATCCACCGCACCCTGCGCCGTGATGCTTCGAACCAGGCGGCTGATGCCGTGCTGACCTTGATTGGCCAACAACAGGAAGCCTTATGAGCACGCAAATGGGCCTGGATTTCAGTCTGGTTGCCGAAGCCCATGCGCTGGTGGCTGGCGTTGATGAAGTCGGGCGTGGCCCGCTGTGTGGCGCGGTGGTCACCGCGGCGGTGATCCTTGATCCGAGTCGCCCGATCCTGGGTCTCAACGATTCGAAAAAGCTCACCGAAGCGCGCCGTGAAAAACTCTACGACGAGATCTGTGAAAAAGCCTTGAGCTGGCATATTGCCCGGGCCGAAGTCGAAGAGATCGACGAACTGAATATCCTCCACGCCACCATGCTGGCCATGCAGCGCGCTGTCGAGGGCCTGCATATCACGCCCAAACTGGCGATGATCGACGGCAACCGCTGCCCGAAACTGGCGATGCCGGCCGAAGCGGTGGTCAAGGGGGATAGCAAGGTGCCGGCGATTGCCGCAGCTTCGATCCTGGCCAAGGTCAGCCGCGACCGTGAAATGGCCGCGTTCGAATTGATCTACCCCGGTTATGGCATCGGCGGTCATAAAGGCTACCCGACCCCCGTTCATCTGGAAGCCCTGGCTCGCCTCGGTCCCACCCCGATCCACCGGCGCTCGTTCGCCCCGGTGCGCCAGGCCTACGAGCTGCGCGAGAGCCCCAGCGAGGTTTAGTCGCGAGGCTGATGTTTTTGCCCAGGCCCGGTACAATCCCGGGCCTTGTTGTTTCTAAGTTTCTGGACAGGATCACTATGCCGGCTTCATTCGTTCACCTGCGCCTGCACACTGAATACTCCCTGGTCGACGGCCTGGTACGGATCAAACCACTGGTCAAAACCCTGGTGGGCATGAATATGCCCGCGGTGGCGGTTACCGATCAGAACAACATGTGCTCCCTGGTCAAGTTCTACAAGAACGCCATGGGCGCTGGTATCAAGCCGATCTGCGGCGCCGACCTGTGGCTGTCCAACAAAGACCCGGATAACCCCCTGAGCCGCATCAGCCTGTTGGCGATGAATGGCGTGGGTTATCGCAACCTCACCGAATTGATCTCCCGCGGCTTTATCGACGGTC
Organism: Pseudomonas sp. MPR-R2A5; assembly: GCF_058793055.1. Classification (NCBI taxonomy): domain Bacteria; kingdom Pseudomonadati; phylum Pseudomonadota; class Gammaproteobacteria; order Pseudomonadales; family Pseudomonadaceae; genus Pseudomonas; species Pseudomonas sp. MPR-R2A5. The sequence continues at coordinate 86,902 of NZ_JBXAFK010000010.1, forward strand.
AGCGCAACGGCTCGATCATCATCGAGCGTGAGTGGGTGGCCGAAGCCAGCGAGGGCTTGATCATGCTCTCGGCGGCCAAAGAGGGCGAAATCGGTATCGCGCTGCTTGGCGGCAACCCGCAGGAAGCTGAAGTGCTGGCCCGCGAGTGGATGGCTGTCTTCCCCGACCGTTTCTACCTGGAAGTCCAGCGTACCAACCGTCCCAACGATGAAGAGCATCTGCACGCCGCCGTGGCGCTGGCCGACAAGCTGGGGGCACCGTTGGTGGCGACCAACGATGTGCGCTTTATCAAGAAGGAAGATTTCGAAGCCCACGAAACCCGTGTGTGCATCGGTGAAGGCCGGGCCCTGGATGACCCGCGTCGCTCGAAGAACTACAGCGAAGAGCAGTACCTCAAGAGCGCCGAGGAAATGGCCGAGCTGTTCAGCGACCTGCCCGAGGCCCTGGAAAACTCCGTCGAGATTGCCAAGCGCTGCAATATCGAGGTGAAGCTGGGCAAGCACTTCCTGCCCAACTTCCCGATTCCCGATGGCATGACCATCGACGAATACTTCCGCAAAGTCTCGTTCGATGGGCTTGAGGAGCGGCTCTCGGTCCTGTTGCCCAAGGACACCACCGAAGATTACGAAGCCAAGCGCCAGGTCTACGTCGACCGCCTGAATTTCGAGCTGGATATCATCATCCAGATGGGGTTCCCCGGTTACTTCCTGATCGTGATGGACTTTATCCAGTGGGCCAAGAACAACGGCGTGCCGGTAGGTCCGGGCCGGGGGTCAGGTGCCGGCTCGCTGGTGGCCTATGTGCAGAAGATCACCGACCTCGATCCGTTGGAGTATGACCTGCTGTTCGAGCGGTTCCTCAACCCGGAACGGGTCTCCATGCCCGACTTCGACGTCGACTTCTGCATGGACGGTCGCGACCGTGTGATCGAGTACGTGGCCGAAAAATACGGCCGCAACGCGGTCAGCCAGATCATCACCTTCGGTTCGATGGCCGCCAAGGCGGTAATCCGCGACGTTGCGCGGGTACAGGGCAAGTCCTACGGCCTGGCGGATCGCCTGTCCAAGATGATCCCGTTCGAAGTCGGCATGACCCTGGAAAAAGCCTACGAACAGGAAGAAATCCTGCGCGACTTCATCAAGGTCGATGAAGAGGCTGCCGAAATCTGGGAAATGGCGCGCAAGCTCGAAGGCGTCGTCCGTAACGTCGGTAAGCACGCCGGTGGTGTGGTGATCGCACCGACCAAGCTGACCGACTTTTCGCCGATCTATTGCGATGAAGAAGGCGGCGGCCTGGTCACCCAGTTCGACAAGGACGACGTCGAGGCTGCCGGCCTGGTGAAGTTCGACTTCCTCGGCCTGCGAACCCTGACGATCATCGACTGGGCGCTCAAGACCATCAACCGTGACCGTGCCAAGGTCGGTGAAGAACCGCTGGATATCGCGTTTATCCCGCTGGACGACAAACCGACCTATTCACTGCTGCAAAAAGCCGAAACCACGGCGGTATTCCAGCTGGAATCCCGTGGCATGAAGGAGCTGATCAAAAAGCTCAAGCCCGACTGCCTGGAAGACTTGATCGCACTGGTCGCCCTGTTCCGTCCGGGCCCGCTGCAATCGGGCATGGTGGACGACTTCATCAACCGTAAGCACGGTCGCGCCGAACTGGCCTACCCGCACTCCGACTACCAGTACGAAGGCCTCAAGCCGGTATTGGCGCCGACGTACGGCATCATCCTGTATCAGGAACAGGTGATGCAGATCGCCCAGGTGATGGCCGGCTACACCCTGGGTGGTGCGGACATGCTGCGTCGCGCCATGGGTAAGAAAAAACCCGAGGAAATGGCCAAGCAGCGCGGTGGTTTCATTGAAGGTTGCGCCACCAACAATATCGACGCGGACCTGGCCGGTAACATCTTCGACCTGGTGGAAAAATTCGCCGGTTACGGTTTTAACAAATCCCACTCCGCCGCCTACGGCCTGGTCTCATACCAGACCGCCTGGCTGAAAGCCCACTACCCGGCGCCCTTCATGGCGGCGGTACTCTCGGCGGATATGCACAACACCGACAAGGTCGTGACCTTGATCGAGGAAGTGCGCACCATGAAGCTGCGTCTCGACGCGCCGGACGTGAACGCCTCGGAGTTCAAGTTCACGGTCAACGACGAGGGCCGTATCATCTATGGCCTGGGCGCGATCAAGGGCGTCGGCGAAGGCCCGGTGGAAGCCATTACCGAAGCGCGCCAAGACGGCCCGTTCAAGGACCTGTTCGACTTCTGTGCCCGGGTCGACCTCAAGCGCATCAATAAACGTACCCTCGATGGCTTGATCCGCAGCGGCGCACTCGACCGTCTTGGGCCGTACTTCCATGATGAGCCGAAGGCCTACCAGGCCAATATCGACCGTAACCGCGCGGTGCTGTTGACCGCCATGGAAGAAGCGATCAAGGCCGCCGAGCAGACCGCCCGTACCCACGACAGCGGCCACGCCGACCTGTTTGGCGGGCTGTTCGTCGAAGAAGACGCGGATGTCTATGCCAACCATCGCAAGGCCAAGGAGCTGACCCTCAAGGAGCGCCTCAAGGGTGAAAAAGACACCCTGGGCCTGTACTTGACCGGTCACCCGATTGACGAATACGAAGGTGAAATCCGTCGTTTCGCCCGTCAGCGCATCATCGACCTGAAACCGGCGCGCGACACCCAGACCGTCGCCGGCATGATCATCGCGCTGCGCGTGATGAAAAATAAAAAGGGCGACAAGATGGGCTTTATCACCCTCGACGACCGCTCGGGCCGGATTGAAGCGTCGCTGTTTGCCGATGCCTTCCACTCCGCCCAGTCGCTGTTGCAGACCGACGCCATGGTGGTGGTGGAAGGGGAGGTCAGCAACGACGACTTCTCCGGTGGCCTGCGCCTGCGGATCAAGCGGGTGATGAGCATGGAGGATGCGCGCACCAACCTGGCCGAAAGCCTGCGCCTGAAGGTGAAAACCGAGGCTCTCAAGGGCGATCAGCTACGCTGGTTGGGTGACCTGCTAAAACGTCACCGTGGCGCGTGCCCGGTGACCATGGAGTACACCGGTAACGACGCGAAGGCGATGTTGCAGTTCGGCGAGACCTGGCGAATTGATCCCGCTGATGGCTTGATTCAAGCTTTGCGTGACCAGTTTGGGCGAGACAACGTCTTCCTCCAATACCGTTGATGGCTCGGTAGATAGCCAGTTGCTGGCAATGAGCCTGATTGACGAAACATTTAATCTCGACCTAGACGCGCCTCTCCCTTAAGGTAGGGCGCGAATAGATAACCGGCTGGCCAGGCACCCCTTGGCCGTCGACCCAAGACGGACGCTTATGAACCCGAATTTTCTTGATTTCGAACAGCCGATCGCTGACCTGCAAGCCAAGATCGAAGAACTGCGCCTGGTCGGCAATGACAATTCGCTGAATATCGGCGATGAGATCGCTCGCCTGCAAGACAAGAGCAGCACGCTCACCGAAGACATCTTCGGCAAGCTGACCAGCTGGCAGATCGCGCGCCTGGCCCGCCACCCGCGCCGTCCCTACACCCTGGACTACATTCAGCACATCTTTACCGAATTCGACGAGCTGCATGGCGACCGCCATTTCTCCGACGACGCGGCCATCGTGGGCGGTATCGCCCGCCTGGACGGCCAGCCGGTGATGGTGATCGGTCACCAGAAAGGCCGTGAAGTGCGCGAGAAAGTGCGTCGCAACTTCGGTATGCCGCGTCCAGAGGGCTACCGCAAGGCCTGCCGCCTGATGGAGATGGCTGAGCGCTTCAAGATGCCGATCCTGACCTTCATCGACACCCCGGGTGCCTACCCAGGTATTGACGCTGAAGAGCGCAACCAGAGTGAAGCGATCGCCTGGAACCTGCGGGTCATGGCCCGCCTGAAAACCCCGATCATTGCCACTGTGATTGGTGAAGGCGGTTCCGGCGGTGCGCTGGCCATTGGTGTCTGCGATCAGCTGAACATGCTGCAATATTCCACCTACGCGGTGATCTCGCCAGAAGGTTGCGCGTCGATCCTCTGGAAAACCGCCGAGAAAGCGCCGGACGCCGCTGAAGCGATGGGCATTACCGCTGATCGCCTCAAGGGCCTGGGGATTGTCGACAAAGTGATCGCCGAGCCATTGGGCGGTGCTCACCGTGACCCAGTTGCCGCTGCCGCGACCATCCGCGCCGAGCTGGGCTCGCAACTGGCGATGCTCAAGAAGCTGGATAACGAAGCGCTGCTGGCCCGTCGTTACGAGCGTTTGATGAGCTACGGTCTCTAAGACCGCCGCAATACCAACATGTGGGAGGGGGCTTGCCCCCGATTGCAGAGTGTCAGTCAATGTAGCCAGTGACTGACTCACCGCTATCGGGGGGCAAGCCCTCTCCCACATTTGCTTTGTGTATGCTTGGCGAACGTATTCCAGATCAGAGGCGGTAACCTGTTATGAAACCGGCTCTGCCCGCCAGACTCTTGCAAACCCTGGCGCCCTGGCGCAACGCTCCGGCCTGGCATATCGCATTCTCCGGTGGCCTTGATTCCACTGTCCTGCTGCACCTTTTGGCCACCCTGGCAAAATCCGAAACATTGCCGCTCCTCAACGCTATCCATGTCCACCATGGCCTGCAGGCTGTCGCCGACGCCTGGCCAATTCATTGCCAGTCGGTGTGCGACAGCCTGGGCGTACCCTTGCGGGTCATGCGCGTGCAGGTGCAGTCCGGCGCCAGCCTTGAGCGTGCCGCCCGTGAGGCGCGTTACCAGGCGTTTACCAAGGTGACTGGGGTGGGGGAGGTGGTACTCACCGGCCAACATCGCGATGATCAAGCCGAAACGCTGCTGTTTCGCCTGCTGCGCGGCGCGGGGGTGCGAGGGCTTGCCGCAATGCCTGCGCATCGCCCGTTGGCAGGTGGTTATCTGGCGCGGCCATTGCTGGATGTCTCGCGCGCCGAGTTGGAAGCCTATGCCAGTGATCATCAGCTCAAGTGGATTGACGATCCTTCCAACGCCGACCCACGCTTCTCCCGTAATTACCTGCGTCACCGCGTGATCCCAACGCTGACCGAACGTTGGCCTCAAGCCGTCTCCAATCTGGCCCGCACGGCCGAACACCTCAGTGAAGCCCAGGCGTTGCTGGGCGAGTTGGCCTGCATGGACCTGCGAGCCGCCGATCAGCCTTCAGCGTTTCCTTGGCTGGTTTTGCCGTCATTGGACCTCGGCCCACTGCGCGAACTTTCCGATGCCCGCCAGCGCAATGCCCTGCGCCACTGGCTGACACCGCTGACGCGCTTGCCAGACAGCGACCACTGGGCAAGTTGGTTCTCTCTGCGAGATGCCAAGGCCGACGCTCAGCCCCTTTGGCGCCTGGCCGACGGTGAATTACACCGTTGCGGCGAGCGCATTTGGTGGCTGCCCTCCACTTGGTCGGATTTTTCCGACGCATCGGTGAGCTGGTCGCTGCCGCAAAACCCGCTGGTGTTACCCGGCAATGGGCGGCTGGAATTTATCGGCAAGGCGCCCGACGGTCCTCTGGAGGTCCGTTATCGCCACGGCGGTGAAATGCTTGAGGTGCCGGGGCGTGGCCGGCGTGACTTGAAGCGTCTGCTTAACGAAAGCGGGCTGCCAGGCTTTGTCCGTGGCAGATTGCCGCTGCTGTACCAGGGCGAGCAATTGCTGGGTGTGCCCAGCCTCGCGGGGCTCTGGCCAGTACCGAGTGATAGCTGGCAATTGCACTGGATGCCACAGACCTGCGATCAAGGTTTGAGCTGATAGAGCCTTTCCGGTAGACTACGCTCCCTTCTTGATACAACTTCTGTGGATTCGCCTGAATCGCAGCAGTTGCCGATTACCAAGCAGTCTTTGCTGGGCGATTCCAAAAAATGTGTAGCGATCAACGTACCGGTGTTTCATTGCTGGTCTGTCACCACGCGGCGGTTTTTTTGAAAGGTGCACTGTGATTAATGCAGGTGATCGGGGGCTTCGGCCTTCCTTCGCTTTCCCCGGCGGCTCGGACCGCTTTAACGCAGACTTCTAGGGTTTTTCATGACGCGCTACATATTCGTCACGGGCGGTGTTGTTTCTTCATTGGGGAAAGGCATTGCCTCCGCTTCATTGGCGGCCATCCTGGAGGCGCGGGGACTTAAGGTCACCATGCTCAAGCTGGACCCATACATCAACGTTGACCCGGGCACCATGAGCCCGTTCCAGCACGGTGAAGTGTTCGTCACCCACGACGGCGCCGAGACCGACCTGGACCTGGGCCACTACGAGCGGTTCATCCGCACGACCATGACCCAGAACAACAACTTCACCACCGGCCGTGTCTACGAACACGTGCTGCGCAAGGAGCGTCGTGGTGACTACCTGGGTGCAACCATTCAGGTGATCCCGCACATCACCGACGAAATCAAGCGCCGTATCATCAAGGGTGCGGGCGATGCCGACGTGGCGATGGTCGAGATCGGTGGCACCGTGGGTGACATCGAATCCCAACCGTTCCTCGAAGCCATCCGCCAGTTGCGTTTCGAGGTCGGCGCCAAGCGCGCGATGCTGATGCACCTGACCCTGGTGCCGTACATCGCCACCGCGGGCGAGACCAAAACCAAGCCAACCCAGCACTCGGTCAAGGAACTGCGTTCCATCGGCTTGCAGCCGGACGTGCTTGTGTGCCGCTCCGATCACCCGATCGATATCTCCTCGCGTCGCAAGATCGCGCAGTTCACCAACGTTGAAGAACGTGCGGTGATTGCCCTGGAAGACGCCGACACCATCTACAAGATCCCAGGCATCCTGCATTCCCAGGGCCTGGACGATTTTGTGGTCGAACGTTTCGGCCTGCAATGCAGCGGTGCTGACCTGTCCGAGTGGGAAGCCGTGGTCGACGCCAAGCTCAACCCTGAGCACGAAGTCACCATCGCCATGGTCGGCAAGTACATGGAGCTGCTGGACGCTTACAAGTCGCTGATCGAGGCGATGAGCCACGCCGGCATCAGCAACCGTACCAAGGTCAACCTGCGCTATATCGATTCTGAAGACATCGAGAACCAAGGCACCGCGCTGCTCGAAGGCGTTGATGCGATCCTCGTTCCCGGTGGTTTCGGCCTGCGTGGCGTGGAAGGCAAGATCACCGCCGTGCAGTACGCCCGTGAGAACAAGGTGCCGTACCTGGGGATCTGCCTGGGCATGCAGGTGGCCGTTATCGAGTTCGCCCGTAACGTGCTGGGCTGGAAGGACGCCAACTCCACTGAGTTCGATCACTCCAGCGGCCACCCGGTCGTGGGTCTGATCACCGAGTGGGAAGACGCCACCGGCGCCGTTGAAACCCGTACCGAAACCTCCGACCTGGGCGGCACCATGCGCCTTGGCGCACAGGACTGCCTGCTGGAAGCGGGTTCGTTGGTTCACGACTGCTACGGCAAGGATGTGATCGTCGAGCGTCACCGTCATCGCTACGAAGTGAACAACAACCTGCTGCCGCAGATCAAAGCCGCCGGCCTGAAAATCTCCGGTCGCTCGGGTGATGGCAAGCTGGTTGAAGTGGTCGAGGCGCCGGATCATCCGTGGTTCGTGGCCTGCCAGTTCCACCCTGAGTTCACCTCGACACCGCGCGACGGTCACCCGTTGTTCAGCGGTTTCGTCAAAGCAGCACTGACGCAACATCAGAAGAAGGCGTAAACCTGATGGCCCAGAAGATCATTCGCGTTGGCGATATCGAGATTGCCAACGACAAGCCCATGGTGCTGTTCGGCGGCATGAACGTGCTGGAAAGCCGCGACATGGCGATGCAGGTCTGTGAAGAGTACGTAAAGGTGACCCAGAAACTGGGTATCCCTTACGTGTTCAAGGCCAGCTTCGACAAGGCCAACCGCTCGTCCGTGACCTCCTATCGGGGCCCGGGCCTTGAAGAAGGCATGCGGATCTTCCAGGACATCAAGCAAGCCTTCGGCGTGCCGATCATCACCGACGTCCACGAGCCTGAACAGGCTGCCGTGGTCGCCGAGGTGTGTGACATCATCCAGTTGCCGGCCTTCCTGTCGCGCCAGACCGACCTCGTGGTCGCCATGGCCAGGACCGGCGCGGTGATCAATATCAAGAAAGCCCAGTTCCTCGCGCCTCAGGAGATGAAACACATCCTGAACAAGTGCGTGGAAGCGGGTAACGACCAGTTGATTCTCTGTGAGCGCGGTTCGAGCTTCGGCTACAACAACCTCGTGGTGGACATGCTCGGTTTCGGCATCATGAAACAGTTCGAATACCCGGTGTTCTTCGACGTGACCCACGCGCTGCAAATGCCAGGTGGCCGCGCCGATTCCGCGGGTGGGCGTCGTGCCCAGGTATTGGACCTGGCCAAGGCGGGCATCAGCCAGTCCCTGGCCGGGCTGTTCCTGGAAGCCCACCCGGACCCGGACAACGCCAAGTGCGACGGCCCCTGCGCCCTGCGCCTGGACAAGCTGGAGCCATTCCTGGCCCAACTCAAGCAGTTGGACGAACTGGTCAAGAGTTTTCCGACGGTAGAGACCGCGTAAGCGCCATTTCTCCGTGTAGGAGCCGAGCTTGCTCGCGATGAGGCCCGATAGGGCACTATTACTGGCAAGTTTGTTCCAAGTATTGCAATGTGCGCGACAAGTTAAATCGAGCGGTATAGAGCGTTTTCGTCAACTTTGGAGTGTTTACAACAATGGCAAAAATCGTCGACATCAAAGGTCGTGAAGTTCTCGACTCCCGTGGCAACCCCACCGTCGAAGCCGACGTGCTTCTCGATAACGGCATCATCGGCAGCGCCTGCGCGCCGTCCGGTGCTTCCACCGGTTCGCGCGAAGCGCTGGAACTGCGTGATGGCGACAAGAGCCGTTACCTGGGCAAAGGTGTACTCAAAGCGGTAGCCAACATCAACGGCCCGATCCGTGACCTGTTGCTGGGCAAGGACCCGCTGGACCAGAAAGCCCTGGACCACGCGATGATCAAGCTCGACGGCACTGAAAACAAAGGCAGCCTGGGCGCCAACGCCATCCTCGCCGTGTCCCTGGCCGCTGCCAAGGCCGCCGCCCAGGACCAGGACCTGCCGTTGTACGCCCACATCGCCAACCTCAACGGTACTCCAGGCGTGTACTCCATGCCGGTGCCGATGATGAACATCATCAACGGCGGCGAGCACGCGGATAACAACGTTGATATCCAGGAATTCATGGTGCAGCCGGTTGGCGCCAAGACCTTCTCCGAAGGCCTGCGCATGGGCACCGAGATTTTCCATCACCTCAAGGCTGTACTGAAGGCCCGTGGCCTGAGCACGGCGGTGGGTGACGAAGGTGGTTTCGCACCGAACCTGGCGTCCAACGAAGATGCACTCAAAGTGATCTCCGAAGCCGTGGCCAACGCAGGCTACAAGCTGGGCACCGACGTGACCCTGGCCCTGGACTGCGCGGCCAGTGAGTTCTATGAAGACGGCAAGTACAACCTGTCCGGCGAAGGCCAGGTGTTCAACTCCGAAGGTTTCGCTGAATACCTGAAGGGCCTGACCCAGCGCTACCCGATCATCTCGATCGAAGACGGCCTGGACGAGTCCGACTGGGATGGCTGGAAAATCCTCACCGACAAGATCGGCGAGAAAATCCAGCTGGTGGGCGACGACCTGTTCGTGACCAACACCAAGATCCTGAAAGAAGGCATCGACAAGAAGATCGCCAACTCGATCCTGATCAAGTTCAACCAGATCGGCACCCTGACCGAAACCCTGGAAGCCATCCAGATGGCCAAGGCTGCGGGCTACACCGCCGTGATCTCCCACCGCTCCGGCGAAACCGAAGACTCGACCATTGCCGACCTGGCCGTGGGCACCTCGGCGGGCCAGATCAAGACCGGTTCCCTGTGCCGTTCCGACCGCGTGTCCAAGTACAACCAATTGCTGCGTATCGAAGAGCAACTGGCAGGTAAAGCCAAGTACAACGGTCGCGGTGAGTTTCGCGGCTGATCAGTAAATGGTAAAAAGTCTTCGGGTTGCGTCGGAAAGATCACGACAGTGTGAATTTCAACGCTAATCTGGTGGCTATCAAGCACAAGCCTGGTTCTTCCAGGCTTCGTGCTATCAGTTGCTGCAAAAGTTTTGCATGGCGGTCTTTTTTCACTGGATACCCGATATTCGATGCGCAGTCCCAATTGGTTGTTCCTCGTCTTGCTCTTGTTGCTGGCTGGCCTGCAGTACCGCCTATGGGTGGGTAATGGCAGCTTTGCGCAGGTAAAAGACCTGACCCAGCAAATTGCCGACCAGCACGCCGAAAATGAACGCCTGCTGGAGCGTAATCGCGTGCTCGATGCCGAAGTGCTTGAGCTGAAAAAAGGCACGGAGACCGTTGAAGAGCGGGCTCGTCATGAATTGGGCATGGTCAAGGAGGGCGAAACCCTCTACCAGTTGGCCCAATGAACAACTGCTTGCCGGCCTTCTGGGCCGTGATTCCTGCCGCGGGCGTCGGTGCCCGTATGGCCGCGGACCGTCCCAAGCAATATCTGCAATTGGGCGGGCGCACTATTCTCGAACACAGCCTTGGCTGTTTCCTCGACCACCCATCGCTCAAGGGCCTGGTGGTCAGTCTTGCTGTTGATGACCCTTATTGGCCCAACCTGGCGTGTGCCGCCGACCCGCGTATTCATCGCGCGGACGGTGGCTCTGAGCGCTCGGGTTCGGTACTCAATGCACTGCTGCACCTCAATGCCCTGGGTGCCAGCGATGACGATTGGGTACTGGTGCACGATGCCGCGCGGCCCAACCTGAGCCGTGATGATCTCGACAAACTGCTGGGCGAGCTCGCGGACGATCCGGTGGGTGGCTTACTCGCCGTGCCAGCCCGCGACACCCTCAAGCGCGTGGATAAGCATGGCCGTGTGGTGGAAACCGTCGACCGCAGCCTGATCTGGCAAGCCTATACGCCACAGATGTTCCGTCTGGGGGCCTTGCACCGTGCGTTGGCTGACAGCCTGGTCGCCGATGCGCTGATCACCGACGAAGCCTCGGCCATGGAATGGTCCGGCCAGGCGCCGCGCCTGATCGAAGGGCGCTCGGACAATATCAAGGTGACCCGGCCGGAAGACTTGGAGTGGCTGCGGTTGCGGTGGGTGAATCGTTCACTGTAGGAGCGAGCTTGCTCGCGAAAAACGTCAACGATAACGCAGGATGCCTGGATTAACGCGGCGCTCTCAGGATTTTCGCGAGCAAGCTCGCTCCTACAGGGTTTTGCTAAGCCTCTACGCTGTACTCCGGCCGCTCGGCCAGCCCCTCCTTCAAGAAATCCACCAGCTTCCTGACCTTCGGCGACAAATGCCGCTGCTGTGGATACAGCGCCCACACCGCCGTATTCGGCGGTTGATGCGCCTCCAGCAACGACACCAGCGCGCCGCAGTGCAGATGCTCCAGCACGTAATAATCCGGCAGTTGGCACAGCCCCGCCCCTTGCAGCGCCGCATCCAGCACTGCCTGGCCACTGTTGCAGCGCCAGTTGCCCTGCACGCGTTGGGAAAATTCCCGCCCATCCTGGGCCAGTTGCCAGATATCCGAGCTGCCAATCAGGCAGTTATGCCGACTCAATTCCGACAGGCTATGTGGCCGACCATACCGCGCCAGGTAAGACGGCGACGCACACAGGTACATACGCCTCGGGGCCAGCCGGCTGGCGACCATGCGTGAGTCTTGCAGGCGTCCCAGGCGGATCGCCAGGTCAAGGCCTTCGTGCACCAGGTCCAGTTGCCGATTGCTTAACTCGATATCCACCCGCAGTTGCGGATAGAGCGCCATGAACCGTGTCACCAGCGGCACGATAAAGCGTTCGCCATAGGCCACGGCGCACGTCATGCGCAGCATGCCCTTGGGTTCACTCCCCAGGTCGCCGACCGCGCGCAGGGCTTCTTCGCGACCGTCCTGCAAGCGCTGGCAATGTTGCAGGAAGGTCTGGCCGGCTTCGGTCAGGGTGACCTTGCGCGTGCTGCGGTACAGCAACCGCGTTTGCAGGCGTTCTTCCAGGCGGGCCACTTGCCGGCTGATATGGGACGAGGACACCCCCAGTCGCTCGGCTGCCGCAGTGAATTGGCTGCATTCAGCGACGGCGACGAACTCATCGATGCCTTCCCAGCGGTTCTCCAGCATGGTGATTGTCCCTGTACAGCAATAAAGTTTTGCTTTCGCTTGGATTATTAATCAGCGGAGCATGTTTTACACTCACCGTCTAAGTTTTTAACTCCCAGGAGAAACCCGGATGATCAAGTCCCGTGCCGCCGTGGCCTTCGAAGCCAAGAAACCCCTTGAGATCGTTGAAGTGGATGTCGCCATGCCCAAGGCCGGCGAAGTGCTGTTGCGCGTGGTCGCGTCCGGCGTTTGCCATACCGATGCCTACACCCTGTCGGGGGCCGACCCTGAAGGCATTTTCCCGTCGATCCTGGGGCACGAAGGTGGCGCGGTGGTTGAAGCCATCGGCGAGGGCGTGACCTCGGTCGCGGTCGGCGATCACGTGATCCCGCTGTACACCCCGGAATGCGGCAAATGCAAATTCTGCCTCTCGGGCAAGACCAACCTGTGCCAGGCCATCCGTTCGACCCAGGGCAAGGGCCTGATGCCCGATGGCACCACGCGTTTTTCCTACAAGGGCCAGCCTATTTTCCACTACATGGGCACCTCGACCTTCTCGGAGTACACCGTGCTGCCGGAAATTTCCGTGGCCAAGATTCCTAAAGAAGCACCGCTGGAAAAAGTTTGCCTGCTCGGTTGCGGCGTCACCACCGGCATTGGCGCGGTGATCAACACCGCCAAGGTCAAGCCGGGCGACACCGTGGCCATTTTCGGCCTGGGCGGTATTGGCCTGTCAGCGGTGATTGGTGCGGTAAAGGCCAAGGCCGGTCGTATCATTGCCATCGACATCAACCCCGCCAAATTCGAAATCGCCAAGCAATTGGGCGCCACCGACTGCATCAACCCGAAAGACTACGACCGCCCGATCCAGGACGTGATTGTCGATTTGACGGACGGTGGCGTGGACTTTTCCTTTGAGTGCATCGGCAACGTACAGCTGATGCGTGCCGCCCTTGAGTGCTGCCACAAAGGCTGGGGCGAGTCGGTGATCATCGGCGTGGCCGGCGCCGGCCAGGAAATTTCCACGCGTCCATTCCAACTGGTGACCGGGCGCGTCTGGCGCGGTTCGGCCTTCGGTGGCGTGCGCGGCCGGACGGAATTGCCAAGCTACGTGGAAATGGCGCAGACCGGCGAGATCCCGCTGGACACGTTCATCACCCATACCATGGGCCTGGAAGACATCAACAAAGCGTTTGACCTGATGCATGAAGGCAAGAGTATTCGTACCGTCATCCACTTCTGAGGTCGGCCATGAGTCTGGAAAACCTGTCGTGCCAGAAAAGCTTCGGTGGCTGGCATAAACGCTATAAGCATCACTCCGACGTGCTCGGTTGCGACATGACCTTCGCCGTCTACCTGCCGCCGCAGGCGGAGCAGGGCGGCAAGCTGCCGGTGCTGTATTGGCTGTCCGGATTGACCTGCACCGATGAGAACTTCATGCAGAAAGCCGGCGCCCAGCGCATGGCGGCCGAGCTGGGGCTGATCATCGTTGCGCCCGACACCAGCCCTCGTGGCCCTGGGGTGCCGGGTGATCCGGACAACGCCTGGGATTTCGGCCTGGGCGCCGGCTTCTATCTGAATGCCACCCAGGAACCCTGGGCCAAGCACTATCGGATGCATGACTACGTGGTGCAGGAATTGCCCGCATTGGTTGAAGCGCATTTCCCGGCTTCGGGCAAGCGCGGGATCAGCGGTCACTCCATGGGTGGCCACGGTGCACTGGTGTGCGCCTTGCGCAACCCTGGGCGGTACCTCTCGGTGTCGGCGTTTTCGCCGATCAACAACCCAATGGATTGCCCGTGGGGTCAGAAAGCCTTTTCCCGCTACCTGGGCGAAGAGCGCTCCAAGTGGCGGGAATGGGATGCCTGCGCACTGATCAGCGAAGCCTCGGAAAAGCTGCCTCTGCTGGTTGACCAGGGCGACCGCGACGACTTCCTCGAGGTGCAGCTCAAGCCTGAGGCCTTGCGGCAGGCGGCGAAAGCGGCCAGCCACCCGCTCGAACTACGCCTGCAGCCTGGCTATGACCACAGCTACTTCTTTATCGCCAGCTTCATCGAAGATCATTTGCGACATCATGGTCGTGCTTTGCTCGGTTAATGTGAGGCAAAAGTAGGTAGAATCACGCCCTGAATTAAATCGGGGCGTTTTTTTATGCGTATTGGCCACGGCTATGATGTGCACCGTTTCGCTGAAGGCGATTTCATCACCCTGGGCGGCGTGCGCATCGCACATCACCATGGGTTGCTGGCTCATTCCGACGGCGATGTCGTGCTGCATGCCTTGAGCGATGCTTTGCTCGGCGCGGCTGCACTGGGTGATATCGGCAAGCATTTTCCGGACACCGACCCGACGTTCAAGGGCGCGGACAGCCGTGTCCTGTTGCGCCATGTGGTCGGACTGATCCATGCCAAGGGCTGGAAGGTCGGCAACGTCGATAACACCATCGTCGCCCAGGCGCCAAAAATGGCCCCCCATATTGAAGCGATGCGCGCACTGATTGCTGCGGATCTGCACATTGAACTGGATCAAGTGAACGTGAAAGCCACCACCACCGAGAAGCTCGGGTTTACCGGTCGTGAAGAGGGCATTGCGGTGCACTCCGTCGCCTTGTTGCTGCGCGCATGAATGACCTGCAACTGCTGGGCCCACGGGCCTACGGCGAGGCCTTGGGCAGCGCGGTACTGAAGGCGACGGCCGAAGATTTCCAGGTCGACGAAGTGCTGGATATCCCATTGACCGGCGAGGGCGAACACCTGTGGTTGTGGGTGGAGAAACGCGGCCTCAATACTGAAGAAGCTGCACGGCGTATCGCCAAGGCCGCTGGCGTCCCGTTGCGTACCGTCAGCTACGCCGGGCTCAAGGATCGCCAGGCGCTCACCCGCCAATGGTTCAGCGTGCAGTTGCCGGGCAAGGCCGATCCGGATATGAGCGCGGCGGAAAACGACACCCTCAAGATCCTGAAAACCGCTCGCCATAAACGCAAGCTGCAACGCGGTGCGCATTCGGCCAACGGCTTTACCCTGCGCCTGACGCAGTTGGCAGGTGATCACGCGGCTATCGACGCACGCTTGCAACTGATCGCCCAGCACGGCATTCCCAACTATTTCGGTGCGCAACGGTTTGGCCACAATGGGGGCAATGTGGTGGACGCGCGTGAGTGGGCGGTCCGCAAGGCCTTGCCGGAGCAGCGCAATGTGCGTTCGCGCCTGCTGTCCACTGCGCGCAGTTTCCTGTTCAACAAAGTGTTGGCTGCCCGTGTCGCGGATGGCTCCTGGCAACGCGCCCAGGTGGGTGATTTGCTGGCCTTTACCGACAGCCGCAGTTTTTTCCCGGCGGGGGAGGCTGAATGCAGCGACCCGCGCCTGGCGATCCTCGACCTGCACCCGACAGGGCCACAGTGGGGCGAGGGCGACTCACCGACGACCGGCGCAACCCATGAACTGGAACAGGCCGTCGCCGCCAGTGAACCCGAGCTGCGCGATTGGCTGGTGAATGCCGGCATGAGCCAGGAACGTCGCATTCTGCGACTGCCCATTGGCGGGTTGACGTGGCATTATCCCGGGCCTGACATTCTGCAATTGGAATTCGTCCTGCCGGCCGGATGCTTCGCCACTGTCTTGGTGCGCGAGCTTGTTGATCTGGTGCCGGTGGGGCAGACGGACAGCCCATGCGTATTCTGATATCAAACGATGACGGTGCCACCGCACCCGGTCTTGCCGCGCTTCATGCTGCGCTGGTGGATTATGCCGAGTGCGTGGTGGTCGCCCCGGACCAGGACAAGAGTGGCGCCAGCAGTTCGCTGACGCTCGATCGTCCGCTGCACCCGCAGATCCTGGCCAATGGCTTTATCAGCGTGAACGGTACCCCCACCGACTGCGTGCACCTGGCCATCAACAGCCTGTTGGAACAAGAGCCTGACCTGGTTGTGTCGGGCATCAACCTCGGTGCGAACCTGGGCGACGACGTGCTGTATTCCGGTACCGTGGCGGCGGCCCTTGAAGGCCGCTTCCTCGGGCGTACCTCGTTCGCGTTCTCGTTGGCCTCGCGCCAACTGAGCAATTTGCCGACCGCGGCCTATTTCGCGCGCAAACTGGTGGAAGCCCACGGCTCCCTGGACTTGCCACCGCGTACGGTGCTCAACGTCAATATTCCCAACCTGCCCCTCGAGCATATTCGCGGCATCCAGCTGACGCGCCTGGGTCACCGCGCCCGCGCGGCGGCGCCGTTGAAAGTGGTCGACCCGCGTGGCAAGGAGGGGTACTGGATCGCCGCCGCAGGCGACGCCGAAGATGGCGGCCCCGGCACGGACTTTCATGCGGTGATGCAAGGCTATGTCTCGATTACCCCGTTGCAACTCGATCGCACCTTCAGTGATGCCTTCAGTAGTCTCGATGGCTGGCTGGAGGGCCTGCGCTGATGGCTCGTGAACAAGACGACCTGCTGCGTCGTGGCATCGGGATGACTTCCCAGCGTACTCGTGAGCGTTTGATCCAGCGTCTGTACGAAGAGGGCTTGTCCAACGCCCAGGTACTCGAAGTGATCCGGCGCACGCCTCGGCACCTGTTTGTCGATGAAGCCCTGGCCCATCGTGCTTATGAAGACACGGCGCTGCCGATCGGCCATAACCAGACGATCTCCCAGCCGTACATGGTCGCGCGCATGAGCGAACTGTTGCTGGCGGCGGGCCCGCTGGACAAGGTGCTGGAGATCGGCACCGGCTCCGGCTACCAGACGGCCGTGCTGTCACAGTTGGTGGAGCGCGTCTTCTCGGTGGAGCGGATCAAGGTGTTGCAGGATCGCGCCAAGGAGCGCCTGGTGGAACTGAACCTGCGCAATGTGGTGTTCCGCTGGGGCGATGGCTGGGAAGGTTGGCCGGCGCTGGCGCCTTACAACGGCATTATCGTCACGGCGGTGGCCACGGATGTGCCGCAGGCGTTGCTCGACCAGCTGGCTCCTGGCGGCCGCTTGGTGATCCCGGTGGGTTCCGGCGAAGTGCAACAATTGATGCTCATTATCCGTGAGGACGAAGGCTTCTCCCGGCATGTGCTCGGGGCGGTACGGTTTGTGCCGCTGCTCAATGGCCCGCTGGCCTGATCATTTGTGCGCGAGCAGTGAATTCTGTTGGCGGGGATGTGTCTTACGGCGGGGTCTATTGAGTCAACATCATCGGCAGCGGCCTTAAACATGATGCGTTTTTCGTTTCGGTCGTGTGCCGGTAAAAAGCCAATGCCCAGTTATACTTGCGTCATATTTCCAGCCTGATACAGGCGTTCATGTTCAGCCACCATAAAGGGAGCGGCGGGTGAGTCTCACAGGTCTTGCGCAGCGTATGAGTAAAACAAGCTTTCAGCGACTGGTGCTTGGCCTTGTCTTTAGTTCCTTATTGGCAGCCTGCTCGAGCGCGCCATCCGGTGGCGCGCGCGTGGTAGACCGTAATAACGCGGTGCCGCAAAAACCGACGGTTACCACTGGTCAGTATGTAGTACGAAAGGGGGACACGATGTTCTCGATCGCCTTTCGCTACGGCTGGGATTACAAGGCGCTTGCCGCCCGCAACAACATCCCTGTGCCCTACACGATACATCCGGGTCAGACCATTCGTTTCGATGGACGCACCGGTTCAACGCCTACGACAGTTGTGACAAGCTCCGGATCCTCGCCGTCGTCTTCGAGCAAAACCACGATCATCACTCGGCCTGCAGGCAGCGCCGCGCCTACGGTTGCGAGCAAGCCGGCGCCCGCGCCGTTGCCGCCTGCGGGGCCTGCGCCGACCGGTTGGGGATGGCCCTCAAACGGAGTGTTAATTGGAAAATTCTCTTCAAACGGTAGTTTGAATAAAGGCATTGATATCGCCGGGGATTTGGGACAGCCTGTTTTAGCTGCGTCTGATGGGACAGTGGTGTACGCCGGGAGTGGTTTACGGGGCTACGGCGAGCTGGTCATCATCAAGCACAGCGATACCTACGTCAGTGCCTACGGTCACAACCGCAGGCTGTTGGTTCGGGAGGGGCAGCAGGTCAAAGTCGGACAGACAATTGCCGAAATGGGATCAACTGGTACGGACCGGGTGAAACTGCACTTTGAGATTCGCCGTCAAGGGAAGCCTGTAGATCCGCTGCAATTCCTACCCCGTCGTTGATATGTTGCACAGCCTGTTCCCTCACGTAGAAGGAACAGGCTCCAGCGTTGCCAAGGATAAAGGCGCCGCTTGAGCTTGAGGTCGAACTCACCAAAGGACTATAACAATGGCTCTCAGTAAAGAAGCGCCGGAGTTTGACATCGACGATGAGGTTCTCCTTATGGAGACCGGCATCGCTACGGAATCGATGTCGAATGAGGGACCTGCTGTACCTTCAGTTCGCACCAAATCCAAGAACTCCGCTGCGTTAAAGCAACACAAGTACATTGACTACACGCGGGCGCTAGACGCCACCCAGCTGTATCTCAATGAAATCGGCTTTTCCCCTTTGCTGACTCCCGAAGAAGAAGTCCATTTTGCGCGCTTGTCGCAAAAGGGTGATCCGGCTGGGCGCAAGCGCATGATTGAAAGCAACCTGCGTCTGGTGGTGAAAATCGCCCGACGCTACGTCAATCGTGGACTGTCCCTGTTGGACCTGATCGAGGAGGGCAACCTGGGCTTGATCCGGGCCGTGGAGAAGTTCGACCCTGAGCGGGGCTTCCGCTTTTCGACCTACGCCACCTGGTGGATTCGTCAGACCATCGAACGGGCGATCATGAATCAGACCCGAACGATCCGGTTGCCGATCCATGTGGTCAAGGAGCTCAACGTCTACCTTCGGGCGGCGCGTGAGCTCACACAAAAACTCGATCATGAACCTTCACCCGAAGAAATCGCCAACCTGCTGGAGAAGCCGGTAGGGGAGGTCAAGCGTATGCTCGGACTTAACGAGCGCGTGTCTTCGGTCGATGTCTCGCTGGGTCCGGATTCGGATAAAACCCTGCTGGATACCCTGACGGATGATCGTCCGACAGATCCTTGCGAACTGTTGCAGGACGATGATCTTTCCCAAAGCATTGACCAGTGGCTCTCTGAGCTCACGGACAAGCAGCGTGAAGTGGTGATACGTCGCTTCGGCCTGCGTGGTCATGAGAGCAGTACCCTGGAGGACGTAGGCCTGGAGATCGGCCTGACCCGTGAGCGGGTGCGGCAGATCCAGGTGGAAGGGCTCAAACGCCTGCGTGAGATCCTGGAGAAGAATGGCTTGTCGAGTGAGTCGTTGTTTCAGTAACGACGCAGCTTGAATGCTTGAATGTGGGAGGGGGCTTGCCCCGATGGCGATGGTTCGGTCAACTTTGGATTGACTGGCACACTGCAATCGGGGCAAGCCCCCTCCCACATTTTTTTGTGCCAGGCATCAGGTTGGCACCAGTACCAAATCCCAGGCATAAAAAAACCCCGCTTTTAAGGGCGGGGTTCTTTCGACTAAGTCAGTACAAGTTAGATAACTTGAACTTCTTCAGCTTGCATGCCTTTCTGACCGCGGGTAGCGATGAAAGAAACCTGTTGGCCTTCTTTCAGGCTTTTGAAGCCGTCGGATTGGATAGCTTTGAAGTGAACGAACAGGTCGTCACCGGATTGTGGAGTGATGAAGCCGAAGCCTTTTTCATCGTTGAACCACTTAACGGTACCAGTTTGGCGATTAGACATGGTGTATCTCCTTGGACAAAGTTAACTGCGACTCAGGAAAAGCCCTGGCCGAGACTGAGTGCAAAGAGCAGGAAAAATTCTTGGAGATGGTTGGATCGAAATTCAACATATCGTGTAGAGATTCTCAGTGACACAAGCAGCACAGTGGCGCCACCTTAACCCTTTTTCCGGAACGTGCCAATGGTATTTCCGAAGGTTTCTCTATTTTCGTGACTGGCGGTGGTATTTACAGTCGCCTGATGCGGTACGCCGGGCGCCGGCCCCGCGGGTTGCGGCTTATTGCAGGGCGCACATTCATCAACAAAAACCCTGCGCCCTTTGAACCCCAACGCCGGCCCCGGTAAGATGCCCCACAGAATTTTTCCACCTCGCTATTCAGGACACCGCCATGAGCATCAAATCGGACAAGTGGATTCGCCGCATGGCGCAAGAGCACGGCATGATCGAACCGTTCGTTGAGCGCCAGATTCGCGGTGAAGGCGATGAGCGCGTGATTTCGTACGGTGTGTCCAGCTACGGCTACGATGTGCGCTGCGCCGATGAGTTCAAGGTGTTCACCAATATCAATTCGGCGATCGTCGATCCGAAGAACTTCGACGAAAAGAGCTTTGTCGACGTCAAGAGCGACGTATGCATCATCCCGCCAAACTCCTTCGCCCTGGCGCGCACCGTGGAGTTCTTCCGTATTCCCCGCGACGTGCTGACCATTTGCCTGGGTAAAAGTACCTACGCTCGCTGCGGCATTATCGTAAACGTGACGCCACTTGAGCCAGAGTGGGAAGGCCACGTGACCCTGGAGTTCTCCAACACCACCACCCTGCCTGCGAAGATCTACGCCAACGAAGGCGTGGCGCAGATGCTGTTCCTGCAGTCTGACGAGGCCTGTGAAGTGTCCTACAAAGACCGCGCCGGCAAGTACCAGGGCCAGCGCGGCGTCACCTTGCCACGCGCTTGATCGAAAGGTCTTACACGTCTAGGGAATTAGTCTGAGGGAAGTGACTCTATTGGGTGTACTGCCTCGGTACGTGCAAAACGTACCGAGCCACGCTTGAGGAGTACCTTATGAAGATCAATCCGCGAATCAGCGCCGAACTTGCCCGGCTTGAACCCAACCAGATTGGCGTTCTGGCCTGGTCCCTGATGGCCGATCCTGCTTATGCGGGCGGCATCCCCGGTCAACCCGATCCGGATTACCCGCAGCCCAGCGAACCCGGTGAACCGACACTGCCGGACGAGCCACCACCCGCGCCAGTTGCCTGAGATCTAACCGACTGGCCAGACCTCATGATCGCCGATAACAAATGTTCGGCGGTCATTCGCCCGTTCCACTGCAAAGCCACCGGTGAACGCGCCAAATGCCGGCAGCAGGCTGACGCGTGCGCCAAGCTGGAAGCACGGCAGGCGCAGACTCTGGCGGCCCTTGCCGCGCAAGCGATACACCGGATGCACATGCCCAGCCAACACGTGGTGGCTGGGGTGGGCGTGCGGTTCGTGTTGCAGGGCGAACGGACCCATCAGCAACGGCTCGGGGACCACCTCCATTCCCAGGTCGGCTGGCGGGTCGCCGGCGCGTTTGTCGTGATTGCCACGAATCAACGTCAGGCTCATACCCGCATGGCGCACGCGCCATGCCCTCAGCGCCTCCAGCGTGCCACTGGCGTGGGATCCGGGGCCGTGCAGGAAATCGCCAAGAAAGATTACTTGCACGCACGGTAGTGTTGATAGCAGTCGATCCAGGCGCCGCAGGTTCTCGGTGGTGGTTCCCTGCGGTACCGGCTGCCCCAGGCTGCGATAGGCTGAGGCTTTGCCGAAATGCGCATCGGCAATTAACAGGCACCGGTGTGCAGGCCAAAAGACAGCCCTGTCCGCCAGCAACCACAGTTCTTCTCCCTCAAGTGTCACCGAGCAAACCATCAGCGCTTCCCGTTATCCGCGACTTTTTCCAGGTCCTTGACCATCCGCGCAATGCGCTCCGAGAGTTTTTCCGAACTCAGGCTCTCGCGCATCCGTTCCACCAGCAGGGGAAAGGCCAGCGGCGTAGGCCGTTCGATCAGGTGCAGGTCCAGTTTCAGCGCCGACAGATGAAGCAACGTTTCTTCGAGTCGGCGAATATCCAACTCATCACGCAGGACTTCTTCCCCAGCCTGGGCCAGCAGCAGGTTTTGCGGGTCATATTGCTTGAACACTTCAAAAAACAAACCACTGGAAGCCTGGACCTGGCGCGTGCTTTTCGGCGCGCCGGGGTAACCTGCGAATACCAGCCCGGCGATGCGCGCGATTTCGCGAAAGCGGCGCAGAGCCAGTTCCCCGGCGTTCAGGCTGGCGATAACGTCCGTCAGTAAGTCCGCGGGGCTCAGTAATGCTTCGTTCAGCCTCAATGGCCAATCCACTTCAGTGGCGCTCAATAGCTCCAGCCCGTAATCATTGACGGCAATCGAAAACGTCACCGCCTGCTCTTGGCTGACCCGCCACGCCAGCAAGCTTGCCAATCCCAGGTGCACCTGACGCCCGGCAAACGGGTAAAGAAACAGGTGCCACCCCTCCCGCGACCTGAGGGCTTCGGCCAGCAGATGCTCACGGGTCGGCAGCCCGGACCAGCGCAACTGTGTCTGCAGCAGGGGGCGCACCGCCTGCATCTCCGGGCCTTGGAAGTGGCCCTGTGCCGCCGCATCAAAACGCTCGACGACGGCCTGCGCCAGCTCATTGGAGAGCGGCATGCGCCCGCCATTCCAGCGTGGCACAGCGGCTTTTTTCGCGGTGCCGCGGCGCACATAGGCGGTCATGTTTTCCACGCGCACCAGCTCCAGCAAGCGCCCGGCAAACAGGAAGCCATCACCCGGCTTGAGCCGCGCGATAAAACCTTCCTCGACACTGCCCAAGTGCTTGCCGCCGCCGCCCTTGCTCCAGAACTTCAGCTGGATACTGGCGTCGCTGACGATGGTACCTACGCTCATGCGGTGACGACGCGCCAGCCGGGCATCCGGGACGCGCCAGATACCGTGCTCGTCCGGCTCGACACGGCGGTAATCCGGGTAGGCGGTCAGCGATAGGCCGCCATGGCGAACAAACCCCAGGGCCCACGCCCAATCGGCGTCCGTGAGGTCGCGATAGGCCCAGGCCCCGCGGACTTCCGCCAGCAGCGCGTCGGGCATAAAACCACCGCCCAGGGCCATGCTCACCAGGTGCTGTACGAGGACATCCAATGGTTTGTACGGCGATTCGCGCGCTTCGATGCGTCGCTGGGCAATCGCATCCTGGGCCGCTGCCGCTTCTACCAATTCCAGGGTATGGGTCGGCACCAGTGTCACCCGTGATGGTCGCCCTGGCGCATGCCCCGAGCGTCCGGCGCGCTGCATCAGGCGCGCGACGCCTTTGGCGGAGCCAATCTGCAACACGCGCTCCACCGGCAGGAAATCCACGCCCAGGTCCAGGCTCGACGTGCACACCACGGCCTTGAGTTGCCCATCTTTCAGCGCGCGCTCCACCCAGTCTCGGGTTTCCCGTGCTAGCGAGCCGTGGTGCAGGGCAATCAAACCGGCCCAATTCGGACGCGCATCCAGAATGGCCTGATACCAGATTTCTGACTGCGCCCGCGTATTGGTAAACACCAGGCAACTGCTGCAGGCATCTACCTCGGCCACCACCTGCGGCAGCATCTTCAAGCCAATATGCCCGGCCCAGGGGAAGCGCTCAGCGACGGGCGGCAGCAAGGTGTCGACCTGCAAGGGCTTGCTGGTTTGCCCCTGGACGTTGATGCCACCGCCTTGTGGGACCAAGACCTCCAAGGCGTGAGCCTGGTTGCCCAGGGTCGCCGAAATCCCCCATACCATCAGCTCAGGGTGCCAGCGCCGCAACCGTGCCAACGCGAGTTGCAACTGCACGCCGCGCTTGTTGCCGATCAATTCATGCCATTCGTCCACCACCACCAGGCGCAACTGCGCCAGGCTCGCCTCGCTGTCGGCGCGCGCCAGCATGAGGGTCAGGCTTTCCGGGGTGGTGACCAGGGCGGTGGGCTGACGCCGCGTTTGGCGCGCGCGCTCGTTGCTGCTGGTGTCGCCGGTGCGCAGGCCAACGCTCCAGGGAATCTGCAACGCCTCCAGCGGTGCTTCCAGGGCACGCGCCGTGTCGGCGGCCAGGGCGCGCATGGGCGTGATCCACAACACCGTCAACGGTTCAGCCGGGGCTTTGCGCTTGCCGTTGGTTGGCGGGCGGGTGATGGCGAAGCGATTGAGCGCGGCAAACCACAGGGCGTAGGTTTTACCGGCACCGGTGCTGGCATGCAGCAGCCCCGACTGCCCATGCTTGACCGCCGCCCACACGTGTTTTTGAAAGTCGAACGGCTTCCAGCCTTTGGCGGCAAACCATTTCTTGGCGAAGTCGATGGGTTTTGCCATGCGGCGGCTGATATTCCGGAGGGTCTATTTCCACAGACCCTCCAGGCATCGCAAAGGTTTACTTCAAATTGCCACTCAAGAACTGCTGCAGGCGCTCACTCTTTGGATTGCCCAGCACATCCTCCGGGGCGCCTTCCTCCTCCACCAGGCCCTTGTGCAGGAACAGCACCTGGCTCGACACCTTGCGCGCAAAGCTCATCTCGTGGGTGACCATGATCATGGTGCGGCCTTCCTCGGCCAGGCCCTGGATCACCTTCAGCACTTCGCCCACCAGCTCGGGGTCGAGGGCCGAGGTGGGTTCGTCGAACAGCATCACTTCCGGCTCCATCGCCAGCGCACGGGCGATCGCTACCCGCTGTTGCTGGCCGCCGGAGAGGAACGCCGGGTATTGATCGGCCACGCGCGCCGGCAGGCCGACTTTGTCCAGGTAGCGGCGGGCGCGGTCTTCGGCGTCCTTCTTGCTGCAACCCAGCACCCGGCGCGGGGCCATGGTGATGTTCTCCAGCACGCTCATATGGCTCCACAGGTTGAAGTGCTGGAACACCATTGCCAGCCGCGTGCGCAGGCGTTGCAGCTCAGCATCGTCGGCCACGCGCATGCCGTGGCGGTCGCTGACCATGCGGATTTGCTTGCCATCGAGGGTCATGGCGCCGTCGTTGGGGGTTTCCAGAAAGTTGATGCAGCGCAGGAAGGTGCTCTTGCCCGAGCCGCTGGCGCCGATCAGGCTGATCACGTCACCGGTCTTGGCCTTGAGCGAGACACCTTTGAGCACTTCATTGTCGCCATAGCTTTTATGCAGGCCTTCAACGGTCAGTTTGTACATGGGGCATGCATCCTCAAGGCGAAAGTAGGTAGCCGCTGCGGTAGGCCTCTGAGCCTGCGACATGGCCGATGACCATCCCCGCAGTGGCCATGCGTCGCAGCGAACGGGCGTAAAGCAGGCCGGCCTGCTGGCAGTGCACCGGCGTTACGCGGTCAGTGATGGGGTCGATGATTTCGGCAATCAGTTGCCCGGCCTCCAGGTATTCGCCCGGCAAGGCACTGAACACCAGCAAGCCGCCCACCGGCGTCGCCACAGGCTCGACGCCCGCCAGCGGCGTGGCCGGGTAGGGCAGGTCGGGCAGCGGGGCGACGTCGCCGTCGATCGCACCGAAGTGAATCAGGTAGTCGATGATCGCCTGGCAATCGAGGCGGGCCAGGCCGTGGTTGACGTCACCTTGGCCGCGCAACTCGACCGTCACCGAAAAGCTGCCCATGGGAATCGGGAAGCGTTCGCCAAAGCGTTGCTGCAACTGCCACCACACCAGGGTGAAACACTCATCGAAGGACTGTCCGCCGGAGTCAGTGGCCAGCAAATTGGCTTCTGAGCCGATATAGCGCGCCAGCGGCTCCACCCGTGGCCAGGCTTCTGGCGTGGTGTACAGGTGCGCCACGGCTTCGAAGTCGCAATGCAGGTCCAGCACCATGTCCGCATCGCAGGCCAGGCGTTGCAGTGCGAGGCGCTGGGATTGCAATTGGGTCTCGGCGTTTTGCGCGGCCAACGCGGTGGACAGCGCGGTGCGGATCAGTTCGACGTTGTGCCGCGGGTCATCGCCCAGCAAGGCCTCGACCTGGTTGCCCACGTCTTCGCTGAGATCGACGAACAGGCGATTGAAGTTCTGCCCGCTTTCCAGTTCATAACGGCCCAACGGGATATCCATCAGCACTTGTTCCAGGCCCACCGGGTTGGCGATGGGCACCAGTACGACTTCGCTGCGCAAGCGGCCGGCCGCCGCCAGCTGCCCCAGGCGCACCTTGAGGTGCCAGGCCACCAGCATGCCTGGCAGCTCGTCGGCATGCAGCGACGACTGAATGTAGATCTTGCCTTCGGCCTGCTCCGGGCCGAAATGAAAGCTGTGAATCTGCCGCGCCGTGCCGGGCACTGGCGCGATCAGCTCATGAATCTGATGACGCATGAAGGCTCCTTAGTGACTCGGCCCGAGAAACGCCAGCCAGCGGCGCTCCGCCAGACGAAACAGACCGACCAGGGCAAAGGTCACGGTCAGGTAGATCAGCGCAGCGATGCCGAAAGATTGAAAGGTCATGAAGGTGGCCGAGTTGGCGTCCCGCGCGACTTTCAGGATGTCCGGGATCGTCGCGGTAAAGGCCACTGTGGTCGAGTGCAACATCAGGATCACTTCGTTGCTGTAGTAGGGCAGCGAGCGACGCAACGCCGACGGCATGATCACATAGGCGTACAGCTTCCAGCCGCTGAGGCCATAAGCCTTGGCCGCTTCGACTTCGCCGTGGGCCATGCTGCGGATCGCCCCGGCGAAGATCTCCGTGGTGTAGGCGCAGGTGTTGAGGGCAAAGGCCAGGACGGTGCAGTTCATTGCATCGCGAAAGAACGCATCAAGGACCGGTTGCGCGCGCACGGCGGCAATGCTGTAGATGCCGGTGTAGCAAATCAGCAGTTGGATATACAGCGGCGTGCCCCGAAACAGGTAGGTATAGAACTGCACCGGCCAGCGCACCAGCGGGTTGCGCGATACCCGGGCGATGGACAGCGGGATCGACACCAGGAAGCCGATGACCAGCGAGGCGCTGAGCAGCCACATGGTCATGGCCAGGCCGGTAATGTGCTGGCCGTCGCTGTAAAGGAAGGGGCGCCAGTATTGCTGCAAGAGTTCGATCATCGCACGGCCTCCCGTGAGCCTGCGGAGTAGCGACGTTCAAGACGACGCAGGACAAAGTTCGATGCGCTGGTGATCAGCAAGTAGATCAGCGCAGCGAGCACCAGGAAGTAAAACAGTTGATAGGTGCTCTTGCCGGCATCCTGGGCAGCCTTGACCAGGTCGGCCAGGCCGATGATCGACACCAGCGCGGTGGCCTTGAGCATCACCATCCAGTTATTACCGATACCCGGCAGGGCAAAGCGCATCATCTGCGGGAAGGTCACATAGCGGAAACGTTGCCCGCGCTTGAGGCCATAAGCCGTGGCGGCTTCCAATTGGCCGCGGGGGACGGCGAGGATCGCACCGCGAAACGTCTCGGTGAAGTAGGCACCGTAGATAAAGCCCAGGGTGATCACCCCGGCGCTGAAAGGGTCGATCTCGATGTATTCCCATTCCATGAAGTCGGTAAGACCGGTCAGCCAGGTTTGCAGGCTGTAGAAAATCAGCAGCATCAGTACCAGGTCGGGTACACCGCGAATCAGGGTGGTGTAGAGCTGGGCGGGGATGCGCAGGAAGGGCAGGCTGGAGAGTTTGGCACTGGCACCGAGCAAGCCCAGCAACACGCTGACGGCCAACGACAGCACCGATAGCTTCAGGGTCATCCAGGTGCCTTGCAGCAACAGCGGGCCGAAACCCTTCAAGCTGAATGCGCTCAGCCCGAGGGTTTGCAACAGATCTTCGAACATAAATCAGGACCTATGGCGATAAAAAAGCGCCCCTTCAACGAAGGGGCGCCCCAGGCATTATTTGCCGCTGTACAGGTTCAGATCGCCAAAGTGTTTCTTCTGGATGGTGGCGTAGGTGCCATCATCGTGTAACGCTTTGATACCTTTATCCAAAAGGGCCTTCAGTTCAGTGTTACCTTTTTTGATACCGACCGCGGTTTTCGACGGCAGCAACGGGTCATCGATGGCTGCGCTGACTTCGTAGCCCGCCCCGGCTGGTGACTTCAGGAAGCCCAGTTCGGCTTGCAGCATGTCCTGCACGGACGCGTCGAGGCGACCGGAGGTCAGGTCGGCGTAAACCTGGTCCTGATTGGCGTAGGCCTTGGTGGTTACACCGGCTTTATCCAGCACGGCCTTGGCGTAGGCTTCCTGGATGGTGCCTTGCTCGTAGCCCACGGATTTGCCTTTGAGCGACTCTGGTGTCGAGTAGCCGGCGCCTTTCTTGAAGACCAGCGAAGTCGGGCCGGAGAACAGCTCGTTGGAGAAGTCGATGGCCTTCATACGGGCCTCGGTGACAGTCATCGAGGAAATCACACCGTCGAACTTGTTGGCTTTGAGGCCCGGAATCATGCCGTCGAAATCACTTTCGACCCACTTGCACTTCACTTTCAGTTCGGCGCAGATCGCGTTACCCAGGTCGATATCGAAGCCCACCAGGCTGCCGTCGGCAGCTTTGGACTCGAACGGCGCGTAGGAAGGATCGACACCAAAACGCAGTTCCTTGTATTCCTTGGCCAGCGCGGTACCGGCGGCCATGCACAGAGCCAGTGCAGAAAGGGTCAGCAATGCTTTTTTCATTATGTAATCCCTGGAAACCAAGATAAGCGCTTGTGGCGCGTTTAGGACTGTTACTGAACGGTGTCAGACGGATCACAAGTAGCAATTTCTGCACCATAGTTCCGAATGATCGTTTTAAAAGGTGGGAAGAGGGAGTTATAAGTATAGGAGATGCCCGAAAATGGGCATTGAAAACTGAGCGCACCATTTCGGAACATTTGCAGATCCCATTGTGGGTGGCCGCTAGCTCCCACAGGTGTTCTGCGTCAGGCCAGTAAGTCCTGCAGGGTGGCAAGGTTATCCGCCTCATCCACCGCCTTGTCCTGGCGCCAGCGCAACATCCGCGGGAACCGCACTGCTATCCCGCTCTTATGCCGCTTGGACAGGGCAATGCCTTCGAACCCCAACTCGAACACCATGCTTGGCGTTACGCTGCTGACCGGGCCGAACTTCTCCACAGTGGTCTTGCGCACGATGGCGTCGACCTTGCGCATTTCTTCATCGGTCAATCCTGAATACGCCTTGGCGAACGGTACCAAGGTGCGTTCGCTGCCGGCCGGGCCGTCCCATACTGCAAAGGTGTAGTCGCTGTACAGGCTGGCGCGTCGACCATGGCCGCGCTGGGCATAGATCAACACCGCATCGACGCTGAACGGGTCGACTTTCCACTTCCACCACACGCCCATGTCCTTGGTGCGGCCTACTCCGTACAGGCCTTCGCGCGCCTTGAGCATCATGCCTTCCACCCCAAGCTGGCGGGAGGCTTCGCGTTGCTGGGCGAGGTCCTGCCAGGTGGTACCCGTCAGCAAGGGCGATGCCAGCAGCACGGGTTGGTTGCACTGGGTAATCAGCCGTTCAAGTTGGGTGCGGCGTTCCGCCTGGGGTTGGTTGCGCCAGTCGTCGCCCTGATGCTCCAGCAGGTCGTAGGCCAGGACCGCGACCGGAGCATCGTCGAGCACTTTTTTGCTCAAGGTCTTGCGGCCAATGCGCTGTTGCAGCAGCGCGAACGGTTGCACCGCGTCCTTCCACACCACGATCTCACCATCGATCACCGTGCCATCGGGCAGGCCGCTGGCCAGGCTGTGCAGTTCGGGAAAACGCTCGGTCACCAGTTCTTCACCCCGGGACCAGATCCACAGGCGGCCCTCACGCTTGACCAGTTGCGCGCGAATGCCGTCCCACTTCCATTCCACCTGCCAGTCGGCGGGCGAACCGAGCAGGGTGTCGAATTGCTCGACCGGCTGAGACAGTCCGTGGGCGAGAAAAAACGGATAGGGCTGTCCGCCCCGTTGGGCATGTTCGTCGGACGATTCGGCGGCGATCAGCTTGAGGTAGCCTTCGGCCGTCGGCCGGTTGGACAGGTCGGTGTAGCCCACCAGGCGCTGGGCCACGCGCTTGCTGTCCAGATCAGCCAGGGCGGCGAGGGCGCGGGTGACCAGCAACTTGGACACCCCCACGCGAAAGCTGCCGGTGATCAACTTGACGCACACCATCAGGCTCGGTTGATCCAGTTGCGCCCACAACGCGGGTAAGCGTTCGGCCAGGTCCTGGGGCGACAGGCCACGCAGCGGCAGGAGCTTTTCTTCGATCCACACCGCCAGGCCGTCATGGGAGGTGTAGGCCGATTCTGGCAATAACAGCGAAATCGTCTCGGCCAGGTCACCCACCGATTGGTAGCTTTCCTCAAACAGCCACGGGGCGATCCCTGAGGCTTCGGTGGCCATGTCTCGCAGCAGGCGGGTGGGTACCAATTGCCGAGGACGCCCGCCGGACAGGAAATACACCGCCCACGCGGCGTCTTCGGGCGGGGCCTGCAGGAAGTAGGCTTGTAATGCGGCAAGCTTGGCGTTGCTGGAGGTGGTGGCGTCGAGGTTGGCGTACAGCTCGGCAAAGGCTTTCATGGCGTGGTCTCTTCTTCGTCATCTCCGTATTCGGTGCTGAAGCTCTGGGCGTCCAGGCCTTTTTCCCGCAGGTGGCGCACCAGAACGCCGACGGAGCCATGGGTGACCATTACCCGTTCGGCGCCGGTTTGTTCAATGGCCCACAACAGTCCGGGCCAGTCGGCGTGGTCCGACAGCACAAAACCCCGGTCCACCCCGCGCCGCCGCCGTGTACCACGCAGGCGCATCCAACCGCTGGCGAAGGCATCGCTGTATTCGCCAAAACGGCGTATCCAGCTACTGCCGCCGGCGGAGGGCGGCGCGATGATCAGGGCTTGGCGCAGCAACGGGTCGGTCTTTTTGAAGTCGCCGGCGTAAAGGGTTTCGGGAATGTAGATACCGGCTTCGCGGTACACCCGGTTCAGCGGTTCGACTGCGCCGTGGCTGAGGATCGGACCGATGCTGGCGTCGATGCCGTGCAGGATGCGTTGGGCCTTGCCGAAGGAATAACAGAACAACACGCTGGCCTTGCCGGCCGCGATATTGGCCTGCCACCAATCATTGATGCCGGCAAAGATCTGCGCCTGGGGCTGCCAGCGGTAGATCGGCAGGCCAAAAGTGGATTCGGTGATGAAGGTGTGGCAGCGCACTGGCTCGAATGGCGCGCAGGTGCCATCGGGTTCGACTTTATAGTCGCCGGACGCCACCCAGACTTCGCCCTGGTATTCCAGGCGTACCTGGGCGGACCCAAGCACATGCCCGGCCGGGTGGAAGCTCAAGGTGACGCCGTGATGCACCAGTGGCTCGCCGTAGGCCAGGGTTTGCAGGTTGATGTCCTGGCCCAGGCGCGAGCGCAGGATGCCTTCGCCGGGACCTGCGGCGAGGTAGTGCTGGTTACCGGTTCGGGCGTGGTCGCCGTGGGCGTGGGTAATGACCGAGCGTTCCACCGGGCGCCACGGGTCGATGTAGAAATCACCGGCGGGGCAGTAGAGGCCTTCGGGCCGGGCGATGACAAGGTCCATGGGGCGTGCCGGGGGCAATGGGCTTATCAGTAGGAGGCAGGGGGCAGCGCAGAAGTTCTATCTGAATGCATGGGGGGCAAATGTGGGAGGGGGCAAGTCGCATCGTCGCACCGGCCCTCCCACATTTTGAAGCGTTTACTTGCCTGGGGTCAGGGTCAACCTGGCCTTCCCGTACACCTTATCGAAGTTCTGCGGCTGCATCGGGAAGCTCAGGTATTGCGCCTTGAGCGCGGCGTCGATGCCGTTGGCGTAGTGGGGGCTGGCGGGGTTGCCGGACTGACCAATGCCACCCTGGCCCATCATCGGTTCCGCCTGGCCGAAATCGACGATCATGCGCAATGCCGGCACCTGGGTGGTGTTGAAATCCTGGCCCCAGCTGTACGGTGCCGGGTTCAAGGTGGTGTGGTCGCCACCGGAAGCCAGTGGTCCGCGAATCACTTGGCCGCTGGTGTTTTTCCAGGTGGTGCTGTGCAGCTTGCCCCATTGCCAGGCCTTGTGATCACTACCCAACTGGCTGTCGCCGGCCGTGATCGCGGCGGCCAGGCTGCGGGCGAGGATCGCCGGTTTGTCTTCTTTTTGCGTGGTGCGCACGTCATCCCAGAACGGGCTGTCTTCGCGGCCCAGCAGGTGGTCGGCCTGGGCGGCGTAGGACAAGCTGGCGTTACTGACAAAGGCTTTCCAGCTTGCGCTGTTTTCCGGGCCGAGTTCGTCGAGGAAGATCTGTTTGCTGCTTTCCTGCAGGAACAGCTCGTAGATCGCCGCGTCGGCGGAGGTGGGGGCCAGGCGACCGTCAAAGGCCATCAGGCGATTCAGCGCTTCCCGCGCCTTGGCCTGTTCAGCGGCTGGCAATGCATCGATCGCCTGTTTCAGGGGCTGGGCCATGCCCGGTGCCTGGAACATGTTCTTGAGCTTGGTGGCGAACGTGGTGGTCTGGTCGTATTGCATGGCAATCATGCTGCGGCTGTCATGCTTGCCGGCATTGGCCAGTTGCGCCAGGCGCTCGCTGCGCTCCGGCGCATCCCACGAGTTCGACAATTGCATGCCATAGCCACGCGGCGCGGTGCGCTGGTTGGCGGTGCCGATCCAGCCCTGGGCCGGATCCTGGTCGTACGGGTGCAGCATGGCGTCGGCGTAACCGTCCCAGTCGAAGCGCGCATCCCAGCCCGGCGAGGGCAACAGGCCTTCGCCTTCGCGACGGTTGGGGAAGCGGCCTGTGACCTGCCAGCCAATGTTGCTGGCGTCGGCGAACACCATGTTCAAGGCGATGGCGCGAATCTCGCGGGTCGCGTCCGAGGCTTTGCCGGCATTTTGTGCACGGGACAGGTCGAAGAACGCGTCCAGGCTTTTGTCGTCCTTGAAGTCGGCGGTTTGCAAGGCCAGGCCAAAACCACTGGTCAGTGCCTGGCTGCTGTTAAGCAGGGCGCCGTGGCGGGTTTCGTACACCACTTCGCGAATCGAACGTTGGCCCTTGATGAAGAAGGTTTCGTTACGCACCCCAGCCGGTAGCCATTTGCCGTTGTTCTCGTAGTACAGCGCGCTGCCTTGGCGTTTGACCTTCTCCAGGAACAGGTCCTGGGTGTCGCCCTTGACGGCGCTCATGCTCCACGCGACTTTGCCGTTGAACCCCGACAACAGAGTTGGCAGACCGGCGATCGAGGCGCCGACCGCCTGGTATTTCGGGGCGCGGATCTGCACGTAGTTCCACGGCGAAGGCGCTTGCGGCTGGGCCGCGAGGTCGTTGGCCAGCAGGCTTTTACCGCTGCGGCTGCGTTGCGGGCCGATGGCCCAGTTGCTTGAAGTCGTCACCGCCAGGGAATTGAGTGTGCTCAATTGCTGGCTGACCGTGTCCAGCCCGGCCAGGCCGGTGATCTGGCTGAGGTTCACGCCCTTGAGTTTCTCCGCTTCGGCCAGGGGGATCGGTTCATCCGGTGCGCTTGGGGTGAGCCAGGCGAGTTTGTCGGCGCCGACTTTCTGGGCGAGCACCAGGGACGCCAGTTCTTCCTGCAGGTTGGTTGCCTCGCTGAAATTCAGCAGGCAGAACAACAGCGCCGAATCTTCCGGTTTCCAGTACTCGGGCTTGTAGCCGGTCTGGGCCAGGTCCGGCGGCAGCTTGTCGCGGTAGCGGAACAGGTAGGCGTTGACGCCACGGGCATACACTTCAAAGAAACGCTTGAGGCGCGGCGACGAGGCGTTATACAGCTCGCCCGCACTTTTCCTGAGGTTGACCGCGCGCATGAAGCGGTCGACATCCAGCACGTCTGCACCGGACATTTCCGCCAGGCGGCCTTGGGCCAGCAGGCGCAGCGTGACCATCTGGGTGATCCGGTCGCTGGCGTGTACATAGCCGAGGCTGAACAGTGCGTCGTGGAAGGTGTTGCTTTCAATCAGCGGCATGCCCTGGGCATTGCGGCGTATCGAAACGTTCTGCGCGAGGCCCTTGAGCGGCTGCACGCCGGCAACGGGGGGCAGGGTGTCCTGGGTGCTCTGGAGCTGGCAACCGGCCAGGCCCAAGGCACTGGCCACTGCCGCGGCAACGCCGAACCGGGGAAGAAAATGTGAGAGGGCTGGCGAGGCCATGGCAAAGCTCCTGCGGGGGGGTAGCGTCAGTAAAGGCGCTACGTTAGTGAGCGCGGCGATACGACGCAAGCGGGAGTTTGGGGAAAGCGTCAGATCTTGAGTCTGTTCAAATCAAATGTGGGAGGGGCGGTGTGACGATTCGACTTGCGCCCCCGATAGCGGCCTTTGGGCCTGGGGGGAATGGGGACATATCCATTGCTGCGGTAACGGCGACTTAGGGTTCCGCTCTTACAGCGGGTCACTTTTGGAAAAGAGCCCGGGATGCCGGCCCAGCCAAAAGTAACCAAAAGGGCTCTTGCCCCACCACTCGGCACCTCGCCTAGGCTCGGTGTGCCCGAACACAGGCTTGAATCCGTGGGCCGCCGTCATGGGCCATCCCTGGCCCAGGACGGCTAACCCGGCGTCCTGCCGGGTTACCCACGGATTCAAGCCTGCGTTCGGCCAGCGTGGTTTAACGGGGCGCCTAAGATCAAGATCAAGATCAAAAGCCAAAGCCAAAGCCAGAGCCAGAGCCAGAGCAATTGAGCATTTCGGCACTGTTATCGAGCGTTTCGGCACAGTAACCACGCTTTGCTCAACCTAGACTCGAGCTTCACTTTAGGACTCAGATGGAGTTGCGATGAAAATCAGATTAATCCTGCCTGCACTTTCCATGGCAGTGACATTCAGTGGATACGCTGCCGATTTCGTACTGACCAGCCGGGATATTGCTGACAATCGTCCGCTGACCAATCGCGAAGTGTTCCAGGGCTTCGGGTGCGAAGGTGGCAACACGTCTCCTGAGCTTTCCTGGCAAAACGCCCCCGCAGGGACTAAAAGCTACGCGATCACTGTTTACGATCCCGATGCACCCACCGGTAGCGGTTGGTGGCATTGGACGGTGGTTAACCTGCCAGCTTCCACCCATAGCTTGCCAAGAGGTGTAGGGGCGAACTTGCCCGCAGGTGCCGTACAAGGGCGAACCGATTATGGCCAGCCGGGGTTCGGTGGCGCTTGCCCACCTGTCGGAGATAAACCCCATCGCTATCAATTCACCGTATGGGCATTGAAAGCCGATAAGCTACCGCTCGACAACCAGGCCAGCGGGGCGTTGGTAGGTTACATGCTCAACGCCAACGTCCTGGCCAAAGCGACCATTACTTCAACGTACGGACGTTAAGAACGATGCGCCCTTGTGACGGCATACAGCACCGGGAAAACATTATCGATGCATGTGTCATACGGGCGCGACAACCCCTCACCTTGCCAAGGGTGCCGGTGTTCGTGACCACCTTGTGTCGAGTGCGACAGGGGGAAAAACTGTTGCAATGGGATGACCGGGAGATGCGCGCGGGGCCTCAGCATCTGATTCTGATGCCGGCCGGGCGCGAGCTTGGTATCTCCAACTTTCCTGGCCCTCACGGTCACTACATCGCCGATGCGGTGACCTTTCCCGTCTCGACATTACGTAACTTCAGCACCCGATATAGCCAGCAGATTATGAGCGGGCGCGGTGCACTGAAGACCGATCTATGCGTTCCTCTGGACAGGCACACAACCCAGGCATGGGAGCAGTTGTTGGCCGCCATCAATGGGAACGCCCCACAGGCGTTATGCACACATTATGGGGAAGCGGTTCTTCTGAGCCTATGCCTTGGCGGCCAGGTCGGGCCTCTGCTGATGGGGCGCAACGATCCACTGTGTGAACGTGTGCAGCAACTGGTAATGGCCAGGCCGGAGAGAGACTGGACGGTCGCGAGCATCGCACAACACATGAACCTGGGTATGTCGACATTGCGCCGCCAACTGGCGAAAGAGGGTAATAGTTTCAGGAATATTTTGGAGGGCGTTCGACTGTCGGCAGCATTGCAACGGTTGCAAACGACTTCTCGCCCGATCGGTGAAATTGCCGGCGCCTGCGGTTATGCCTCGGCCTCACGTTTTGCTGTGCGCTTTCGCTCACACTATGGCCTGTCACCGCGTGAATTGCGGGCGGCGATTTGAGCATTTTCCTTCCCCTGCTTCGTACAGCCCGCCAATCGAGTGAAGCGCCTGCTCAGCTTGCCGTTCCAACTGCACCGATTCGTTGCCAGGGCAATCCAAGTACCCGTGCCTGAAGTGGCAAAACTTTGTAGCAGCTTACCGTCGGCTGCTACAAAGCTTTCGTGGATACCCATGGTTATCCGGGGCAGGCCCCCACATGTGACCGGGTGGGTTTCAAGAATAATGCTCAGGACTTGGGCGGGTTGACCTTTTGCACCAGTTCGTAAGTGCGCAGGGTTGCCGGGCGTTCCTTGATACTGTTGAACCAGCGATGAACGTGTGGGAAATCTTCCAACCGCTGGCTCTGCCACTTGTGGGAAACGATCCAGGGGTAAATGGCCATGTCGGCAATGCTGTAGGCCTCACCCGCCACGAACGGACGATCCGCCAGGCGTCGATCCAGTACCCCATACAAACGCGCGGTTTCATCCACATAACGCTTGATCGCGTAGGGGAGCTTCTCCGGTGCAAATTGGCTGAAGTGATGGTTCTGGCCCGCCATCGGCCCCAACCCGCCCATTTGCCAGAACAGCCATTGCAGTACTTCCTGGCGACCGCGCAGGTCCTGGGGAATGAACTGGCCGGTTTTTTCCGCGAGGTACAGCAGGATTGCACCGGATTCAAACAGTGAAATCGGCGCGCCGCCGTCGTTCGGGTTCTGGTCGACGATGGCCGGGATGCGGTTGTTGGGAGCGATCTTCAGGAAGTCAGGCTTGAACTGGTCGCCCTGGCCGATGTTGATCGGGTGCACCTTGTAGGGCAGCCCGGCTTCTTCCAGGAACAGCGATACTTTGTGACCGTTAGGGGTGGTCCAGTAATACAGGTCGATCATGAAGCTCTCCAAATGAGCGAATGCCTGCATGTATAGGTGATGATCGACGGGTCATAATTCAATGAAACATTTACGTCTAAGGTTAGAAGCCTTTCAGGCTGCGCTGTCTGCCCACGCCCGCAGTGGCGGTTGCGCGTAGCACACCATAGCCTTCGGCTGAAAGCGTGGGGGCGCCTCCATTGCCTGGGCACATGGGGGGGAGCTTGATTCGTCGGGAGACGGGGGGAGGGGGTTGCAGTGCCAGCGCAAGTCCTGGACTTGGAGCGCCGTCAAGCATGTGGGAGTTTTGCTGCCCCTCGCAGGGAGTGACTCTCTAAAGCCACCAGGACAGTTGCTCCCACATTTGGGGCTACCGCGCGGCTTACGCCCCGTGGCACTTCTTGAATTTTTTCTCACTGCCGCATGGGCACGGATCGTTGCGACCAACGTCCTTCAACGCATTGCGCACTGGCTCCTGGTGAGCGTGGCCGCAGTTCGGGCCGTGGACATGGCCGTGGTCGTGATCATGATGATCGTGATCGTGATCGTGGTTGCAGTCAGGACCATGGACATGGGGTTGCTGAGTCATCGATGTCGCTCCGGAATAAAATCGCCGGGTATTATCTCGCCATTGTGGGCCACCTGCACGTCATACTCGATGAATAATCCGGTTTTCAGCTCGCCGTCCAGGCGATAAGGCACGGGCTGGTCGGGTTTTTTCAGCATCTGCACCACATCGCGTATCTGCGGCCATAGGTTGGTGCGCACCGACACCTTGAAGAACGCGTGGCCGCGCGGCGGTACGGTGAGCCACTCATTGGACTCGCCCTCGGTCAGCACAAAGTCGCCCAGGGTGACCTTGTAGATCAGGCCGCGCACGGTCAGGTCTGCGTCGTCGCGGTTGTCCACGCGGAAATACAGCTTGAATTTCTGCTCAAGCAACTTGGCCCGTACCACCTCCACTTTCACCAGGGAGACGTGGGGCGGCGGCGAGTCGTCTTCAAACCAGGAGGCGCAGCCCGTCAGAGTGAGGGTCAACGCCAGCATTAAGCTGTACATCCGGTGCATGGCGCTGTCCTGTCATGGGGTTAGAGGTAGCTGGCGCAGCACTTCTTGATGTTATGCAACAAAAAACTACTAAGTGATTTGCGGCAGTTGAATCACTCTCACCATACCTTCACCCACTTGCCCATCCAAGCAACTCGTTTTTCTGACGATTCACTACCACAAATAGGTAGCAAATAGTTTCATTTTGGCGACACTTAGTGTTGATAATGTGACGTTTTTGTGGTGGGGGGATTGTATTTCAAGAAATTCATGCTATAATGAGTTGTAGATTAAGAGATTCTTTCTATGGGGTCTCTGTTGTACTCCTCCTTTCTCCTAGCGGTCTCGTCAGAGTTCGCTTCCCCGGCCCGGTATCCATGCCGTCCAGACGCTTAGCAGGTGCGTTGGCCGAAACCTGTTAGGTCGGATTTATCACCCCGGTCGGCCCCCGCTCTGGGCTTAGGGAATGAGCATCTAAATTCGCAACACAACTAAGGCGGGGCGCCTTCAAGCTACCCCGCCTTCTTTTTGTCCGCGCTATTTCTCAGTTCGTTTCAGTTCCAACTAAAACATCCCCTCACCCAAATCGCCTAGTTCAGAAGGAGCCATATGGCCGTAGTAAAACGTGCTTGTATCCACTGCGGTGCAACGTTCGATTCAAAGAATTCTCGCGGAGTGTATTGCAGCGCCGCTTGTAAGTCCCAGCATCATCGTATTCGGAAAGTTACTGAGCGAAGAGTGGTTGTTGGGCGACTCGAAGTTATCTTTCGAGATATCAACCCAGTATTAACGCAAGAAACTCTAGAGGCGATGGTGTATGACGCACTCACGCCCGCCATGCTTGAAATCATCTATAACGCACAACCAGCCCCCACAGGAGAATCACTATGCTAAAACAAATTGACGCACAAGAACTTAAGGTTCGCATCGAAATCGCACAGGCAAGATACCGAGACAGAAAATCTGGTATTGATCACTTTGCTGCTACAGATCCAGTTAGCGGGAGAGCCGTTTCAAAGTTTGTAGACGGTGGTACGGAAGTAGTTCAATGCTCTACACCTCTGGACATCTTGCCAACTTATCTGGACCAAATTCAGCGAGGGTATACCCCGCACCCCTTGTCAGTAGTACAGGTCGATCACGAACGTTTTGATATCTACTTCTACAAGCCAGAGCAAGTTATCCAGGCTGCACTTGAGCAAATCGCCAAAGACGAAGCCACCAAGTACCATGCTGAAATCGAAGAGCATAATGAACAGTTCATCCAACAGCAAGTTGACGCTCAACTTCGTGTTGACGCTGCTCGCGAAGAGCGTGCAAAAGCAGCACTTGAGGCAGAGAAACGTGCTCTTGTTGAGAAACAGATTCGTGAAGCTTTCACCCCCCAACCAGCAGAAATTACAAAGACCGCTCCAGCCCGAGGAAAGCGCTGATGGAAAAACCCGTAGTACCGGTACAACTGGCGTCGCGTATCGCAAGACTTGCAGAACCCGCTCCACGCAGAATCATTTTCAAACTCAAATCCGATACATCCCTCGATATCAAACGTATCCTTGGAAACTTCAAGGAGGTGGTTCAACGCATTTACAGTGAGAAGAGTTACCGTATTTTGTGGTTTCGCTGCAAAGATGGAAGCATAACCGTTGCAATTGCTGGCACTCGCCCTGTAATTGCGCATGTTGAACTGTTCCTGGCCCATGGTCGCATGTCTGGATTGTTTGAATCTGGAAGTATCGTTTATGAAGGTATGGGTGCTAAATCCTTCCAGACTCATGTGGAGCGACAACTACGCCAATATGTAACTACGCAAGTAGAGCATAGCTTTGGAGGGACCAACCCATGAGTGGTCACAACGAAGAAATCGCACGCCTAACTGGTAGTTTGTTTTTCAAAGTCGACTCAACTGGTCTACAGCGCTTTCTAGGCATGTTGAAAACTGCCGAGGCTTCCATGCAGCGAGTGGGCAAACAAGCCGAAGCGCTCTCTGCAAAGATGGGCGCCAAGATTGGGCTCAAAGTAGATGCATCTGCCCGTGAAAAACTCGACAAGCAAGTACGTACATCACTTGATCGTGAGTTGAGAGGCGAGATCCTTGTCCAGAAGGCACGTCGCGCCACGCTGACGGCTGAACTACAGGGCCAGAAATTGCAGTTTGCCGGACAGAAAGAGTTGGCATTTCTCAGTAGCGCCGCCATCCGAGACAAGCAAGCTTTGGCCGTTCTCGCAGCCAAAGAACACGCCGCCCAAGCAGCGAAACTCAAGGTACAGGGCTTGGCAATCAAGAACGAGGATGCACTGGCACAGGCCAAGGCTCGTCAGGTGAAAGCCGAGTCAATTCTTGCCATCCAGCAGCAACGCACCCTTGCTCTACAGGCCCAGCAGCAACGCACCATGAGCGCCACTGCTCGTATTGAGCAAGCCATGGTGCAAGCCCGTGAACGAGGTCAGCGACAAGCTCAAAAGTTTGTCGAATCGCAAGCTGCCGCCAAGGTGCGGGCACATCGTCAGGATGTTGCACACCAGCAACGGCAAGAGCGCTTCCAGTGGGCTCAAACCCGACAGGCTCAATGGGAGGCCAACCGTAACAAACCAGCACCCTCTACGGGCTTCCTTGGGCTTGGTACAGGCGCTTTGGCTGTTGGCGGTGCCGCCGCTGGCGTGGCTGCCATTGTGGGCGCTATCAGTGCCTTAGGCGCTCGTATGGAGGCTGTGCAAGGCCGCGTCAGTGAGAGTCAGCAACTTGAAAACGTGCTCACCCAGGCCGGTGGCAAGAACCCTGCAAATGCTGAATTTGCTAAGTCTGAATGGCTACGGATCAATGCGAAATACGGCACCGAAGCCAGCCTTGAGTCTGCGAAGGCATACCGTACGTTCCTGATGGCCGAGGTGGCACGTGGTCGTAGCTTGACTCAGGCCACAGGCACCTACGAGACCCGCCAAGCGGCATTCCGTGGTGCTGGGATGACTGCCGAGGAACAGCGCCGTGCCAACTTGCAGCTCCAGCAAATTGCCAGCAAATCACAGAGCGACCGTGAAGACCTGAATAACTTCAGCGAAGCTGCTCCGCTACTGGTAGAGCCAATTCGTAGGGCGTGGGCAGCACGTAACAAGCACGCCTTGGACGGCAACTTGGAAAAAGACTTTCGTGCGAGCACCACAGTTGGCAATCTCA
Source organism: Pseudomonas sp. MPR-R2A5 (assembly GCF_058793055.1). NCBI lineage: Bacteria > Pseudomonadati > Pseudomonadota > Gammaproteobacteria > Pseudomonadales > Pseudomonadaceae > Pseudomonas > Pseudomonas sp. MPR-R2A5. Next base: position 127,832 of record NZ_JBXAFK010000010.1, read on the forward strand.
AGGCTGAGGACTTCACGAAGGGTATCGAGCTGTTTGTAAAAGAGAACGCCGACGCTATCGCCCGACAGAGCGGGAGCATTGATTCCAACGCCACGAGGCTGTCCAACGCCCAGTTCTTACAGCAACAAGGTTTGGACCAGAATCCAGAGTTGATTGGGGCCATCAACGAGCGTTTGAAGTCTGAAATGGACCTTAACGAGGCTATGAAGCCCCTCAAGGAGACCGCTGTTCAACTGGATATCGCGCTAAACAAGCTCGCTACATCCGTACTGCGTATGTCCGTGGGTAAAACTCCCACCGGTGAGGGAATGACACCAGAAGACCGAGCCCGTCAGATCGGCAACGCTGGTGTAGACGGAGTTCTCACTTTGCCCGCTGGCAGCAACGATTCCCGTTCGGTTCAGCAACGCCTTGATGAGCAGGCGCGTGATCCTGTGTCGAAGCTCTGGCGCCTCCTTGGGGTTGGCAAGGATTTGCAGCAAATTGCCAACGATAACCGCAAGCGTTGGGATCAAGTTGGGTTTGACGAGCAACACGCTCCACTCGATCCAAGAATTCCAGCCTTGGATATGTCAGGTTTGAACACCAAGAGCCTGCCAAACTTTGGTCGTCATCTTGAGGACTTGCTGAGCCAGTCAGATCCAAATAATGCAGTTGCCAAAGTTGCAGCTCAAGCAGTTGCAACAGCATCACGTTCTACGCCGGGAAGTAGGGGTGAAATGATTGCCGATGATCAACCCAATAAAGGCGGTGCCGTTACCAACACCACCAATATTGACGCTCCCGTGCATGTTGAAGTAACCATTAACGCAAAAACAGATGCCTCCCCAGAGGCTATTGGTGCCGCTGTAAGTGGGCAAGTTCGCGAAGAGATTCAAAAGACGTTCCAAGCCTACCTGCCTAAAGAAGCAATGTAGAGCCTGCTGACAACAGGCTTCCCCCCTTCCATGTATCCAGCAAGTCCACGGAGGCCCTGTGCCTGAATTAAAGTTTATCAAGCGATTGCTTGTCACTGGCATTGTAATCACATTGTGCAATATCGGCGTCACCACGTACGGCATTATTCGTAACGGGTATATGTCAGCCATTACGGCGAAACAACTCCACAACTATGTTGAACATCAGGCTGACAGTCTTAGAAATAATTGGTTTGACTGGCAGCAAGAAGACCTTGCCCGTTCAAGGAAGTTTGCAGAGCTAGAGGTTGCCAAGCAGCTACGTCAATCAACAGGAGGAACGAAATGAAATACGAACAAATCGCTTTGCAGGCGGATTACCACGCTGCTACTAAACAGTATGTGGCAGAAGTTTACGGCGAACAAGTTTCCCAGCAGTTACCCGGTGTCGCTGACACTGTTTGGCAATCCATCTTGATGGGCATGCCTGAACAACTTTGCTGGGTATCTGTGTTAAGTGATCACCGACTCCCACCACCTAGTGGAGAGAATCCATGAACCAAGTTTACCATGACGCAAGTCTAGCAATGAGCGCCGCTTATGCACTGTCGCAAAGGCTTCATAGGCCCGTGTATCGCCATGTCGCCCTTGATGACAGGGGCGCCACAGTTTGGTTAGTGACGCTTGAGCGAGACCTCGATACGGCGTTACAGGCGTTCTCGGCATAACTAACAAACTCCGCCCATCGCTAGTAATGAAATGATTCCGTCATTACGCCCCACAAGCCACGTATTACAAGGGCTGTAGCCACTTTTTAGTGTGCGGAAGCACACGACATTACTCTACTCCAGAGGTAAACCAACTATGAGTAAAACACTCTCCTGCCGCCATTGCGGCCACGTGTTCCTCTCTACGAAGTTCAAACCTTTCTGCTCCACATCTTGCCGCCACGCGGCAACAGCAGAAGATCCCACTACCAAGAAATCACATACCGCTTACCCTGAGGGAGCCATTAATGAAGCTAGCAACACCCTGCAAGACAACTAAGACTCAACGCCAACCTGTATGTAAGCACTGCAAGAAACGCTTTCGCACAACCAGCGCTACAGCCATCTACTGCACCCGCCAGTGCAAACAACTCGCCGCCTCCACCAAGAGACGAACTACACGCCTTGCCAGAGCAACCAACTCCGCATTCCTGTACCACTTGGCCTACGAATGCGAACGTGCAGGAACCCTGCAAATCCTAACCGGCCATACAGTTGAATCATTGCTAGCCCTGCACGACGTTTACAAACTCAAGCTCAAAGCCAACCAATACGGCCAGACCAAAGACTTTGAGATCAGCCACATTGCCCCGGTGCAAGGCCACGCCTTCATGGGCCTATACCACGCTGAAAACCTTGTAGTAGCGCCGACTAACCTCAACCGCGCCCACGGTACGAAACACTACGGCCATGGCCTGAGCATCAGTCGTAGCGCCTTGGTATCCAAACATGCTGTAGAGAAGGGCGCCCCCCGTAAACAAACGGTAGAACGCATCATCAGGTTCCTTGGGCCTGATGTAGTAGCCGACCTGGTGAAGGTCGCCAAGATCCAGTCAACCCAGCGTCATGCCCTGACATCGTGGCTACAGGATCACCTAGACCCAACTGTGCCAGAGCACCGCGATCACCTAGACAGCCTTGACGGCATGACCACCCAAGCCCTGAGGGCTCTCAAGGCGACATTGGAGGGAAAGGAGGGGGGTACGGCTTTTGTAGTGAAGACCACCACCTACACAGCCTCTGACGTGTTCCTACTGGAGCTTGAGCGCCACTCCACATACCGACCAGAACTAGCCGTTGTCTTGGGCATCCTTCGCAAGCGTGTGGCCCCGTTTACGTCACAGCACTTGAGTAGGGTCAGCCTCAACGCTCTGGAGCAACAGGCAGTCTTTGACCTGTTACACGGCCAGCCTGTCGAAGCTATCCAGGGCGTCCTAGATGAATACATTGCCCGCCACACAAGCATCACGGATCGTGGCGAACGCATCCCGGCATACGCCCCTATTGTGTTTACCTTTTCATCCAAGCAAACAGCAACACCAGTCATTCCCGCTGCACAGGCTCCCGCAAGGGTGCTGGAGAGACTGATGGGCTTTGCTGAATCTCTAGATGACTCAGTGCCAGACGTGGTTCCGGTGATGCCTCTGGTGCGTCAACCGGTGGCGGTTGATCCGCTTCCGTGGGAGCAGTAGGCAATGGGCGAAACCCCCGGTAGACCCATTCAAAGGCGTGTAAGATTCCAAAGGTGGCTCCTCCAATGAAAATGCCTGCCATGAACCCAACGGTGAGAATCTGTCCCAGCGTGGGTTGTGGTGTCGCGGAGCCAAATCCGAGCGCGGCAGTTTGTAGGTTCTCTACTGTGCTGAATGCCACGTAAAGCCCAATGCCAATAGCTGCTAGCCATTTCACCAACTCCCACAGCCTTCTCCATCCTTCTCCGTGCATATGAGTCTCCCTCGTGGCGGTTATACAGCCTTAGGGCGGAAGCCCCGATACACCCATCCAATGAGCCATCCCATTACATAGAGGCTGGCGCATATGCCCAGCCAGATCCCTACCCCAGTAGCGACGTGCTTGAATTGTTTTCCCGGCAAGCCCAGTAAATCAAGTTGGTAGCGCTGCTCCGTCTCTTTGCTGCGTTCATCCATCTGGGCCAAAGTTTTGTCGGATGTTTCATAAATGCTCCGAGGCTCGATACCGGCCTCTCTGTTCTGGATGTGTTCGATTTCCATGCTCTGCATAGCTTTCTCGGCTTTGTACCAAGTCGTTAACTGGCTTTCGGTTTCTATGCTATCAACGATGAGAGCTATAGCTACCGCTCCAAGCAGGAAGCTCACCAGTACCCACAGCCTCTGCCACCCGTTCAATCGTTCCATTCACCAGCGCTCCTTTGTCGTGGGCATGATTATCCATGGTGGTGCCTTAGCGGCATACCCCATCAGTGCCACGAACTCTATACGACAGCTCCTCTCCCTTGAGGATAAGAAATTGGTGAGTAATTGCCTCTAACTTAAATATATTCGTATCTATAATCGTAACTAACGATTTCTCTGTCACGAATAATCGCAAGTAGATAGTTAATAACGATTATAGTGCGCGGCACCACTGAAAAATAAACTTGCACGGGTGTTATTAGTAGGTATATGTTCATATCTCACCCACTTACCGAGTAATGCCATGAACACTCACGTGCTGCTTTCGTTCGACCTGAAACAGAATACAGCTACAGAAAACCGTGCCCTCTTCGACGAGCGTTTGGAGGGGCGCGGCTGGAAGGATTGCCCAGATGTCAGTAGTACTAAGACCAAGGCTTTCATTGGATGGGATGCAAAGGAGGTCAAGCTTAATGCCATTATGGAGGTTTACGAAGCTGCACTGCACGCTAGCATTAAGGAGACTTCTTTTGTTATCCAATGCGGCAACTTAGAGCCCGTGAGCAAAACACTCCTTCATCCGAAGCACAACATGTTACTAAGCGAGCGCCTTGGACTCTCGTTGTGACACTTCGCCTGTAACTCCAAACAACCTGGGCTAAACGTACCGAATACTTGTGGACGCTATAGGCGTTTCATCCAAATGTCAGATGTGTGGCGCGTCTATAGCCCAGTGTTTCCGTGGCCTGAGGGGATCGAGGGCTAAGCCTTTTCCCGTGGCAGTGCTCAAATCGTGGTTTTAGCACCAGAATGCCGATTCTGCGCCGGAATCACCGTTTTCGTGTAACACGGCGACACCCAGCCCCGGCCAGCTCCCGGTGGACTAGTCTCTCATCACCACCGTTCAAGGATGACCTGCCATGCCTGCCAAATCAGACCCCGTTATCCTCGTTGCCGACCTGCTGACGCTGCTCTGGGAAAATCAGTTAGCGACTGCTGCGTCCATTGAGGAGTTGGGCGTTTGGGTCAGGTCTCAAGGTGGGGGTGACGCACATTCCCAAGCAGTGGAGGCGCTTGAGGCGCTAGACAGGAATGCTAGTGCCATTGCCGAGGGGATCATGGCTTTGCGTAGTTAGCGGCTATCAAAGAAGTCTACTTCTCTAGTAGTCGGATAACTGTCTGTCCGATAGGTCAATCCACTATCAAATACCTATCCACTCTTGGCTATCAGATAGATTATTCTTGGCCTATCAAATCAATAGACTAAAGGATAGCCAGCCATGAACGCACATTTGTACTTGAGGGCCAGCACCAAGGATCAGGACGCCAATCGTGCCAAGGAATCGCTTGAAGCATTCGCCGTTGAGAAGGCCCTCACCATTGCAGGCATTTACTCCGAGAACGTCAGCGGGACGAAGCTCAACCGCCCTGAACTGATGAAATTGCTTGATGTGGCTCAACCGGGAGACATCCTTCTTTGCGAGTCTGTAGACCGCCTGAGCCGTCTTTCCATGGGCGACTGGGATACGCTAAGGGCCGCTATCAAGGCGAAGGGCCTTCGCTTGGTGATCGCTGACCTGCCCACCTCCCACATGATGGTTGAGGACAAAGGCATCACTGGGCAAATCATGGAGGTGATCAACAACATGTTGCTTGACCTGATGGCTACCATGGCCCGCCTCGACCAAGAAAAGCGTGTTGAACGGATCAACCAAGGACTAGCCAAGAAGCGAGCAGAAGATCCCAACTGGAAGCCAGCCGGTAAGGGCAAGAATGCCGAATTGTGGAAGAAGGTAGAGGCACTGATTGTGAAGAATCCAACCCTATCGGCTGACGATGTAGCCAAGTTGGCAGATTGTGGTGTTGCTACGGTGTACAGGATCAAACGTGAACTGAAAGCCTGACTGTAACGCCCCACAGAGCCCGCCTTGAGCGGGCTTTGTTGTATCTGATACCAAGTGACAGCAATCGGCTCAGCGCCTGCCAGAAGCGAGCCCAGCGGCGGCCAATACACGACTTATTTCTACTTTAAGAATCGTTTGCATTTGGCCTGTTGTAGGTTGTTTAGCACCTCGGGCAAGACTCTGTGCCCTTGGGTTAATTTTCAGGCTGGCGAATCCAAACACCAGTCAAGGTGGTCCGAATTTTTCGGCGGAAAAGGGTACTTCCCAGAAAAACGCCTTTGGGCAAATCCCTCTACAGCAGCGCTGTAAGCATTGATCTAGATAGGTCGTATATCCAGCTCGATATAGCGTTGGATTATATAAAGGCACGTAGTGCGCCCACTGCTGGCGTTCTGCCCGAGAGCGGTAGCTCTCAAGTGGATACCCCTTCGACGTTCCGTCGCGAGTGAATCTCACGATAGCGAATCGCTATCAGTCATGCCTGATAGATAGGTCAAGATCAAAGGCTAACAGCTAGGTTTTTGGATAGTGGGTATTGGTCGAGGACAGACCGGAAGGTCTAAGGTGTTACGACTGGCGAAAGGCTCGCCTAAAGAGGTGCTATGGCAGGAAGCCACCAAATCAGCACAAGCTTGGTGGCGACTTTCACGTCTTAACGTGGCGGGCTACGACGGTGGTGGCAAACATCTTCCCACTCACCGAAGCGGAACCGACGATATTGACGAACCGGCACCGTTTTGGCGCCGACACTGGTGTTGCGGGTAAAGCTAATCGACATGTCCATTAGGGCAGTCTCCAGTACGTTGAGTTAAGGCGTACAGTCTGGAGACGACCACCGATCACTCACCGATTGACGCAATTGCATCAAATGGCTTTTAATGGCGTCCTTCTTTCGACAGTACTGAAACGTATGCGTCGGAGGGTACGGGTAGTCACGTTTCTGTCGCCAAACGTGGCGTGGCTACTCGTAGACATCTTCTGCTGAAACCGCCTTTATTGGCGGTTTTCGCGTTTCTGTCGCCATCATATCGTTAAGTCAGAGGCTCTGCAAGCCCCTGTGAGCGTCTGTGAGCGTAATTAACGATTTACCCCCCTCACGACCCCTCTAACACCCCCTAAACGCCCACAAACGCACCGAAAGAGCCTCAGCAGGCCCTTATTAGGTCCTTACCGGCATATTTCATTGGAAAGCACCTAAAAGTGATAAAACCGCTAAAAACGGTGCGTTTTAGCCTGTGTTTTCACCGTGAAAACAGCCAAAAACACTACATGTAGGGTCTTGGAGGAGGGCGAGGGTACAAGATAGTGGGTTTTGGGGGGCTTATCAACGCACTGCCTGTGGATAACGCTGTGGGTAAAATGTGCATGAAACGAGGTGCGTTGACGTAGACCGCGCCACTGCTGGATTGCGCCGCTTGTCACCGAATGTTCCAGAGTAGAAATGACTAGTTGGATTTTTGTGACGGGCGGAATGAAGAAGGGTCAATCTGTCGTACTTGGAACGGACTGCTCCCACTTGAATAGTGCAGCCGCCCGTTTAATAGCGCCTTCGGATTCGCCCGCGTCACGGATGTGCTCAAGCTCCTCCCGCTGCCCTTGTGTGATTTCCCCGTGCATCACCTGTTTATCGAGTATTCGGGCGTCCATGGAGCGGATTGTTAGCTTTCGTTCGTGGTGGCTGATCAGAAAGGCGAGCGTGCCGCTGATAATGACGCGATAGACCTCATCCAGCCGACCCAGCTTTGAGACGCTGATACGCACGTCCAACCGCTTGACCAGATTGTTGGCCGCTGTACGGCCTTCATAACTAGTCAGGTCGAGCTTTTCAAAGAAGTCAGACTTGCTCACTACCTGATCAGCAGCGAGATTCTGGGCGACGGCGTCACGGTCAGCGACGAGTGCTTCTAAGTCGACCTCGATTTGCTGCAAAAGCTTCGCGGTGATCCTGCTGGGAAACTCTTGGTGTGACGCTTCGGCATTGGCCTGCTTTGCCCTGAGTTCTTCTATACGTCCATCACTCACATTTAGCTTCTTTGTAAGGCTGCCGGAGCTGGAGCGCACCAGCGATAGGCTGTCCACCTTGGCTAACACCTCTTGGAATACCAGCTCTGAGCGTTCTGAGCCAATGACGCCGGTATCGCACAAGCCTTTTTGCTTGTTGGCACACTTGAAGTACTTTCGGTCCTTGAAACCCTGTAGGTGCATGGCTCCGCCGCACTTCTGGCAAAAGAATATTCCCGCCAGTACGTTGAAGTTTTTCGTCACCTTGGTGACTTTATGGAGCCTACGGGACGCTCTGGCGGCGGCGGCGAGATAGAACTGTTCCTCGGTAACAACTGCTGGGAAGTAGTTTTTGATTGGATCGCCGGATGGTGTCCGTACCCCGTCGATAAAGATGTGAGGTTGGTACTCGCCTAGGGTGGTGCGGCTTTCGAGGATATGCCGAATGGTGCTGAACCCCCATAGGCCGCTGAAGTTCTTCCGGCCCGCCGAGAATGCCGGAATACCTTCTTGGTTGAGGTTCGCTGCTATTACTCTCGAGCCATAACCCTGAGCCGACATATCAAAGATACGTTGCACCACCTTTGCATGATCGGGGTTCAATGCGTATCCGTCAGGTGTAGCGTCCAACCATAGAGGTCTTAGCTTGCCGAGCGGTTTACCTGTCTCACGAGCGTCCTTGTGCTTGTTCCTCCACGCAGAGGAAACCCGGCTCCCTTTAGTAGCAGACTCCTCGTGAGCCCTAGACATCGTAATTATCGATACGATCAGGTCTATCTCGTTGTAGTCACTGGTGTAGAGGCGCCTATCCGTGCTGGTGTAGACATTGATCCCTTTTGCCAGCAGGTCGAGGAAGCGGGGTAGGGCGTCACGTACTCGCTCACGGGAAAGGCGGTCGAGTGATTCGATAACCAAGATGCTGCCCGTTGGTACGGTCCCGTCCTCGACGAACGAAAGGAATCGAGCCAGCTCGCCGGTGTCGTCGAGGTGCCTACCTTTATATGCAGATCTCCCAGCGTCGAAGAACAGATAGTCCGTCGGGTCTGCCAGTTCGTACCCGTGTTCATCGGCAAAGGCTTTGGCTGATTTGATTTGACGGGCCTTACTATCCCCTGCGGATTGCTTGGCGCTGCTGAACCTGACGTAACTGAAAACCTTAGGCATGATGCCTCCTACTAAGCCAAACTGGCCTGTAGGTAATTGTGGCAGCACTTCTTGAACTTCTGCCCGCTGCCGCACGGGCAGGCATCATTGCGCCCGGCCTTCACGTCCACGGTCGGGTCGATGAAGTACCAGCGCCCCTCATTCTGTACGAAAGAAGACTGCTCGCGGTGGCTATGTTCGCCGGTGCTGTCATGCCAGCGCGCGGTAAACGTCACAAAGGCGTGTTCCGGCTGGCCGCCGAATACCTCGGAGCTTTCGACCTCAAGGCCCAGCCAGGTGCTCTGCAAGCTCCAGGCACTGATGGCGTCGCGGTCCAGGCCGGCCTGTTGCGCAGGCAATGTGGTGCTCACCAGGTAGTCGACCAAGCCCAGCACGTAGGCGCTGTAGCGCGAGCGCATCAGGGCGCTCGCGCAGGGCGCCGGGTGGCCAGCGTGATAATGGCCGCAGCAGGCATCCAGCAGGTTACCGCTGCCGCAGGGACATATGGATGTACTCATCGGGTTACCACCAATACTTTCCGAAGTTTTCCGGGTTGGCCCAGAAGCGTGCGTTGAGCCAGTCCGGCACCTGTTTATAGTCAAGCAGATCATAGGTGAACAACGTCAGGACCTGATCAAGGCGCTGGAAGCGCTCGCCGGCCTGCAGGGCCAGGGAGAAGAAGTCGGTGTCCTTCCAGTCGCAGGCGGCCAGGTCTACCAGTACCGCGATGCGGCTGGCGTTGAGGTTGCGAATGCCGCCAAGCAGGGTCAGTCCTTGAGGTTTTGACAGGTGCTCCAGGCAGTCGACCACCAGTGCCAGGTCAAAACGCTGCGCTGCCAGTTCCGCGGGCAATGCCCCAGGCTGTGCGATGAACACCTGGGTGTCTGGGTGCGCCGCCTCAAAGGCCTCCAGTGCCGGGAATTGGCTGGAGCCCAACAGCAGCAGGCGTTTGGGCTGGTGCAGATCGAGCAAAGCGGCCAGCGCTTGCTGGGGCGTACGGGAAGAAATACCAGCGGTCATCAGAGATCCTCACATCATGACCCTAGAGACTAGCGCGGCTGAGCGTGCGGGCCTAGAGCGGGCGGTAGCGAAAAGTCCTACAAGTACGGCGATCCTCAATGAATACGGGGGCGTGGCGTAGTGGCGCAGTTGAAAAGAGCCGTCTTTACTCCACCCATCGGCCCCCGCCGATCCCTCAGGAGAAATCAGATGAGCATCATGCGGACAGTTCTACCTTTGGTTCTGCTAACCGGAGTATTGACAGGTTGCGCAGGCTTGCAAAAAACCGATTGGCCCACCTGTGCCGCTGTCGGCGGCGTGACCGGCGCGGCGATTGGCGCGACGGAAAGCTCGGCCTACGCCGGTTATGGCGCATTGCTGGTCGGCGGCATGGCCGGCGCGTATTGCTGGGTTCATGGCGACGCGGATGAAGACGGCGATGGCGTGCCGGACAGCCGTGACAAGTGCCCGGGTACTCCGAAGGGCGTGCAGGTCGACGCCAATGGCTGCCCACCTGCGCCGCCAGCGGCGGTGGTAGAGGAAGTGGTGGTGGTCAAGGAAGAAACCATCGTGATTCGCGATGTGCACTTCCAGTTCGACTCGGCCAAATTGACGGCTGCGGACAAGACCAAGCTCGACACCATCGCCACTCGCCTGAAAAAGGAGGCCCCAAGTGCCCAACTGCGGGTCAGCGGCCATACCGACAGCGTCGGCAAAGACGCCTACAACCAGAAACTCTCGGAAAAACGCGCGCGCTCGGTGACCGACTACCTGATCAGTGCCGGCGTGCCTCGCAGCAACTTTGTGTCCGTGACCGGCGCGGGTGAAAGCCACCCGGTGGCCGACAACAAAACCGCTGAAGGCCGCGCATTGAACCGCCGCGTGGAAATCCAGATCAACCGCTGACAGCCCTTGCCCCTGTGGGATTCCACAGGGGCATTGTTGGCGATCTTCGTTGAAATCGCTCCTTTCTCAAGTTTTTTGATCCTTCACTGGCAAATCGCCTGTAGAAGTCGTTACTGTGCGCCCAAAGAAAAATTTGAAAACACTCAGGAGCCCCATGATGCGTAAGGTTTTTCTGTTGGCCCTGTTGGTCAGCCCCGTTGCCCTGGCCCAGAGCGTCAGTGTTGAAACCAATTCGTTGATGCGCCTGCCTTCCAGCACCAGCGTGTTGCAACTGGAGCGCCTGGACGTGGCGGATTACGGCACCTTGCTGATCCCGGCCACGATCAGCCAGGTCACGGTGGATCAACTGCACCTGGGCCGTGAGGCGCGCATTACCATCGCGCCGGGCAACACAGGGTTGCAGTTGCAAGTGCGCCAGGCGCAGTTGGAACACGGCAGCCAGATCACCTCGCGCGGTGCCCCTGGCACCCATGAAAAACCGGCCAAGGCCGGGCGCGACCTGACCTTGCGTATCAATGCACTGGCCGCTGAAACATTGTCGGTGGATGCCCGTGGCGGCGCGGGTGCACAAGGGTATGCCGGCCTGGATGGTGCCAACGGTGAAGACCCGGGTTGTACCTGGGGTTCGGCCGGGCGGGGGGCCAATGGAGATAATGGCGGCGACGGCCTTCCCGGCGCAGCGGGAGCGCAAGTACGCCTCGAGCTGCCGCAGGACTTTCCGAGCGAGCGGATCAAGGTCTGGGTCGATGGTGGCCCGGGCGGCTTGGCCGGTACGGCGGGTAAACCTGGCAAGGGCGGGCAATCCAAAGGCTGCCTGGTGTACCGCGCTGATGGCGGCGAAAAAGGCCGCCCAGGTTTGGAAGGCCAGCCGGGGCCAGCTGGGCCTGCGGGCTCTGTGACCATCCAACGACTTTGAGTCGTCGGGTCTGACGCCCTCGGGAGCACGTCGCACCGACCTGCTCCCGAGCCAGGTTGAAGGTCGCCTCAGAACATCGGCCGCGCCGAAGCAATCGCCACCAGCAACAACCCCACGATCAAATTGATCCCCACCAACTTGCGAATCTGCCCCAGCGCCGCCGCGCCCGCCGGCCAGTCTTCAGCCGCTACCGCCGTGCGCAGTTCCGGGAACTTCAACGCCTGGATGCGGATAAACAGCGCGGTCATCACCACATACAAGCCCATCATCACCTGCACATAGCGCGGTGCGGTCTCGAAGCCGCTGAAGCGCAGGTGCAGCAGGCCAACGCCGCTGATCGGCAAAACCAGCACCGCCACCCAGACCCACACGAAAAAACGTTGAAACACATTTGCCCACAACTTGAGTCGGGCAGGGCCCTCAAGGGCCGCCACAGCGGCGGGGCGCAGGATCATCCAGGCGAAAAACATGCCGCCGACCCAGATCAGGGCGGCCAATACATGCAGGGTGTAGACGAGGCTGAAGACGGTCATTGTGGTACTCCGTTCTGCGCGGGATTAATTAGCGGGGTATGATAGCGGCCGATTCGAACCACTGAAAATTTATCCAGCGTTTTTTGCGCCCGACTATCCATGATCAGCACTGAACTCAAAACCACGATCCAGGGCGCCTATACGCGTTTTCTCGAAGCCAAGAGCTTGAAACCGCGCTATGGCCAACGCCTGATGATCGCCGAAGTGGCCAAGGTCCTCGGGGATATCGACACCGACGACGAAGGTCGCCGCGAAGGTGAGCCTGCGGTCGTGGCCGTCGAAGCCGGCACCGGTACCGGCAAGACCGTGGCCTACAGCCTGGCCGCGATCCCGACCGCCAAGGCCGCCGGCAAGCGCCTGGTGATCGCCACCGCCACCGTCGCCCTGCAGGAGCAGATTGTCTACAAAGACCTGCCCGACCTGATGCGCAACAGCGGCCTGAACTTCACCTTCGCCCTGGCCAAGGGGCGTGGCCGCTATATGTGCCTGTCCAAGCTCGACGTGCTGTTGCAGGAAGGCCATGCGCAAACCGCCACGGCGTCGCTGTTTGAAGAAGAAGGCTTCAAGATCGAGGTTGATGAAGTCAGCCAGAAGCTGTTTACCAGCATGATCGAGAAATTGGCTGGCAATAAATGGGACGGCGACCGCGACAGCTGGCCCACCGCCCTGGAAGATGCCGATTGGGCGCGCCTGACCACCGACCATAGCCAGTGCACCAACCGCCATTGCCCGAACTTCGGCCAGTGCGCCTTCTATAAGGCACGGGAAGGCATGGGCAAGGTCGATGTGATCGTCACCAACCACGACATGGTCCTGGCCGACCTGGCCCTGGGCGGCGGCGCTGTACTGCCGGACCCACGCGACACGCTCTACGTCTTCGACGAAGGCCACCACCTGCCCGATAAGGCCATCGGCCACTTCGCCCACTACACGCGCCTGCGCTCCACCGCCGACTGGCTGGAGACCACCGCCAAGAACCTCACCAAGTTGCTCGCCCAGCACCCCTTGCCCGGCGACCTGGGCAAGCTGATCGAACAGGTGCCGGAGCTGGCGCGCGAGATCAAAACCCAGCAGCAGTTCATGTTCAGCGCCTGTGAACAGGTGGCCGACTTTAAACCTGGCGAAGACGTGGAGGGCCGAGAGCGCCCGCGCCATCGTTTTGTGGGTGGGCTGATCCCCGAGCACATGCGCGAAATGGGCGTTGAGCTCAAGAAAGGCTTTTCGCGCCTGACCGACCTGTTCACCCGCCTGACCGACCTGCTCAAGGAGGGCATGGACGGCGAGGTGAATATCGGCATCGCCAGCAACCAGGCCGAGGAATGGTACCCGCTGTTCGGTAGCCTGCTGTCCCGTTCCCAGGGCAACTGGGAGTTGTGGACCGCGTTTACCGCCGAAGACCCGGAAGACAACCCGCCCATGGCGCGTTGGCTGACCCTGTCGGAAAGCGGCGCGCTGTTCGATATCGAGGTCAATGCCAGCCCGATCCTGGCTGCCGAAATGCTGCGCCGCAACTTGTGGAATGTCGCGTATGGCTGCCTGGTAACCTCGGCCACGCTGACCGCCCTGGGCACCTTCGACCGCTTCCGCATGCGCGCCGGCCTGCCGAAAAAGGCGGTGACTGCTGTGGTGCCGAGCCCGTTTCATCATGCCGACGCCGGCGTGCTGCGCGTGCCCGACCTCAAGGCCGACCCTCGGGATGCGCCGGCTCACACGGCCGCCATCATCCGTGACCTGCCGTCCCTGGTGGAAGGTTCACGCGGCACCCTGGTATTGTTTTCCTCACGCAAACAGATGCAGGACGTGTTCGATGGCCTCGACCGTGACTGGCGCAAGCAAGTGTTTATCCAGGGCAACCTGTCCAAGCAGGAAACCCTGAACAAGCACAAGGCGCGGGTCGATGGCGGGGATTCCAGCGTGCTGTTCGGCCTGGCCAGTTTTGCCGAAGGCGTGGACTTGCCCGGTGCCTACTGTGAGCACGTGGTCATCGCCAAGATTCCGTTCTCGGTGCCGGATGACCCGGTCGAGGCTGCCTTGGCCGAGTGGATCGAGGCGCGGGGCGGCAACCCGTTCATGGAAATCTCGGTACCGGATGCTTCACTGAAGCTGGTGCAGGCCTGCGGGCGCTTGCTGCGTACCGAAGAAGACCGCGGCACCATCACGTTGCTCGATCGGCGCTTGGTTACCCAGCGCTATGGCAAAGCCATCCTGAATGCGTTGCCGCCATTCAGGCGCGAAATTTCTTAAGCCACCGTGGGCGAATTCGCCCACTTCGTGGTCTATCTCACTGCTATCGCTTTATGTCATCAGGCCATTCACCGGCCGTTTGGGAGAACCTTGCTCGTATGATTCGCACGCTGCCCGCCCTTTTTGCCCTGCTGTTCGCCGCGCCCTTGATGGCCGCGCCCAGCGGGCAACAAACATTGTTCAACTTCGTCCGGCCTGCCGATGTGGTCAAGGTGGCGACCCAGGACGCCAGCCTGCCGCAATACAACGCCGAACAAACCCCGGAAGGCGAGGTGCTGCGCCGCATCACGTTCAACCCGGCCGCCGAACCGAGCCTGGTGCTGAGCCCGCAAAGCGGCGTGTGGGACTGGTCGCAGTCCGGCGCCATGAGCCTGCGTATCCAGAGTGCCATGGACTGGGCGTTGACCCTGTACGTCAAGGTGCAGAGCAACGACGGCAAGACCCTGGTCAGTCGCATCGACCTGCCTGCGGGCCCGGCCCAGACCCTGCTGGTTCCGTTGCAAGCCAACTCGCCGCTGAGCCAGGGCATGAAGGCGGGCCCGCCGATGCCGATCACCGTCGACGGCCAGCGCGTGTTGCTGGCCAGCAGCGCCGGGGAGATCGACCGCAGCCAGGTGGTCTCGGTGACCCTGTCGATGATCAAGCCCAATGTTGCGCAAAGCATCCTGCTGGAGCGCTTCGGCGTGCAGGACAGCGAGCCAGCGTTCAAGGCTGCCTACAGCAACCTGGTGGACGCCTATGGTCAATCCACGCGTGCGCGCTGGCCGGAAAAGGTCAGCAGCGACGAACAACTCAAGGCCGCCGCTGCCAAGGAGCAGCAACAGCTCAAGACGTGGCTGGCCGAGCGGGATAAGTCCGCACTGGATCAATACGGCGGTTGGAACAAAGGGCCGGCGTTCGATGCCAGCGGCTTTTTCCGCACCGAGAAACGTGACGGTCGCTGGTACCTGGTGACGCCGGAAGGCCACCCGTTCTACTCCCTGGGCGTGAACACCGTGGCGTCGGATAACAACCAGACCTACGTGGCGGGGCGTGAATGGATGTTCGGGGCGTTGCCCCAGGCTGGTGAACCCTTCGACAAGTACTATGGCAGCAGCGATCATCGCACCGGCAATGGCGCAGGCGAAGGCCGCAGCTTTGCGGCGGGGCGCTGGTACGATTTCTACCGCGCCAACCTGCAGCGTACCTACGACACTGATGGTTACGACCAGAAGCGCTGGATCAGCCACACCCTCGACCGCCTGCAGGCCTGGAGCTTCAACACCATCGGCAACTGGAGCGCGGCGGACCTGGCCACCGCCGACCGCGTACCGTACACCTTGCCGCTATCGATCGTCGGCGATTACGCCAGCATCAGCACCGGTACCGATTGGTGGGGCGGCATGCCCGACCCGTTCGACCCTCGCTTCGCCATGGCCACTGAGCGCGCCGTAGCCATCGCTGCCCGCGATCACCGCGATGACCCGTGGCTGATCGGCTTCTTTGCCGACAACGAACTGGCCTGGGCCGGCCCCGGTGATGATCCCAAGTCACGCTATGCCCTGGCCTATGGCACGTTGCGCATGACCACCGACGTCCCGGCCAAACGTGCGTTCCTCAAGCAATTGCGCGACAAGTACCGCAATGAAGAAGGCCTCTCCAGGGCCTGGGGTATCCACCTGGCGGGCTGGGAGTTGATGGAAGACCCAGGCTTCGAACCGCCGATGCCGAGTCCTGAGCACCCAGAAATCGAAGCCGACTTCAAATATTTCCAGAAAACCTTCGCCGACACCTATTTCAAGACCATTTCCGATTCGTTGAAGTGGCATGCCCCCAACCAGTTGCTGCTGGGTGGCCGTTACGCCGTGAGTACGCCGGAAGCCGTGGCCTCCTGTGCGCAGTATTGCGACGTGTTGAGCTTCAACATGTACACGCTCAAGCCTCAGGACGGTTATGACTTCGCTGCGTTGCGCGCATTGGACAAGCCCGTGTTGATCACCGAATTCAACTTCGGCTCTGCAGACCGTGGCCCGTTCTGGGGCGGTGTGACGCAGTTGGCCAGGGAAGAAGACCGGGGGGCGGCGTATGCGACCTTCCTCAAGCAGGCCATGGCCGAGCCGTCGATCGTCGGCGTGCATTGGTTCCAGTACCTGGACCAACCGGTTACCGGTCGCCTGCTGGACGGTGAAAACGGCCACTTCGGCTTGGTTGGCATTACCGATATCCCATTCCAGGGGTTTGTCGACAGCGTGCGCAAGAGCAACCTGGCGGCGGTCGACCAACTGGGCAAGGAAGCCGAAAAGGCCAAGGCGGCCAGTGCAGTGCATGAGCACGAAGGCGGTAACGCGCATGATGGCAAAGGTGCGGGGCAGGGCGCTGGGCACGCCGGCGGGCACTCTGGAAATGGTCATTGATTCAGTGGTGACGGGTTCACAAATCCTACAAGGGCTGGAACAATGTCAGCCACTTTTTATGGCGTTTTCCGAGGGGGCTTAGGTGCAGGTTCAGGGTCATTACGAACTTCAGTTCGAAGCGGTACGTGAAGCGTTCGCCGCCTTGTTCGATGACCCGCAGGAGCGTGGTGCCGGGCTTTGCATCCAGATCGGCGGGGAAACGGTAGTCGACCTGTGGGCCGGTACCGCCGACAAGGATGGTGCCGAGGCCTGGCACAGCGACACCCTCGTCAACCTGTTCTCGTGCACCAAGACGTTTACTGCGGTCACGGCCCTGCAATTGGTCGCCGAAGGCAAACTGAAGCTGGATGCGCCAGTGGCCGATTATTGGCCGGCGTTTGCGGCGGCGGGGAAGGAAACCATCACCCTGCGCCAGTTGCTCTGCCACCAGGCCGGATTGCCGGCGATCCGCGAAATGCTGCCCGCCGAAGCGCTATACGACTGGCAACGCATGGTCGACACCCTGGCGGCCGAAGCGCCGTGGTGGACACCGGGCCAAGGCCATGGCTACGAGGCAATCACCTATGGTTGGCTGGTCGGCGAATTGCTGCGCCGTGCCGACGGGCGCGGCCCGGGTGAATCCATCGTGGCGCGGGTTGCGCGGCCGTTGGGATTGGACTTCCATGTAGGGCTGGCGGATGAAGAGTTTTATCGCGTGGCTCATATAGCGCGCAGTAAAGGCAATATGGGCGATGAAGCCGCACAACGTTTACTGCAAGTAATGATGCGTGAACCGAACGCCATGACGACGCGGGCATTTGCCAACCCACCTTCTATTCTGACCAGCACCAATAAACCCGAATGGCGACGCATGCAGCAGCCGGCGGCAAATGGTCACGGTAATGCGCGCAGCCTGGCGGGTTTTTATAGCGGTTTGTTGGACGGTAGTTTGCTGGAAAGCGACATGCTCGAACAATTGACTCGTGAACACAGTATTGGGCCGGATAAAACCTTATTGACTCAGACCCGTTTTGGCCTGGGCTGCATGTTGGATCAACCGCAGTTGCCCAATGCAACCTTCGGCCTTGGCCCGCGTGCGTTTGGGCACCCTGGCGCGGGTGGTTCGGTGGGGTTTGCCGACCCTGAACATGATGTTGCGTTCGGTTTTGTGACTAATACGTTGGGGCCGTATGTACTTATGGACCCTCGTGCGCAGAAGTTGGTCGGAATATTGGCCGGTTGTCTGTAAACCCCTTGCTGTTTCACGTTTTTTTGTTACAAATGCAAGTATAAGAAGACGCTGAGCGAAATGTTGTAACTTTAATGTTCTGGAAGCGTCTGTTTAACGGGTCATCCAGACCCCCCGGTTTTTTTCTCATTTTGTGGATATCTCATGTTATCGAACAAGTCCTTGGCACTGGCGCTGTGCCTCACTATTACTGGTTGCGCACAAACTCCACAAAATGATGCCGAAGGGGGGCATTGGTGGTCATTTGGATCTGATAAGGCTGCCACCAAGGACGCAGTGAGCCAAACCGACGCCAAGCCGGACGCTAAACCTGCCGCTGGCGCCAAGCCTGCTGCCCCGGTCGCTGCTGCTGCTGCCCCAGCTCCAGCCCCAGCCCCAGCCCCAGCGCCGGTTGCCAAGGCTGACACCGGCTCCAGCTGGTGGCCGTTCTCCTCCAAGAGTGCCGACGAAAAGGCCGCCGATGCCAAGGCTGACCTGACGGCCGACCTCAAGGCCGCGACGCCGGCACCCGCCGCCGCGCCAGCTGTCGCCAAGAATGACACCGAAACCCACTGGTGGTGGCCGTTCGAAAGCAAGCCCAAGCCACTGGCCAAGGTCGACGTGACCAACGTACCGATGCCCGACCCGAAAATCACCCAGGCCTGGCTGGACGACTATGAACCGCGCCTGCGCGCCGCTATCAAGGACAGCAACCTGCAACTGGAGCGCCGCGATAACGTATTGGTGGTGATTGCCCCGGTAGACGGCTCCTACAACCCGAAACGCCCGGCGATGTTGTTGCCGGTTACCCTGGGCCCGTTCACCCGCGTTGCCAAGGCTGTTGAAGCCGATCCGAAAACCGCCGTACTGGTGCTGGGCCACGTGGATGCCACCGGTTCCGCTCCGGCCAGCCAGGCGTTGACCAAGGAGCGCGCGCAGTCCATCGCTTCGATTTTCAGCCTCAGCGGCTTGAAGCAAGACCGCTTGATGCTGCGTGGCATGGGCGACCTTATGCCGCGTGCCGCCAACGACAGCAATCAGGGGCGTGCGCTGAATCGTCGCATGGAAATCATGTTCACTCAGCGTACAACGATGTTGGCCTTGCTGAGTAAGTACAACTCCGGCAAGACGCCACCTGTCGCTGAAATGGTTGCCGTGCAGGATGTTCCAGCGCCGGCACCGGTTGCCAAGACTGCGGCGAAAAAGGCGCCTGTCGCCAAGAAAGCCGCCGCCAAGCCAGCTGCCAAAAAGGCCCCAGCCAAGCCGGCTGCGAAGAAACCGGCTCCGGCCAAAGCCAAGGCTGCTACGCCGGCGGCGAACGACCAGGCGAAAAACTGATCCGTTGAACCAGAAGGATAAAGTCGCATGACCCAGGCACTGGCCGATATGCGCCGTGACTACACACGGGACGGTTTGAGCGAGGCCCAGGCCCCGGATGAGCCGTTTGCCTTGTTTCACCAGTGGTTTGCCGATGCGGTGAAAACCGAGCAGCCACCGGTGGAGGCCAATGCCATGACCCTGGCCACGGTAGACCAGGACGGTCGTCCGCACTGTCGCATCCTGTTGCTCAAGGGCCTGGATGCACAGGGCTTTACCTTCTTTACCAACTATCAGAGCGCCAAGGGCGAACAACTCGCGGCGCGGCCGTTCGCGGCCATGACCTTTTTCTGGCCGACCCTGGAGCGCCAGGTGCGCATTGAAGGGCGGGTCGTCAAGGTGACGCCCGAAGAGTCGGATGCCTATTACCAGGTCCGCCCCCTGGGCAGTCGCCTGGGCGCGTGGGCTTCCCCGCAGAGCCAGGTCATTCGTGATCGCGACGCGCTGCAGGAACTGCTCAAGGCTACCGAACAGCGTTTCAGCGACACCCAGCCCGATTGCCCCGAGCACTGGGGTGGCTACCGTTTGCTGCCCGAGCGTATTGAGTTCTGGCAAGGCCGCGCCAGCCGCCTGCATGACCGCCTGAACTATCGCCTGCAAGGCGCGGACTGGACCCGCGAGCGCCTGGCGCCCTGAGCGGCACCTTTCGTCATCTCTCCTGAATCAAGCCGATCACACCGAAGTCTCTGTTCAAGAGTCTTCGGGCGTGTAGTGCTGTGCGGCGTTCTTTAGCCAGAGCGGCAGGTCGTTCCGCTTGATCTTCAAGGCCCGGGCCTTCTCTAGCTGTTGCAGCATAAAGGCGCGCTTGTGCAGGTCGTTGCCCGCCAGGGACAGCGCCAGGTCGCGGTCTATCCAACGCCTGATGCGCACGTACAACCAACCATGGAAGTACAGACCAGCGGCGGTAATGACTACAATGATGAAATAATCCATGAAGTTCCTGGTTATGTTGAGCGTGCTACCGTTCGTCGGTATTTTGGGTACTGGCAGTCTGTACTCAGGCTGAATGAAAGCAATTTTCTGCCGGGCTTGCCGTGACAGGCGTCAAGCTGCAGCGTCTAATGAATACCTGTCCTTTGGAGTTGATGCTATGCGTAAGTCCGTTTTACTGGTTGCCTGCTTTACCACCCTGTCGCTGCTGCTGGGTGGCTGCGCTTCGAGTCTGACCGGCGACTCGTACTCCCGTGACGAAGCGCGTCGTGTGCAGACCGTTCGCATGGGGACCATTGAATCCCTGCGTCCGGTGAAAATCGAAGGCACCAAGACCCCAATCGGCGGCGCAGCGGGTGCAGTCATCGGCGGTGTCGGCGGCAGCGCCATCGGCGGCGGCCGTGGCAGTATCGTTACCGCAGTCATCGGCGCCGTTGCTGGCGGCCTGCTGGGTTCGGCCACTGAAGAAGGCCTGACCCGTACCCAGGGCGTGGAAATCACCGTTCGTGAAGACGACGGCAGCATGCGCGCCTACGTACAGGCCGTGCAGGAAAATGAAATCTTCCGCATCGGCGACCGCGTGCGCATCATGACCGTTGATGGCACCAGCCGCGTGACTCGCTAAACGTCAGTCGTAGAAACACAAAACCCCAACCGGGTGACTGGTTGGGGTTTTTTTATGGGGGCGGCCAGTGCGCGGCTGGCGTTGTGTCTGTCCAGGTACGCACGACCTGTGACGAGGGAGCAAGCTCCCTCGCTACAATGATGCGCGTCGCCGAACCTCTCAGGCCTTCTTGCGACTTGCCATCGCCGTCACGCCATACCCAATACATGCCGCCAATATCGACCCGGTCAGGATCCCCATTCGATCTTCCCCGGCAAACTCGCTGGCGCCCGGCACAAAGGCCAGTGAGCCGACAAACAGGCTCATGGTGAAGCCGATACCGCACAGGATCGCCACGCCAAATACCTGGCCCCAGTTGGCACCGCTGGGCAGGGCAGCGAGGCCGGTCTTGATGGCCAGCCAGGTGAGGCCGAACACGCCGATGGTCTTGCCGATCAGCAGGCCCAGGGCGATGCCCATGGGCACATGGTGGGTAAAGCTTTCCAGGTTGACGCCGTTGAGGGACACGCCGGCGTTGGCGAAGGCGAACAGCGGCAGGATGCCGTAGGCCACCCATGGGTGAAGCGCGTGTTCCAGGGTCAGCAGCGGCGAAGGTTCGGCATTCTTGGTACGCATCGGGATGCAGAACGCCAATGTCACGCCGGCCAAGGTGGCATGCACGCCACTTTTCAGCACGCACACCCATAGGATCAACCCGATGATCAGGTAAGGCGCGAGCTTGATCACACCTAGGCGGTTCATGGCAATCAAGGCGATCAAGCACATCCCCGCGCCGGCCAGGGCGGCACCGGAGAGGTCGGCGGAATAGAACACGGCAATCACGATGATCGCGCCAAGGTCGTCAATAATTGCCAGGGTCATCAGGAACAGCTTCAGCGACACCGGCACACGCTTGCCCAGCAGGGCCAGCACGCCCAATGCGAAAGCGATGTCGGTGGCCATGGGGATGGCCCAGCCGGAGAGCGCCGCCGGGTAATCCTTGTTGATCGCCCAGTAGATCAGCGCCGGTACCACCATGCCGCCGATGGCCGCAGCGCCCGGCAGGACCACTTGCGATGGCTTGGACAAGTGGCCGTCCAGCAGCTCGCGCTTGACCTCCAGGCCGATCAGCAGGAAAAACAAGGCCATCAGGCCGTCGTTGATCCACAACAGCGCGGGCTTGGCGATGTTCAGCGCGCCAATCTGGGCCACCACCGGTACCTCGAGAAAGGCCCCGTAGAGGTGGGACAGCGGTGAGTTGTTGATGATCAGCGCCAAGGCGGCCGCCGCGATCAATAACAGACCGCTGGCGGCTTCCAGCTGGAAGAAACGGGTAAAAGTGCTACGCAGAGCCAAGGGATG
Source organism: Pseudomonas sp. MPR-R2A5 (assembly GCF_058793055.1). NCBI lineage: Bacteria > Pseudomonadati > Pseudomonadota > Gammaproteobacteria > Pseudomonadales > Pseudomonadaceae > Pseudomonas > Pseudomonas sp. MPR-R2A5. The sequence goes on from NZ_JBXAFK010000010.1 coordinate 150,167, forward strand.
CTCTCCAATCCAGATTCAATAGGTGGGTACCCTAACCCGTACTGTTAGTTGTTAAAACAAAAGTTATATTCTTATTTGTTATAAGGGATGGGGTACCCTGGCATTGCGCCAAAGCCTAGCAATTGTGTGTCCAATTGAGTCGTCACTGTATCTGTGTGCAGTGTAGGAAACATCCTAAGATTGGGGCTGAAATTCTTAGAGATCTTCCCTCATGAGTGACCATCGTCCCTGGGCCCGCGAAGCCATTCGCATCATTGAAGCGGACTTCCAGCGCAGCGCTGACACGCACTTGATACCTCTGCCGCTGCCGGGCTTTCCGGGTATCGAGTTGTACTTCAAGGACGAGTCCAGCCATCCCACCGGGAGCCTGAAGCATCGCCTGGCGCGCTCGCTGTTTCTGTATGCGCTGTGCAATGGCTGGCTGAAGCCCGGAGCACCGGTGATCGAAGCATCCAGCGGTTCGACGGCGATTTCGGAAGCCTACTTTGCGCGCCTGCTCGGCCTGCCGTTTATTGCGGTGATGCCTGCCACCACCTCCCAGGAAAAGATCGCCCAGATCGCTTTCTATGGTGGCAAGAGCCATCTGGTACAGGATCCGACGCAGATCTATGCCGAGTCCGAACGCCTGGCGAAGGAAAGTGGTGGTCACTTCATGGACCAGTTCACCTACGCCGAGCGCGCGACCGATTGGCGGGCAAACAACAACATCGCCGAGTCGATCTTCCAGCAGCTGCGCTTTGAGCGACATCCGGAACCGAGCTGGCTGATTTCCAGCCCCGGCACTGGCGGTACCACTGCGACCCTAGGGCGCTACGTGCGCTATCGCCAGCATTGCACCCGCGTATTGTGTGCCGATGCCGAGCGCTCGGTGTTTTTTGACTACTACCTCAGCGGTGACGCCAGCCTGCGCCTGGACTGCGGCTCGCGGATCGAAGGGATTGGTCGCCCACGGGTCGAGGCGTCGTTCCTGCCCAAGGTGATTGATGCGATGGTCAAGGTGCCGGACGCACTGTCGTTGGCGGCCATGCATTACCTGGCCGAGCGTTTGGGGCGGCGGGTCGGGGGTTCCAGCGGGACCAACCTGATTGGCGCATTGGTGGCGGCGCAGCAGATGAAGGCGGCAGGGGAGTCAGGTTCGATCGTGGCGATCTTGTGTGATGGGGGCGAGCGCTATGCCACCACCTATTACGACCAAGCGTGGCTGCTGGGGCAGGGATATGAATTGGATGGCTTGCTTACGGCCGTTGCGGCCAGTGTGGAGCGGGGCGAGCCGTTGCCGGCCAACATCCTGCGCGCAAATATCTGATCCGACGCAAAGCCTGATGTGGGAGGGGGTAGGTTCCTCCGGCGTGAAATAACTTATTGATTATTAAGGATTAAATATTTCCTTTGATGATCGGTTTTTTGTGGTGATCGGGATTGTTGTGGGGCGCGGGTTCGTTGTGGGGGCTGGCTTGTTATGGGGGGGGCTGGCTTGCTGTGGGGGGGCTGGCTTGTTGTGGCGAGCGGGCTTGCCCCGCGTTGGGCTGCGAAGCGGCCCCAATAAGGCCGCCGCGTTTATCCAGGCATATTAA
>NZ_JBXAFK010000011.1:0-150205 GCF_058793055.1 Pseudomonas sp. MPR-R2A5
GATGGCCTCCAAAAACAAAACACCCTGCGAAAGCGTAGCCCTCGCAGGGTGTGGGGGTGACCATCTCATTAGCCCGGGGGCGTTCTTCAATGAACGGCCCCGGGCTTTTTTACGCCTGGAGTTCAAGCAGGCAGTTCTTCCTTGCCCAGGCACGCGGCCGCGGTAAACAACACATCCGTGGACGAGTTAAGTGCAGTCTCCGCCGAATCCTGCAACACACCGATGATGAAACCGACCGCCACCACCTGCATGGCAATTTCGCTGGGAATGCCGAACAGGCTGCATGCCAGGGGAATCAGCAGCAGTGAACCACCGGCCACCCCCGAGGCTCCGCAGGCACAGACTGCCGCGACGACGCTGAGCAGTACGGCGGTGGGCAGGTCGACGGCAATCCCGAGGGTGTGCACGGCAGCCAGGGTCAATACGGTGATGGTGATCGCGGCGCCGGCCATATTGATGGTGGCGCCCAGGGGGATCGACACCGAGTAGGTGTCTTCATGCAGGCCCAGGCGTTTGCTCAACGCCAGGTTCACCGGAATATTCGCCGCCGAGCTGCGCGTGAAGAAGGCGGTGATGCCACTTTCGCGCAGGCACATCAGCACCAGTGGGTACGGGTTGCGGCGCAGCTTCCAGAACACGATGGCCGGGTTGATCACCAAGGCCACGAACAGCATGCAGCCGATCAACACCACCAACAGGTGCGCATAGCCGAGCAGGGCGCTGAAACCGGAAGTGGCCAGGGTCGAGGCCACCAGGCCGAAGATACCCAGCGGCGCAAAGCGGATCACCACGCGCACAATCAAGGTGACGCCGTTGGACAGGTCGTCGAGTACGGTGCGGGTAGTTTCGCCGGCATGGCGAATCGCGATCCCCATGCCGATGGCCCAGGCCAGGATGCCGATGAAGTTGGCATTCATCAGGGCACTGATCGGGTTATCCACCACGCTGAGCAGCAGGCTTTGCAGCACCTCGCCGATGCCGCCGGGGGCGCTCACCGTGGCGTCATGGGTGGCCAGTACGAGGAACGAGGGAAACAGGGTGCTGGCGATCACCGCAACGACTGCCGCGGCAAAGGTGCCCAGCAGGTACAGGAACAGGATCGGCTTGATGTGGGTTTCCTGGCCGTGTTTATGGTTGGCGATCGACGCCATGACCAGCACAAACACCAGGATCGGCGCGACGGCCTTGAGCGCAGTGACAAACACTTTGCCGATAAACCCGGTGGCCTTGGCGGCTTCGGGCAACAGCAGGGCCAGCAGGATACCGGCGATCAAGCCGATGACGATTTGCGTGACCAGGCTGACACGCGCAAGTCGTTGAAAGAGGGAAGGGGCAGCAGTCATAAAGTTGTCTCTGTTTTTTTAATGGGTGCAGCAGGGCGGGCGGAAAGGGCTGTAGGAAACAGGTCGCGAAGTCTAGCATGCTGCACGAACTGTCCCGGCCAATGCGGCAATGCGTCACCGGCCGGGCGCCGGTCTTAGCCAAGTCCGGACATGTTCTGTTAAGATTCTTGCCTCTCATCTTTCCTCTCCGTCAGCGAGCCCCCAGGGCAGTCGTTGATGTCGTCGTTTCTGGAGTTTTCATGCTGTTTCCGATCCTGCTGCTGTCGGCCGCCGGCTTTACCGTGCTGACCACGGAATTCATCATCGTCGGCCTGCTGCCGTCGATTGCCCGCGACCTGAATGTCAGCGTGTCCCAGGCTGGGTTGCTGGTGACCCTGTTCGCGTTCACCGTGGCGGCGTTCGGCCCGTTTCTCACGGCCTACTTCGCCCGATTCCAGCGCAAACGCCTGTTCATCACGATCCTGGTCATGTTCGCCGTGGCCAATAGCGTGGCCGCGCTGGCGCCGAATATCTGGGTCATGTCCCTGGCCCGCTTGATCCCGGCCTTGGGGTTGCCGGTGTTCTGGGCCCTGGCCAGTGAAACCGCGGTGGATATCGTCGGCCCCGAATTCGCCGGGCGCGCCATTGAGAAGATCGGCTTCGGGATTGTCTGCGCCACGGTGTTTGGCATCCCGGTCGGCACGCTGATTTCCGATATGTTCGGCTGGCGTACGGCGTTTGCCCTGCTAGCGGCCATTGCGCTGGCCAAGGCCTTGCTGCTGTACATCTACCTGCCCGTCACGAACGCCAAGAACGAGCAGGTCACCTTGCGCTCACAGTTCAAGATCCTGCGCAGCCCGCTGATGCAGGGGCATATCCTGCTGTCGATCCTGGTGTTCAGCGGCATGTTCACCGCCTACACCTACCTGGCGGACATCCTCGAGCGCCTGGCCGGGTTCGACGGTACGCTGGTGGGCTGGTGCCTGATGGGGTTCGGCGCGGTCGGCCTGATCGGCAACTCCCTCGGCGGGCGCGCGGTGGATCGTCACCCGTTGATCGCCTCCATGGTGTTTTGCGGGTTTATGATCGCTGGCATGGTGGCCGTGGTGCCCGCCATTCATTCGACAATCGGGCTGGCGGCGGCGATGGCGGTGTGGGGCGTGACCCAGGCGGCGATGTTCCTGGTCAGCCATGTCCGCCTGATGAAGGCCGCGCCCCATGCGCCGGCGTTTGCCGCGTCGCTGAATATCGCCGGGGCCAACCTGGGTATCGGCCTGGGGGCCATGGTCGGTGGGCATGTCATCGACACCTTGGGCCTGGGCAGCCTGGGCTTTGCCGCCTCCGGGTTTATCCTGGTGTCGATCCTGCTGGCGCTGTGGCTGATGACGGCCAAGCAACCGGCTGCTTCCAACGCCTGAGCTGTCAGGGCAGGGCGGTGAACAATTCTCGCCGCGCACCCTCGGTAATCGCCACGATGCCGGGGTGCTTGACCTTGCGCTCCACCGAGATCGCGTAGAACGACTCGCTCACCGCATCAGTCTGGCCGATCAGCGCCACGCCGTACTGGCGCACGACCTCATCGGCGATCACGCTGGGGGCGATAAAGATACCGCTGCCGGATTGGCCGAATGCCTGCATCAACGCGCTGTCGTCGAACTCGCCGATGATCTTTGGCTGGATCTTCTGCTCGGCAAACCAGCGCTGCAAGCGGCTGCGCACCACCGTCTCCGCCCCCGGAATCAAGAGCGGCGCGCCATGCAAGCATTGTGGGAAATCGCCGCCATGCCGGTCAGCCAGTGCCTGGGTGGCGAAGAAACTGATGCCACATTCCCCCAGTTTCTGGCTGTAACCCTTGATGTCCAAGTGCGTTGGCATAGGGCTATCGGAAATGACCAGGTCCAGGCGCTGGATCGCCAGGTCGGCCAATAAACGTTCGAGTTTGTCTTCACGGCAGGTGATGCGGATCGGTTCGCTTAGCTCTATGGTCGGTGCGATCAGCCGGTAGACGATGGACTTGGGCACCACATCCGCTACCCCGACCCGGAACACAATCTGCTGTTCATTGGGTTGCGCGCGCAGCATCGCTTCCAGTTCATTGCCCGTCTGGAACATCTGCTCGGCATAGGGCAGGGCCTGGCGACCCGCTTCGGTCAGCTCCAACTGGCGGCCTACCCGTTGAAACAATGCGACACCAAAGGTTTGTTCCAGCAGGCTGATCTGCCCGCTGATGGTCTGCGGCGTGAGGTTCAGTTGCTCGCAGGCGCGCACGATGCTGCCGGTCTTGGCTACCACCCAAAAGTAATGCAGTTGTCGGTAATTGAGCATGGCACCCTACACTTCGTAAAAATCGAAGTATACGCGAGAAAAATACGAATTTTCCTGAACTGTTCGCCTGCATAGAATGCCTCGCTATCGCGGGGCCACTATTTGGACCCAATGGTTCTAACGAGGAAGACATCATGAAACTCAACTCCCTGTGCGCTGCATCGCTGCTTGCGCTTTCATTGGTGGTGGTCAGCGGCTGTGATCAAGTCGAAAAAAGCGCGCAGCAAGTGATGGGCAAGGCCACCGAGCAGGCCAAACAAGTCATCGATGAAACCCACAAGGCCGCCGAACAGGCCTTGAGCGAGGCGACCCAGGGCCTGATCAGCCCGGAAAAAAAGGATGACCAGCCAGAAAACGCGCCGCAATCGGACAGTAAAGAAGCTTAACTCCCCCCGAACAACGTCAGGACTGACCTATGGATTACCTTTTACAACTGGCCGCCAGCCCCACCGCCTGGGTCGCCCTGGCCACCTTGATCGTCATGGAAATCGTGCTGGGCATCGATAACCTGATCTTTATCTCGATCCTCACCAACAAATTGCCGGAGAAGCACCGGGCCAAGGCTCGTCGCATCGGCATCAGCATGGCGCTGGTGCTGCGCCTGGGCCTGCTGAGTACCATCGCGTTCATCGTGCAGTTGACCGCCCCGGTGTTCGAGATATTCGGCCAGGCGTTTTCGTGGAAAGACATGATCCTGATCGCCGGCGGCCTGTTCCTGGTATGGAAGGCGACGACCGAAATCCATCACAGCATGGACCCGGAGCCGGAAGAGAAGGCCAGCACCAGCAATGTCGTGGCCATCGGTTTTGCCGCCGCCATCGGGCAGATCCTGTTGCTTGACCTGGTATTTTCCATCGACAGCATCATCACTGCCGTAGGCATGACCGAGCACTTGCCGATCATGATCATTGCCGTGGTGACATCGGTCATCGTGATGCTGGTGGCGGCTGAACCGCTGGCCAAGTTCATCAACGACAACCCGACTGTGGTGATGCTGGCCCTGGGCTTCCTGATCATGATCGGCATGACGCTGATCGCCGAAGGTTTCGGTGCCCATGTGCCAAAAGGCTATGTATATGCGGCGATGGCGTTCTCGGCGGCAATCGAATGCTTGAACATCGCGCGGCGTAACCGGCACAAGCGTTTGCTCGCTGCCCGTCAGTAACGGCTGGAACAAACAGGCCGGCTGCGCTCATCCGAGCCCAGCCGGCCTTTTGCTGTCTGCTAGAATCGGCCCACTTGATAGCTTGAGGTCCACCATGAACGAGCCGATTCGACTTACCCAGTACAGCCACGGTGCGGGTTGCGGCTGCAAGATTTCCCCCCAGGTGCTGGAAGTGATCCTGGCCGGCAGCGGAGCACAGAACCTTGACCCCAAGCTGTGGGTGGGCAACGCCTCGCGCGATGATGCGGCGGTGTATGCCATCGATGATGAGCGTGGAGTCGTCTCCACCACGGATTTTTTCATGCCGATTGTCGATGATCCCTTCGATTTCGGTCGCATTGCCGCCACGAATGCCATCAGCGATATCTACGCCATGGGCGGCGACCCGCTGATGGCCATCGCCATTCTCGGCTGGCCGGTCAACGTGCTGGCCCCGGAGATCGCCCGCGAAGTCATCCGAGGCGGGCGCTCGGTGTGTGACGAAGCCGGCATTCCGTTGGCGGGTGGGCACTCCATCGATGCGCCGGAGCCGATCTTCGGCCTGGCCGTGACCGGCATCGTGCAAAAGCGCCATATGAAGCGCAACGACACGGCCACCGCCGGGTGCCAGCTGTACCTGACCAAGCCTCTGGGCATCGGTATCCTCACCACTGCCGAAAAGAAGGGCAAATTGCGTGAGGCGGATATCGGCCTGGCCCGTGACTGGATGTGCACCCTCAACAAGCCTGGCAGTCGCTTCGGCAAGTTGGCCGGCGTGACCGCGATGACCGATGTCACCGGTTTCGGCCTGCTGGGGCATCTGGTGGAAATGGCTGACGGCAGTGGCCTGACTGCGCGCATCGAGTACGAAAAGGTCCCACGCCTGCCTGGCGTGGAGTACTACCTTGACCAAGGCTGCGTCCCTGGCGGCACCTTGCGCAACTTCGACAGCTACGCCAGCAAGCTCGGGCGCCTGCAGGAACTGCACAAGCGCGTGCTGTGCGACCCCCAAACCAGCGGTGGCCTGCTGATCGCTGTCAGCCCCGACGGTGATGCCGAGTTTCACGCGGTCGCGGCTGAACTGGGCCTGGCTCTTGAGCCGATTGGCCAGTTGGTGGAGCGACAGACCAACGCGGTAGAGGTGTCTTGATGGCCACTGACATCACCGATTACCGCGATATCTTCCTCAACGACCGACCCATGATGGATACCCGCGCGCCGATCGAATTCAGCAAAGGCGCGTTTCCCGGGGTGATCAACCTGCCGTTGATGACCGACGACGAGCGCCAGCGCGTCGGCACCTGCTACAAGCAACAGGGCCAGCAGGCGGCAATCGTGCTGGGCCATGAACTGGTGTCGGGGGCGATCAAGGCCGAACGCATCGAACAGTGGGCACGATTTGCCCAGGCCCATCCCGACGGTTACCTGTACTGCTTTCGTGGCGGGCTGCGCTCGCAGATTGTGCAGCAATGGTTGAAAACCGAGGCCGGTATTGAGTACCCCCGTGTCGGCGGCGGCTACAAAGCGATGCGCTCCTTTCTGCTCGACACCGTCGAGCGCGCCACCGCCGAGTGTGATTTCGTGCTGCTGGGGGGCATGACCGGCGCGGGCAAAACCGAGGTCCTGGGCCAGTTGCGCAATGCCTTGGACCTGGAAGGCCACGCCAACCACCGGGGTTCCAGCTTCGGCAAGCGGGCCACGGCGCAGCCGTCCAATATCGACTTTGAAAACCGTCTGGCGGTAGACCTGCTGAAAAAGCGCGCGGCGGGCATCGAGCAGTTCGTCGTCGAGGATGAAAGCCGCATGATCGGCAGTTGCGCACTGCCGTTGCCCTTGCACAAAGGCATGCAGTCCTTTCCGATGGTGTGGTTGGAGGACAGTATCGAAGGGCGCGTCGAGCGAATCCTCAACGATTACGTCGTCGATCTGAGCGCGGAATTTATCGAGGTGTTTGGCGAGCAGGGCCAGGCGCTGTTTGCCGAGCGCTTGACCCAGGGCCTGGCCAATATCTACAAGCGCCTGGGGGGCGAGCGCTTCCAGCGATTGCAGGTGATTCTGCAGGAGGCCCTGGCGGAACAGGCACGCACCTGCGTCGTGGATTTGCATCGGCTGTGGATCGAAGGTTTGCTGTGCGAGTACTACGATCCGATGTACGCCTTCCAGCGTGAAAAGAAAGGCGCACGGATCGAGTTCTCCGGCGAGCAGGGCGCGGTGCTGGCGTACTTGCGCGAGCGTAGCGCCCGGCGCGGTTGACAGGTGGGTTTCCGGTGCCTCATCGCGGGCTTGCTCGCGATAGGGCCGTCAGCCTCAACGAAGCGTTAGAGGATCACGGCACCGATCAATCCGCACACCACGCCCACCAGCATGGTCAAGCCGGCCACCGTCACCAGCACCCGCGCATCGAAATCCTTGCGCAGCATCAACAGCGACGGCAGGCTCACGCTCGGCAAGGTCATCAGCAAGGCCACGGCGGGGCCGGTGCCCATGCCCAGGGTCATCATGGTTTGTACGATGGGGATCTCTGCCGCTGTAGGAATCACAAACAGCGTGCCGACAATCGCCAGCGGTACCAGCCACACCAGGCTGTTGGCCATGGCGCCGTCCACATGGGGAAACAGCCAGACCCGCGCTGCACCGAGCACCAGCACCGCCAGGATATAGATCGGTATCGTGCTCCAGAAGAGCTGCCACAGGGTACGCAGCCAGCGGCTCAGGAACGGTTGCGACTCCGTGCTGCTGGCTTCGGCTACAGCCTCCAATGCCGCTTCCGGCACCTGTTCAGGCCGGGCGATGCGCTGTGCCACCATCGACACCCCCACCACCAGCACAATCCCCGCCACCAGCCGCAACGCCGTAAACCCCCAGCCCAGCACAAACCCCATGAACACCAGCGTGGCCGGGTTCAGCACCGGGTTGGCGATCCAGAACGCCAGCGCGGCGCCCACCGACACCCGCTGGCGGCGCATGCCTGCCGCGACCGGTGCCGCGCAGCAACTGCACATCATCCCCGGCAAGGCGAACAGCCCGCCGCGCAAGGTCGAACCCAGCCCGGCGCGGCCGAACAGGCGCAACAGCCAATCGCGAGGGATCAGGACCTGCAGCAAGGAACCAAGGATCACCGCCAACACAGCGGCTTTCCAGATCGCCAGGAAATACACCTGGGCATAGGCCAGCGCCGCGGCCAGCGGCGAGCTTTGCTGGTCATTGAGAATCGAGGCGCCGATGCTGTGGTTATCGGCGGCCACAAATGCCTTGAGGTAATAAGGCGACCACTTCACGTAGTAGAGGCCCACGCAGGCCACCAGCAGGAATAACGTTGGTTTCCACCAGAATGACCAGCCTCGGTTGGGCTGGGTGGAGGTGAGGTTGGGCATGGAAAGGTTCCGCAGGCGAGTCAAGAACGCAGCATCATACGCCCTTGCCTTCGATCATACCCACGCTCCTGCGTGAGCAAAGCTCAAGCCGAAACGCTGCGCTTCAGAGATCGGCGCTGGCCTGGGTCGCCTGTGGGCAAGTTTCGTCGCCGTTATTCAGCCCTTGCTTGTAGTTACGGCTCAGCAACGAGGCCTTGCCGTTGTGCCAGGTCAGCGTCAGCACATACAGCGTGTCGTAGTCACTGCCGGACCAGTCATTGGTGATGGTGTGCTTTTCGCCCACCGCTTCCCTGGCCACCTTGTTGATCAACTCCGGCAGGTAACCGTGGGACCAGGCGGTGTAGATGATGGCGTTGTGGTACTTGTCTTCCACCAGTTCGTCGGCGAGGGCGCTGGTGTCATTGGCCGAAAACTTGATGTTCACCGGCAGGCCGAGCTTGATCGCGCTGGGGCTGATGGTCATCAGGGGGCGAATGTAGCTGTACGAGTTATCTTTTTCGCCTTCTTCGATATTGCGCGTGGGGTTGGCGGCAAACACGAAGTTGGCCTTGCCGAATTTTTCCGGCAATACAGTGGCCAGGTTCATCGCACGGTTCAGGCCCTGGCAATTGAGCTGGCCCAGGCCGCCGGCGGGTTTTTCGCCGTGGCGCAGGAAAACCAGGGTTTGCACGCCATCCACCGGTTGGGCGCGGCTTTCGCGAGCGTCGAGGGCGGCGACCATGGCGGCGCTGACCAGCAGCAGCGGCAGCGTAATGTAGGAATAGCGTTTCAGTCGTTGTACATGGCGCAGAGGCTTGATCTTCATTGTAGGTTCGAGTCTTCATGCGTCAGGTTAAGGCGGACAAGCCTGGCCCCAGTCACGCCGATGGCGTCCTGCGGTGTGTTCCCTGTCGATACAGCGAGGTGCCTCCATTTACCGTTCGGGCGCATGTAAGAGTGCGCTTGGGCACTTTGGTTCGCCCGTGCGGGACATTAGCCCGCCAATGTTGCGCAATGATGACTTATGCACGACGGCAGGCGGGTGGCTATCATGGTGACTTTCTGCCTTGGGGTTTCCCGATGAATTCGCTCGCTGCCTTCCCGATCAACAGCAAATGGCCCGCCCAGCACCCTGAGCGCCTGCAGCTGTACTCGCTGCCCACGCCTAACGGAGTCAAGGTCTCGATCATGCTCGAAGAGCTGGGCCTGCCCTATGAAGCGCACAAGGTCAGTTTCGACACCCAGGACCAGCTGTCGCCCGAGTTCATGTCCCTGAACCCCAACAACAAGATTCCCGCGATCATCGACCCCAATGGCCCCAGCGGCCAGCCGTTGGCGCTGTTCGAGTCCGGCGCGATCTTGATTTACCTGGCGGAAAAGACCAGCCAACTGCTCTCGGAAGACCCGGCCACCCGCTACGAAACCCTTCAGTGGCTGATGTTTCAGATGGCCGGCATCGGTCCGATGTTCGGCCAGGTGGGGTTCTTCAACAAATTCGCCGGTAAGGCCTACGAAGACAAACGCCCGCGCGACCGCTACGTCGCCGAATCCCGACGCTTGTTGGCGGTGCTGGAGAAACGCTTGCTGGGGCGTACCTGGATCATGGGCGACGACTACAGCGTCGCCGACATCGCCACTTTCCCGTGGATTCGCAACCTGATCGGCTTCTACGAAGCGGGCGATCTGGTCGGCATTGCCGACTTCCCCAATGTACTGCGCGCGCTGGACGGTTTTGTTGCCCGGCCAGCCGTGATCCGTGGCTTGAACATTCCGAGCTGAGCATGCCGACTTTCGATTTCAAACAACTGGATGTATTTAGCCGCGAGTCGCTCAAAGGTAATCCGCTGGCCGTGGTGCTGGGCGCCGATAGCCTCAGCGACCAGCAAATGGCCGACTTTGCCCGGTGGACCAATCTCAGTGAGACCACATTTTTGCTGACACCCCGTGATCCACGGGCCGACTACCGCGTACGAATTTTCACTACCTTGAAGGAGCTGCCATTCGCCGGGCACCCCACATTGGGCAGTTGCCATGCGTGGCTCCAAGCCGGAGGTATCCCCAAGGGCGAGGAGATCATCCAGGAATGTGAAATCGGCCTGGTGCGTGTCCGCCGTCAAGGGGATGAACTGGCGTTTATTGCGCCGCCGTTATTGCGCGACGGCCCGGTGGAAGCGCCGTTGGTCGAGCGCGTGCGCCTGGCCTTGGGCCTGGAGCCGCAAGCGATTGTGCGCAGCCAATGGGTTGATAACGGGGCCGATTGGCTGGCGATAATGTTGGCCGATCGCAATCAAGTCCTGGGCTTGCAGCCAGACTATTCGCAACTGCTCGGTTTGGCCGTGGGTGTCATAGCCCCTTGCAACCCAGCCCACGATGACGTGGAGGCGCACTTTGAAGTGCGTGCCTTTGTCGCAGGCGATGGCGCCCAGGAAGATCCGGCCACCGGCAGCTTGAATGCCGGCATTGCGCAATGGCTACTGAGCGAGGGGCTGGCGCCGGAGCGTTATGTGGTCAGCCAGGGCACGGCCATAGGGCGTGCGGGGCGCATTCACATCGAGCGCCAGGGCGATGAAATCTGGGTCGGCGGGGCAGTGGCGGTGTGCATCGAAGGGCGTCTACAGCTCTAGATCAATGAATTATTACGGGCCTGGCAATACACTGTTGGCCCCTGGGCATTTGTGCTGCCGGGGCCAAGGGGCATAAGCTTTCGCCCCAAAGTTTTCAGTCTTCAGTCAGGAAAGCCATGACCAGCCAGTTCCCTCAAGCCCGCCCACGTCGCCTGCGCCGCTCCCCGGAGCTGCGCAGCTTGTTCCAGGAAACCGAGTTCACCCTCAACGACCTGGTATTGCCGATTTTCGTCGAAGAAGAAATCGACGACTTCGTGCCGATCACCAGCATGCCGGGGGTGTTGCGTATTCCCGAGAAGAAGCTGGCCCATGAGGTCGAGCGCTATGCCCGTGCGGGGATCAAGTCGGTGATGACCTTTGGCGTGTCCCACCACCTGGACGCCAGTGGCAGTGACACCTGGAAGGAACGCGGACTGGTCTCGCGCATGTCCTCGATCATCAAGGACGCTGTGCCGGAAATGATCGTGATGTCCGACACCTGCTTCTGTGAATACACCGACCACGGCCACTGCGGCGTAATGCACGGTGCCCACGTCGACAACGACGCGACTCTGGTCAACCTGGGCAAGCAAGCCGTTGCCGCCGCCCGCGCCGGAGCCGATGTGATTGCACCGTCGGCGGCGATGGACGGCCAGGTCCAGGCGATTCGCCGCGCCCTGGATGACGCCGGGTTCACCCATATCCCGATCATGGCCTACTCCACCAAATTCGCCTCGGCCCTCTACGGCCCGTTCCGCGAAGCCGGTGGCAGCGCGCTCAAGGGCGACCGCAAGAGCTACCAGATGAACCCGATGAACCGCCGCGAAGCCGTGCGCGAATCGCTGCTCGACGAACAGGAAGGCGCGGACGCGCTGATGGTCAAACCGGCCGGTGCCTACCTCGACATCATCCGCGACATCCGCGAAGCCTCGCGCCTGCCGGTGGCGGCGTATCAGGTCAGCGGCGAATACGCGATGATCAAGTTCGGTGCCCAGGCGGGGGCGATTGATGAGGATCGGGTGGTGCGTGAAACCCTCGGCTCGATCAAACGCGCGGGTGCGGATTTGATCTTCACCTACTTCGCGATGGACTTGGCGTTGGCCGGTATCTGAGAACAGTGCAAACCCTGTGGCGAGCGAGCTTGCTCGCGTTGGGCTGCGTAGCAGCCCTAAACCCCTGATTTACCTTAAATACTTCATCTCCCTGACTAACTGCATTCTGTGGCATTTGAATTTTGTGATTGGGTGAATGAGATTTTCTTCAATCGTTGGTCTGAATTTTATTTGTTTATTTCGGCTGTATAATTAGTTTTTATTTGTTATTCATAGCTTCTGCATTGTATTTGTCAAGGCAGTCAAGCAAGACTTTCATGAATTGCCTTTTGTCAGTTATTTCGTCGTTGAAATAAGTATCAAAAAGATAAAATACGGACTCGAAGTTTTCGTCTGTATTTAAGAAGTGCCGGATGGTGTTGATATGCCATTCCCTTTCGTCTTTCTTGTATTTGATAAATTCAGGTTTGGTAAGTGTGTCAAATAACTCGGCGAGTTCTTTGTCATTGTTTATATTTTTTGATGCAATGAAGATCTCTCTTTCGGAGTCGTCAAGGTTTTCGATGTTGTAGGTGAATAAAAGGCTGCGGAGGATTGAAAGTTTAGGGAGATGTTTCATATCAGTAGTCCGTATAAGCGGTGATTGGGTTTCCGTCTGAGTCTAGTATTACTGTTGCTTTTCGTTGTTTTCCATATTCAAATCTGTCTTTTTTATAGCCCTCTCCGATTTTTTTCCCATGTCCGTGGGATCGCGAGATGTTTCGAAGTTGGTACGTCTATATGTTGTCTCGGCACAAAAAATTAGCCTATAAATAGTACTGCCCCCTTTCTGATAACTATCTGGTCGTAAGCTTATCAAGCTTTACCTGTCGCTCCGCACGTGTCAGTTTCGGTGAGGCGGGTTCTCAATTTTATTCCCCGAGTAAGTGATTTTCGAGTTTTCGGAGTACGTGATCCAGCCATAGTGGTCCTGAAGCCCATTGATTTGGATAATAATAGTAACAATACTGCTCATGTAACAGATTTTCCTGGAATTCTGACTCGTTTGTGTAAGAAGTAATTAGGTCTAAAATTTGATTTCTTACAGTCAATACTACATCGGTAGGCGACTCGAGTAGAAAGCTATCAATGACCTCGTCAGCAGAGGCATGATTTTCTGTCCAGTCCTGATTAAAGTAGGCGCCAAAAAAATGTTGAAGTTCTATTAAGGTTTTGTTCATTTTTATATTGCGAGACAAAGGGGGGCAGAGGGATGGATTTATTTGATTGAGAACAGTGAATTTGAACTTAAGCCTATTAATAATTTTTTCCCCATTTTTCTGTTCCCTTTCTGGTCTTGCATGACTGGGGTCGCTTCGCCGTCCAGTGCGAGCAAAGCCTGCTCGCCACAGGTCGCAGGCATGATCTGAAAAATTGTTCTTTCGACTTATTTAAAAAGGTTTAATTGAGTTTTTCATAGTCTTTCGCGCCTATTGAGGCTAGCCAAGTCTTGAAAAAATCAATTTGTACTTGCGGATCGTTTGTTAGGTTGTTTTCTTCATAGTCAAATAAATGAACTATATTGTCTTGATCTGCGTGTTTGCCTAGTGTCATCTCGTATGCGACGAGTCCCGCGCTCATTTGAGAAGCCATTCTTGAAGGCATGACGTTTATCTTTGCGCCCTTGCACAAAAATGTCATGTGTGGGAATTCCGCTCTGACTTTTGCCAAGCACACGTATATGTCTTTTCCTTGATAAAGTTTTCTGAAGTTATTGGATTCTGAAAACCACATCAGCCTATTTACGGGGTCATATTTTACGGTTGTTTCGATTTTTATATTATTACGTATGACCTGAATTTTTTGGTATTCCATTTTTTATTTCTGCTGAGCCTTCTCGGGTGAGTGATTTATGGTTTGTCTAAATTGATTTAGCCCATTTGTTACGATAAAGAATTTGCTCGTTAACATCGTTAGTCAGTTCGTTTTCTTCATAATCGAATATGCGGACCAGCTTGGCCTCTGGGTCGCCCATTTCAACTTCGTATGCCACGAATCCACTTGACATTTGGGATGCCATTGCGGACGGGTAGACATTTATTTTAGAGCCTTTGCACAGGAAGGTTATGTCGCTGAACTCTTTTCTTAATAAACCAAAACAGATGAAAATATCTGTATCGCTATATGTTCTTTTTGCACCATTGCTAAATGTTATGGAGAGGGAGGGTATGCTTCTGTCATATTCAATGGTGGCCATTTCTCTAAGAGAATTATTAATTATGGCTATTTCTATGCTTTTCATTTTTTATTGTCTATTTGGATTGATTGGCGAATAGCCTTTATGTGTGCCGTTATCGTGAAGTGGGGGGCATATAAGGTATCTTTAGTGTTTATCCGTTCGAGACAAAGGGCGGTGGATTTGTTTAATTGCTGCTTTTTGCGATTACTGAGTGTTACGGTATTGCCTCAATCGACCGAGCAGCGTTCTCATGAACATTTGCTGATTAATTACAGGTTCACTGAAATAAGTTGCCATTGTTTTGAATATTGAGTCGAAGTTGTCTCCGATGGATAAATAGTGTTCGATCGAGTCAATGAACCACTCTTGCTCCTGTTTAGTGTATGATAGGAATTCCGGTTTGGTCAGTTCGTCAAGTAGTTCAATAAGCTCTTTTTCATTGTTTATGTTTTTTGACGAAATAAGATTTTCTCTTTTTAAATCATCCGTATTTTCAATGTCATAAGTGAACAGTAGTCCGCGAATTATTGACATGCTTGGTTTATTTTTCATTTTTATTCCTCGGTGTAAGCCGTTTTGGGATTTCCATTTTTGTCCAGTGTTACTCGAGCTTTGCGTTGTTGACTATATTTGATTTCGTCGCTGGAATACCCTTCACCAATAATTTTTCCCATGTCTCCGTTTCTTCTGAAGATCAGCTGTGCTCGATATATCGAGTTCAATTGATCCCTGTGACTAGGGACAAAGGGACGGATTTATTTGACTGAAAGCAGTGAGTTTTAACTTAAGCCTATTAATAGTTCTGTCCCATTTTCCCGCATTTTTTCAAGGCCAGGCGAAACTCCGTGGTGACCCATCTCTTGAGGCAAGCGAGTTCCTGTGGCGAGCGAGCTTGCCTCGCGTTGGGCTGCGTAGCAGCCCCATAACCGACACCGCCGAACTACTTGAAACCCCGCATTGCCCTGACTGGTGCCGCTTCGCGGCCCAACGCGAGCAAGCTCGCTCGCCACAGCGTTTTGGGCTGTCAGGGAAAGTGGTGGTGTTACCACGTTGACTGGTCTTCGAGGCTGGCTTTTTGCAGGTCGTCTTTCCATACCTCATTGGCTAGCCGGTAGATATCGGCGAAGAAGCCTCTAGGGTCGGCGATTTCCGTTTCGTCCCAAGCCATAGTTATGTGTTCGTCGTAATCACTTTCGAATTCTCTCGCAAAGTCAAAGTCGGGTTTGTCTAGCACACTCCTGAGTGCAGACATCAACACGAAGCGATGCCTGTAGGAGAGATACATAAGATCCTTAAGAATATAAGAAATTATAATTATTTCTCTGTCTTTTTCATTGTTAGGGTTGTACTGTCGTAATTCTTTTTCGACCGTGTTCTCAAGGTCGTATATCGATAAAGCTCCTAATATATGAGAGATGTTAGGGGCGTAGGGAGTATTCATGAATGGGCACTTCAGCATCGTCTGCTCACTTAGGGAATGCGGTAAATGGTCGAGTTGGATTGTTTCTATCAAATCTGACCTCTGCTCTGTCCATGTTTTCAATGTACTTAGGATCGTTTACGTCTCGGCGGTTAGGTTTGTAGCCGCGTCCGGCTCCGGGTAGCTCGACTATAACCACGGGGTTACCTCCTCTATCAAGACCTGTAGGAAATGGTGAATTGCCTTGCATCCTGCCCATGGCTTTATTTATAGCGTGAAGCTGCATTCCCCAGGTTTTAAATTGGGAGCTGGAATTGATAGTTTCTCTTTTTCCAGTGGTTGGACTTGTTCCATCAATAGATCGTTGCTTTAAAGCGTTGTCTGGTATCTCCGGGCCATGCTTTTCAACCGAGTGCATATCGTATTTCTGTTCCCAACCCAGTACTTTTTGTTTTGCATTTGCCTCTTTCAGTTCATCTATTCTCGCCTGTCGTTGAGTGCGCGTCAGTTGAGGTAGAGCTGGCGCGCCTTCATTAACGCTAGACTTCGGAAGGATAGGAGGAGCGCCAGGCTTGCATTCGTCACCAGGGCAGGTGCTTAAACCTAGTGGATCCACCCACCCCGTAGGATTGGGCACGTACTGGTATCCATTGATCCCACCCGCCAACTTCACCGGATCCGGTGTCAGGTAACGACCAACATCCGGATTGTAGTAGCGATGGCGGTTGTAGTGCAGCCCGCTTTCCTGATCGAAGTACTGACCCTGAAAACGCAGTGGGTTGTCGACTGTTCCGATGTCGAGTCGGGTGATTTCGCCATAGGCTCGGTAGTGGGCGGACCAGACGATTTCGCCCTCGGGATTGGTGAGTTCCTGGGGTGTGCCGAGGTGGTCGAGTTGGTAGTGATAAGGCTTGGTGTCTTTTGGGCCGAAGCCTTCCAGCAGGACGAGCGGGCGAAAGCTGTCCGGTTCGTAGAGGTAGCTGCGATGCTTTTCGGCGTGGTGTTCGGCAACCAGTTTGTCGCCTTGCCAGAAAAACTCCGTGGTGATGTTGTCGACCGTCTTGCTGATTCGTCGCCCAAACGGGTCATAGCGATAGCTCGCGGTTTGGCCGTCGGGCTGGGTAATGCCGATCAGCCGATGCTGGCAGTCGTAGCGGTATTCGGTGACGAGTTGGTGACCCTTGCCGTTCCGTTCGCGGATCAGGTTGCCGAAGGCGTCGTAGTCGTAGTGGCGGTCGCCCTGGATCATCAGGCGGTTGCCGGCGACGATGTCGGGGCCGGGGCGGTCTTGCATGAGCAGGTTGCCGGCCGGGTCGTGGGCGAAGCGTTCGTGCGGGTCTTGCGTGTGGTCGGCGCGGGTGAGGCGGGCGAGGGGGTCGTAGTGGTAGTGGTGTTCGCCTTTGCGGCTGTCGACTAAACGGGTGAGGTTGCCGGTTTTGTCGTAGTCATAGTGGCGTTGGTAGAGGGGAGTGTCCTGCTGCGCGACGGTGTGGGCGTGCAGGCGGTGTTGTTCGTCGTAGTGGTAGTGGCTGAGGAGTTGGCCTTGTTGGCGTTGGTGTTCTTGGCCGGCCTTGAATAGATGAGAGGTCAGCAGTGCGCCGTTTAACTCGACGGTGGCGAGGTGGCCGCCTTTGGCATGACTAAAAACCAGTCGGTTGTTGTCGGGCAGGCGCAGGTTTTGAAGCTGACCGCAGGCGTCGTAGCCATAGCGCAAGGTGCCCCAGCCTTGGTGTTCGGCGGTGAGACGGTTTTGTGGGTCGTATTCGTAGGCTAACGCCCAGTGGCCGTCGTCGACGCTAAGGAGGTTGCCTTGGCGGTCGTAGGTATATTCAACAAGGTTACCGTCGGGGAGGTTTTTTCGTACAAGGCGACCGGCGTGGTCTCGCTCATAACGAGTAACGAG
Source organism: Pseudomonas sp. MPR-R2A5 (assembly GCF_058793055.1). Classification (NCBI taxonomy): domain Bacteria; kingdom Pseudomonadati; phylum Pseudomonadota; class Gammaproteobacteria; order Pseudomonadales; family Pseudomonadaceae; genus Pseudomonas; species Pseudomonas sp. MPR-R2A5. The sequence goes on from NZ_JBXAFK010000011.1 coordinate 17,341, forward strand.
CTGGCTGCCATCGTCGCCGTGTTCGGTCTTTTCCAGCAGATTGCCATTGAGGTCATAGGCATAAGCCGTACGCTGCCCATCAAACCCGACTTCCTGTTGAATCAGGCCGTTGGGGTGGTAGGCAAGTCGGTAGGTCTCGCCAACCTCGTTTTCGATCTCGGTCAGCAGTAACCGGGGGTTGTCGTAGCTGTAGTGGACCTGGGTGCCATCGGCATTGATACGGCGGCTGATCAGGTGCAAGCCGTCGGCGTATTCGTAGCGGGTGACACGCCCGAGTTCATCGCGTTCGGCGGTGATTTTTCCGTAGGGGTTGTAGCTGTATTCCCGCGTGGCGCCACCCGGTTGGGTTAGCTTGACCAGGCGCCCGGCGGCATCCCATTGGTACTGGGTCAGCGCGCCATGCTCATCCTCGCGGGCAATCTGTCGACCCAAGTCGTCATAGCGATAGCGCCGCACACCGCCATTGGGCAGCGTCTGCTCCAGCAGTTGCCCGCGCTCATTCCACACCAGCCGCTGGCAGCTGTGATCGGGGTGCCAAACCCCCACCAGTTGTCCGTATTGGTCGTAGCTGTAGTCGGTGACATGGCCGTCGGGATCGGTCTTACGCGTAATGTCGCCCTGGTCATTACGCTCGTACTTCCACAGCGCCTGACCCCGGCGCACCACGCGTACGAAGCCATTGTCATGCTCGTAGGACGTCGGCTCGTCATCCCCCGGAAACAGCGCGACCAAGCGCCCGGCTTCGTCGTACTGATACGCCGTCACCGCCCCCAGCGGATCTTGCTCAATCGTCAGCCGACCTTTGTCATCGTAGGATTTGAAGTGCTGCGCACCGTCCGGATCAATCCGCTGCACCAGCCGCGCCCGGTCGTCATGGACATACACTTCCTGACTGCCATCGGCGTTGTGCACCGTGACGCGCCCGTCGTCACTCCACACATAGCGCGTGTCCATCTGCGAAAAACTGGCCCAATGCCGGACACATCGCGCCGCCTTGCCAGACCGTTCCCACGCCCAGAAGAAACTCGCCCCGCCGGCCAATTGCCGCTCGAGAATGACGTGCTTATCGTCGTAGCGGTAAACCTCGCTTTCGCCGACGGCATTGGTCGCCGAGACCAGCCGTCCAGCGTTGTCATAGGCGTAGGCAACAACGTGCTGCTCCGTCACCCAGACGTAGGGTTCATGCCCCTTGGCGCGCTGAACCTGGTAGTCCACCGCCACAATGCGGCCCCGTTCATAGCGCAAAAACAGCGACCGGCCCGCGCCGTTATCCAACCGCTCAATGCGCCCCAATACGTCTCGGAAAATTCGCAGGCGGTTGTCATACGCATCACTGATCGAGACCAATACACCGTCGCGAAAGTGATAAAACCGCGCCGCCTGGGCCAGCACCAGTTCATCCGGCGAAGCGCCCAGATAGATCGCCGCTTCAGCCAGGCTATTGGTGATCGCGGGGCGAGCAGCGGTGGGCAGTGGAAACTCAGTCGTGCGGTTTTCATGGTCAATCCAGACGACCGAATCGCCCACCACAGAAAGCCTGTGCGCCAGCGAATGACTCCAGCCAAAGCCCAACCCGCAATCCACTTCCACCGCACTGGTGCGGTACAACCGGGTCCACTCGAACGGCAAAATCCCGTCCAGCGTGCCATCGGTCAGGGTGAGCAGCTCCTCGCCGGTAACCATCGACACCGGGCAGCCGTTGGTGACGGTCTTGTCCGAAGACGCGGCAGCATCCCCCGCAGGGTTTTTCCCCGAAACAGGCGCATCATCCACGTGCTCTTGCCTGACCAATACCGTTTGCGGGCGCTTGTTTCGAACTGCCGGCACCGAGTTTGAAACCAGGTTCTCACCCGCCTTCAGCGGTGCAACAGGTACAGACTTCGAGATCATCGAGCCGCCGAGCAACAACGGTTTCGCCGCTGCCACATGGGGCTCCAACGTCGGTCCTGCAACCTGCTTGGCGAGCAACTGCAGCAGCTCCCGCGCCCGTCCGGACTTGACCTGGCTCAGCACCTGGGAGCCCAGGCGCACCGCAACCCCCATCCCGGCCGTCACCCGAATCAGCAGCAGGTTGATCAGCACCTCACCGGTGATCTCGCCCCACAGTTCATGCATTTGCGGGGGCGGCAGCAGGCGCATCCAACTGACCATCGCCGACACATAGATGAACAGCAGCGGCTCATCGCTGAGGATCAGCAGGCCATGGGCGATCTTGTCGTTGCCCAGCTTCAACAGCTCATCGAGCTCGGCCTGGGAGAGGTATTGCAGCAGCTTTTCGCTGTTGGGCTTGATGTCCTTCAGCAGCTCATACAGCTGCGTAATGTTGTCCCACAGGCTGTAGAGCGCTTTGCCGATACCACTTAGGAACGCGGTCTCCAGCAGCCTGCGCCGGTCCAGTGGACTGGTGTCCGTATAGCCTTGCCACTGAGCTTGGAAAGCGCCGGCCCACTCTTCACGCAGGCGCACTTCCAGCTCGGCGATCACCGACTGATAAGACGCATACAGCGCCTTGACGTGATCCTTGGAAACGTTGGGATAGAAGGTGATTTGGTACTGCTGGTTGCGATCGCACTCGGTGATTTCGAGGATGCCGCTCGGGCCGATGGTTTTGTGGATCGGTTCACCCAGCGGGCCGCCGTTTGGATCAACGCGTTGCAGCACCACCGGTGTATTGCCGATGGGGACGAAGCGCGTGCTCTGGAACATATGCACCAGCGTCAGCGTGCCATCGGCCCGGCATGTGGCGACGGTGCTGCTCGGATAGAGGGAACGGGTCGTCGGTGCGACCAGCGCCACCTCATCCCCTACCTTGAATACCTGCTCGACATCGAGTGCCGAAAAGCTCCAGAAGCTCGCCGCCCAGGTGTCAAAGGTGTTGAGGCATTCACGAAAGTCGCGGAAGACGCCTTCAACGTCGACCGTCTTCACGTCCATTGGGGTCAGGACTAACCTGCCAATGGCCGGGTTCAAGCGGCAGCCCCCGCCATCGGGGCCTCAATAAAAAACGCCATCTGCAATCCCTCGCACTGTGTATTCAGGCGAGGGACTTTGCAGATGTTCTCAGGGAAGGGGAGTAGAGGTTATCCGGCGATCGGGTGGGACGTTTCGTCTTCTTTCGGCCCAGCTCGAAAGGGCTTTGCGGCCCGGCGAATGTAAGCTTTCAACGCTGCGCAAATGCCAGGTTCAGCCCCAACCCCGCAAACGCCGCCGCAAAACTGCGCCGCAACCAGTTCTGCACCCGTGGCGACTCGACCACCGTACGGCGGAACCCGTTGGCCAGCAGGCCATAGACCACAAACACCGCAAAGGTCATCGCCATGAACACGCCGCTCAGCACCAGCATTTGCAGGGCGGGCGCGGTGCTGCCTGGGGTGACGAACTGGGGCAGGAAGGCCAGGAAGAAAATGGTCAGCTTGGGGTTGAGAATATTCAGCAGGAAACCGCGGACCATCAAACTGTGTGCAGTCGCGACCGTTGGCGCGTCGTTCATGGCGAAGGCCGAGCGATCCCGCCAGGTGGCATACGCCAGGTACAACAGGTAGGCGACGCCGGCGTACTTCAACGCTTCGAAGGCCAGCGCACTGGTGTGCAGCAGCGCGGACAGGCCAAGCACCGACGCCAGCAGGTGGGGGAGGATGCCCGCCGTGCAGCCCAGGGCGGCGAAGACGCTGGCGCGCTTGCCGGCCGTGAGGCCTGTGGACACGGTGAAGATCACGCCGGTGCCGGGAATCAGCACGACAATCAGGCAGGTGACGAAAAAGTTCAGGCTAAGCATGGCATTCAAACTCCGTGTAGGAATGGTCGTTGATAGATCCTGTCACGTTCGACCCGGGAGGGCGAGAGGGGCGATTGGCGAACCCGCGTTAGACTTACCGGTCGAACCCCGCAATGCCTGACCATTGTCTTTCAAGGAAGCCCCATGTCCGTACGCTGCCTGATCCTGTGCCTCACCCCCTTGCTGGTGCTGGCCGGCTGCTCTACATCGCGGGCCCCGCAACAGCCGGAGCGCAGCGAGGCTGAGGTGAAAGCGCAGATCGTGCGACTGCTGCCCTCAACGGTGGCGGACCGGAATGGGTGGGCCCAAGACATTTACACGGCCTTCGACACCCAGAATATCTACCCCAGTACTGAAAATATCTGCGCTGTGTTGGCGGTGACCGAGCAAGAGTCCACCTACCAGGTCGACCCGGCAGTACCCGGCATGGGCAAGATCGCCCAGGATGAAATCCTGCGCCGTGCCGGTAAGGTCCATGTGCCGGCATTTGTCGTACGCAGTGCGCTGCAATTGCGTTCACCCACCGGCAAGTCCTACGCCGATCGCTTGAACGCCGCGCGCACGGAGAAAGACCTCAGCGGTATTTTCGACGATTTCATCAGCATGGTGCCTTTGGGCAACACGCTGTTTGGCGGTTTCAACCCAGTGCACACTGCTGGGCCCATGCAGGTCAGCATCGATTTTGCGCAAAAACACGCGCGGGGTTATCCCTACACGGTGGAGGGGACGATTCGCCGCGAGGTCTTTACCCGGCGTGGCGGCCTGTATTTTGGTATCGCCCATTTACTGGGGTATCCGGTGAGCTACGAGCAGCCGCTGTATCGCTTCGCCGACTTCAATGCGGGTTGGTACGCCAGCCGTAATGCGGCGTTCCAGGCTGCTGTCAGCCGTGTCTCGGGTAAAGAACTGGCGCTGGATGGCGACCTGATCAACTACGGTTCCTTGTTGCCCGGCACCACCGAACTGGCGGTGCGCTCATTGGGCGCGAAGCTTGACATGCGCAACCCCAGCATCCGTAGCCAACTGGAGCAGGGTGAGCAGCTGGATTTTGAAGAAACAACCCTCTACACACGGGTGTTTGCCCTGGCCGACAAAGCTGCTGGCAAGCCGCTGCCCCGGGCGATCCTGCCGGGCATTGTGCTCAAGAGCCCGAAGATCACCCGTAACCTGACCACGGCGTGGTTTGCCAAGCGCGTGGATGAGCGGTATCAGCGTTGTATGAAGCGCTGACACCGAATCACTGTGGCGAGCGGGCTTGCTCTGGCCAGTAGGCTTGCTCTGGCTAGTAGGCTTGTCGTGGCGAGCGGGCTTGCCCCGCGTCGGGCTGCGAAGCAGCCCCAATAAAGCAGAATGCGGTGTATCAGGTATCTTTTGGCTCCTGATTCCGGGGCTGCTTCGCAGCCCGACGCGGGGCAAGCCCGCTCGCCACAGCAAGCCTGTGCGACACAACGAATCTGCGCCATAGCCACACCCACAACCACACCACCGGAAACGCCAGGATCACGAACGGCAGCACGTAGCTGGCGCGCTCCAGGGCGTCTGCGGTGCCGTCCACCAGGTTCGTGCCCAGGTTGCTGAACATCCGGCTGAAGCGTGACGCTGGATTCGCGCCGTCGGAGGAGCGGAAGTTCAGCGTTACGCGGTTGGTATCGAGGCGATGTTGCTGGCCGGCAGCGACCTGGGCCAATGCCTGCAACTCGTTTTCGATGCCCGCTTGCTCCTTGCTCAAGGCGATCAGGTCGCTGACGGTGATGTCTTTGCGCTTGGCCAGTTCGTCGAGGCGTTGCTGCTGGGCTTGCAGCCGATCCTGGCGACGGCGCACATCGGCGACCGCATCGGCCAGGTCTTCGGCGCGGGTGATGCGCTGCCCGAGTTTGCCGCCTTCGGCAGCCAGGGTGACCATCGGTTCCACGCCGCCAGGCGCGATGCGCAGGATGATCTCGCCGCCATTACCGTCTTCGGTGATGCCGAGGATATTGCAGGCGCCAAACCGCGCGGACTCGCAGGCTTCGCGAGTGGCCTGCATGCGTGGTGCGAGCAAGGCGCCAGGCAGGGCCAGGGTCAACTCATGTTCATAGGCCAGTTGCGCGCCGGCCCGGCCTTGTTCGCCGCTGATCACCGTGGCGCGGGAGTGGTCCTTGGGCGAACAGCCGGCCAGGGCGAGGCCGGCGAACAAGATCATCAGAGGCATGCGGAGCGGGAGGGAGTTGCCGTCCAGGTGGCGCATTGCGATTCCTTGAGGTGTGCAGGAGACATTGGCGGCGATTAAAGCGGGTCTGGCCAATTAACGCAAAGCATCCCAGGGGATTTGCAGCGCTGATGGTGATGGCCGTCGTTTCGGACCCGGCGTACACCTCAAGCCTTATTCCAGGGACGTACTCGCCATGATCGCTCACGCTGTGCCCGAAGGTTTTGTCTCGCTGCCCCGAAGCAGTCCACTCCTTGACCTGCTGGGCCCGGCGTATTGCCGGGGGGAGGGCCTGCAACTGGAGATCGGCTTGCGTGCCGACAACCGTCACGCCAATGGACGCGGCACGGTGCATGGCGGGGTGTTGGCGACGCTGGCGGATATCGGCATGGGGTATGCCATGGCGTTTTCCAGTGAGCCGCCGTTGCCGTTGATTACGGCAAGCATGACGGTTGATTACCTGGGAGCGGTGCAGGTGGGGGAGTGGATCACCGTGCGCTTGGAGCATCACAAGCGGGGGCGGCAGATGGCGTTTGCCACCGTGGGTTTGCGGGTGGGGGAGAAGGTGGTCGCGCGGGCTAATGCGGTGTTTGCCGTGCCTCAATCTGACAGGCAATGAAGAGCTGATGTGGGAGGGGGCTTGCCCCCGATGAGGGTGGGTCAGTTAATACATCTGTAGCTGACCCGCTTCTATCGGGAGCAAGCCCCCTTCCACAGTAGGACTGTGTTTTTTCAGGGAAGCCGCGTAAAGAAAAGGCCTGGCTTTTCGTGGAGCCGGGCCTTTTCAGTGTTGCTCTTTTATCAGCTGCGTTCGAGTGCCAGGGCCACGCCTTGGCCGCCACCGATGCACAGCGTCGCCAGGCCTTTCTTGGCGTCGCGCTTGATCATTTCATGCAGCAGGGTCACCAGTACGCGGCAGCCTGAAGCACCGATCGGGTGGCCGATGGCGATGGCGCCGCCGTTGACGTTGACCTTGTCGGCGTCCCATTCCAGCTCTTTGCCCACCGCCAGGGATTGTGCGGCGAAGGCCTCGTTGGCTTCGATCAGGTCCAGGTCGCCCAGTTTCCAGCCGGCCTTGTCCAGGCAACGACGGGTCGCCGAGACCGGGCCGATGCCCATGATTGCCGGGTCGACGCCAGCATTGGCGTAGCTGGCGATACGGGCCAGCACCGGCAGGCCCAGGGCCTTGGCTTTGTCCGCGCTCATCAGCAGCACCGCAGCGGCGCCGTCGTTGAGGCTGGAGGCATTGCCGGCGGTGACACTGCCGTCTTTCTTGAACGCCGGCTTGAGCTTGGCCAGGGATTCGGCGGTGGTGCCGGCGCGCGGCTGTTCATCCACTGCAAAGGCAATCGGGTCGCCCTTGCGCTGGGGAATCAGGATCGGCGTGATCTCATCGGCAAAGCGCCCGGCTTCAATGGCGGCCGCGGCTTTTTGCTGGGACGCGGCGGCGAAGGCGTCCTGGGCTTCACGGCTGATACCGTATTTGTCCACCAGGTTCTCGGCGGTGATGCCCATGTGGTAGTCATTGAACGCATCCCACAAGCCATCGGTGATCATGCTGTCGATCATCTTGGCGTGGCCCATGCGCAAGCCGGTGCGCGCAGCAGGCAACACGTAGGGAGCAAGGCTCATGTTCTCCATGCCGCCAGCGACGATCACCTCGGCGTCCCCGCAGCGGATGGCCTGGGCGCCCAGGTGCAGGGCCTTGAGGCCCGAGCCGCAGACCTTGTTCAGGGTCAGGGCGGGTACGGCATGGGGCAGGCCGGCCAGGATCGAGGCCTGGCGCGCCGGGTTCTGGCCTGAGCCGGCGGTGAGCACCTGGCCGAGGATCACTTCATCGACTTCGGCCGGGTCCAGGCCGGTCTGCTCCAGCAGGCGACGGATCACGGCAGCGCCCAGTTCCGGTGCCGGGATGCTGGCCAGCGAACCTTGAAAGCTGCCCACGGCGGTGCGGGTGGCAGCGACAATCACGACGTCTTGCATGGAATCAGTCCTCACTGGAAGTGCATTTCTGGAACGTTGTCCGGGACGATCAGTTTACCGGCGGTCTTGCTCACAATCTCTTCAACGCTGACGCCAGGTGCGCGTTCCTTGAGGACAAAAGCGCCATTTTCGATTTCCAGGTAGGCCAGGTCCGTCAGTACACGCTTGATGCAGTTCGCACCGGTCAGCGGCAGGCTGCATTGGCTGAGCAGCTTGGACTCACCGTCCTTGGACGCGTGGGTCATGATCACGATGATGTTTTCTGCGCCGGCCACCAGGTCCATGGCGCCGCCCATGCCTTTGACCAGCTTGCCGGGGATCATCCACGAGGCGATGTTGCCGTGGACGTCGACTTCAAACGCACCCAGCACGGTCAGGTCGACGTGGCCGCCGCGAATCATTGCAAAGGACTCGGCGGAGGAGAAGATCGAGGCGCCGATACGCGCGGTCACGGTTTGCTTGCCGGCGTTGATCATGTCGGCATCAATGGTTTCTTCGGTGGGAAACGGGCCCATGCCAAGCAGGCCGTTTTCCGATTGCAGCATCACTTCCATGCCTTCGGGGATGTAGTTGGCCACCAGGGTCGGAATGCCGATGCCGAGGTTGACGTAAAAACCATCCTGCATTTCGCGGGCGACGCGTTGAGCCATTTGTTCGCGGGTGAGAGCCATGGTGACTTCCTCTTATTGTTCTGGACGTGGATTATTTGCGGACGGTGCGCTGTTCGATGCGCTTCTCGAAGGTGCCGCAGATGATCCGGTCGACGTAGATGCCAGGGGTGTGGATCTGCGACGGTTCCAGTTCGCCCGGTTCGACGATTTCCTCGACTTCGACCACCGTGATCTTGCCGGCGGTGGCGGCCAGCGGGTTGAAGTTCTGGGCCGTGTGGCGGTAGATGACGTTGCCGAAGTGGTCGGCTTTCCATCCCTTGACGATGGCAAAATCACCGGTGATGGACTCTTCCATCAGGTAGGGGCGGCCATTGAATTCACGGGTTTCCTTGCCTTCTGCGACGGGCGTGCCGACACCGGTGGCAGTGAAGAACGCTGGGATGCCAGCACCGCCTGCGCGCATTTTTTCCGCCAGGGTGCCTTGGGGAGTCAGCACCACTTCGATTTCGCCGCTGAGCAATTGCTTCTCGAACAGCGCGTTTTCACCGACGTAGGAGGCGATCACTTTGCGGATCTGTTTTTCTTCCAGCAGCACGCCCAGGCCGAAACCGTCGACACCGCAGTTATTGGAAACCACGGTCAGGTCGCGGGTGCCTTTGCGCTTGATTTCGGCGATGAGGTTTTCCGGAATGCCGCACAGGCCAAAACCACCCGCGAGCACGGTCATGCCGTCTTCCAGGCCTGCCAGCGCTTCTTCATAGGACGCCACGCGTTTATCGAAACCTGCCATATGCACCTCTTTTATTGTTTGTGGTCCAGCCATTGAACGAAGTGTTGCGCCGACGGATTGATTTGTTAAGTTGTTTTTTAAGGTTGATTGATTTAAAAAACAGCATAGTCGAGCCGTCTACGGAGTAGCCTCATGACAGTTAAACAGATGCGTGCCTTTCTTGCCGTGGCCCAGAGCCTGAGTTTTGCCGCTGCCTGCGAACGCCTGCACCTCTCCCAATCGGCCTTGAGCCTGACCATCAAGGGCCTGGAAGAAGGGCTGGGCGGGCGCTTGTTCAGCCGTAATACACGCAATGTCGCGCTGACACCCGAGGGCGAATCCCTGCTGCCCCTGGCACGCCGGCTGATGGCTGACTGGGACAATGCCGAGGACGAACTGCGCCAGTTGTTCACCCTGCAGCGGGGGCGGGTAACGGTGGCCGCGATGCCGTCGTTCGCCGGTAACCTGTTGCCGCCGATCCTGAAGATATTCCGCGCACGTTACCCCCAGGTGAATGTGACGGTACACGACCTGATCAACGAACAGGTGCTGGAAATGGTGCGCGACCGCCAGGTGGAGCTGGGCGTGGCGTTTGAGCCGGCGGAAGGCTCGTCACTGCTCTTTACCCCGCTGTACCTGGACCGCTTCATTGCCGTGGTGCCTGGCGATTCACCGCTGGCGCAGTACGCCGAGATCGATTGGCAAACCCTGCTGGAGCAACCGTTTATTACCTTGCAGCGGCCCTCTACGGTACGGGTGATGCTCGAAGAACACCTGGGCGCTTTAAAACGCAAGCTACCGGTGGCATTGGAGAGCCACCAATTGGCAACCGTGGGCAAGATGGTTGCCAGCGGCTTGGGCGTCAGCGCGGTACCGGCGTTATGTGCGCAGCAGATGCGGGAGGCGGGAGCCCATTGCATTACCTTGACCGACCCGGTGATAGAACGGCCGATTGGGGTGTTGACCAAGCCGGGGTATGAACTGTCAGCCGCCGCGCAGGCGTTGTTTGACATCTTTCGCGATGAGGCGGGGAAGGGCCGGTTCCCGCTGTGACGCTTGCGTCAGCGCCGGTTTATATGAATAAAAAATAATCGCGCGCATAAAAAAGTCCGCTCGGCTAACCGGGCGGACTTAATGTTGTAATGATTTTTTATCAGCAGTATTTATCAATCACTTTAACTTGCGATTGGCCCTTGATGTTCTGCCATTCGGTATTAAGTGTATGGAACACTTGCTCGATAAAGTTACGATCGGCAGCCGCTTTTTTACCGACATAACCCTGGCCGCGGCGGTACATCCGCAGGCGCGCCGCCAGTTCACGGTTATTGCGGTCGAACTCCGCTTCTTCGGTGTGGGGCGCCAGGCAGTCAATTTTGACTTCGCCCGATTTACCAATCCACAGGATATGGTCGTCGAGTTTGTCTTTCTGCGCTGCGAACATATCAGCCAATTCATCGATAGTTGGTTGGTTGTTCAGATTCATGTGTAAACCCCTTGACCAGTTGGCGATCTATCAATTGATTCGTTAATACACGTTTAAGTTGTCTCCGGTTCCGAAAACCGGGCGTCAGCGACTGTCTGCCGAATACGGGCAGGGTCTTGAACCTGATGCATGTAGTCTTGCTGATGAACTGCTACGCAATGGTTTCATAACGAAGACAAGCAGCGTTTGAGCTCCTTGTACCGATCCTTTCGGGCCGGTCAGCTTCATCAATCTGCCTTGTGGGCAGTGCACATCCGGAAAAAACAGCTCGGCGGTCAGACGAGCTTGTTCAAAACGCTTGTTGCCAACGCTCCCGATCCGGGAGACGTCTAGATCATGCAAGGACAAAAAGGTTACGTCAACGGTTATGTAGTGATTATTTTCGATCACTACATAAATCGCCGTGGGGACGGGAGGATGCAGGAGAAGGTGACTTGGGCGTCATTTTTTGTGCTGATTAGTCGCCGGCGCCAAGTGGCCATGCAGCGCTTGACCCTGGTGGGAGGGGGTAAGTCGAATCGTCGCACCGCCCCCTTCGACGGGTTGATCTGTGGTGTCTTTAGGCTCCCAGCCGCTCGGCCAGCAAAGGCAGCAACCGCTCACAAGAGGCTTCGATTTTCACCTGCAAGAGCTCATCGCCTCGGGTCTTGCCCAGGTTAATGGCGATCACCGGCTTGCCCTGTTCGACCATCGCCTTGCACAGGCGAAATGCCGAATAGGCCATCAGCGAAGAGCCTACCACCAGCAAGCCCTCGGCCTGCGCCACTGCGGCCATCGCCCTGGCCGCAGTGGCCGGCGCGACGTTCTCGCCAAAAAACACCACATCCGGCTTCAGTCGTTCGCCATCGCAATGGGGGCAGTGGGGTACCTGGAACTGCTCTTCGAAGGTCGGGTCAAGCAAGGTGTCGCCATCAGGCGCCTGGACGGCATGCACCTGCGCCAGGTAGGGATTGGCGATTTCCATTTGCCGCTGAACGCCATCGCGGGGGCTGCGTAGCTGGCAATCCAGGCACAGTACTCGATGCAGGCTGCCATGCAGTTCGATGACATCGTGGCTACCGGCCTGATCATGCAGGGTGTCGACGTTTTGCGTGATCAGGCCACTGATGCGCTGGCGTTGCTGCAGGGTCGCCAGCGCGCGGTGGGCGTTGTTCGGTTGGGCGATACGTACTCGCGGCCAACCCAGCATTGCCCGCGCCCAGTAACGGCGTCGCGCTTGCGGTGTGGCCAGGAACTCCTGGTACATCATCGGCGCCTTGCCCCGGCGTACGCCTTCGCTGTCACGGTAATCGGGTATCCCCGACGACGTACTGATCCCTGCACCGGTCAACACCAGAAAGCGCCGTTCGGCCAGGGCCCGGTGCAGGGTGTCGAGGTGATCCTCTTGATGTTCCAGCGTGTCGAGCATGGGGTCCCCTATTCGCCGCGGATGTATTGCTCCAGCTGTTTGATCAGGTCGGCCTGGTCGGCAATGGCTTCTTTTACCAAGTCACCGATGGAGAGCAGGCCCAGCAGTTTGCCGTCTTCGACCACCGGCAGGTGGCGCAGGTGACTGTCGGTCATGATGTTCATGCACTCATCGACCTTTTTATGGGTGTCGACGGTGATCACCGGAGAGCTCATCACCTCATGGACCTTTGTAGTGACCGACGACAGACCCTTGAGCATGATTTTGCGCGCGTAATCACGTTCGCTGATGATGCCTACCACCACGCCATCCTTAACGACCGGCAAGGCCCCGACGTTTTTCTCCGACATCCGGACCAGTGCTTCAAACACGGTGTGGTCGTGTTTGATGACATGGACTTCCTGGTTTTTCTGGTCCTTGGCTTTGAGCACTTGTGCAACGGTTTTCATGGCGACCACTCCGGTTTTTTTTAGTTAGTCTGGCTCCCCCTACAGAATCCTAGACGGCCCGCGCGGCGGCAAGGTCCAAAGCGGCGTTAAACCCGTCGAAAAACGTCATTCGCCGGTTTTTTTTACCTTTCATCCCGCATTCGCTGGCTTTTTGCCGCGCTTGGGGCTGCCGGCGGTCTTGCGGGGTGCGGCCTTGCGCTTCTTTTTCCACGGTGCGGCGCCTCGGCCCGCCGGGCTGGCCGGCCCCATGATGGTCATGCGCATGCCGTTGCAGCGCGCCACCTGCTTGCTCATCCAGGCCGCCTGTTTGGCGACGAATTCTTCCAGGCTCATCTCGCCGCTTTGCACCATGTCCAACGCCTGCTCCCAGATCGCGGTGGTGCCGGGGTCGGCGATGGCGCGGGGTACCGCGTCGATCAGGCTGAAGGCTGCCGGGGTTGCCGACAAGGCCTTGCCGTTCTTCACCAGGTAACCCCGGTCGAGCAACCCTTGGATAATGCCGGCGCGGGTGGCCTCGGTGCCGATGCCGGTGGTGTCCTTGAGTTTTTGCTTGAGCAGTGGGTCTTCCACCAGTTTCGCGACGTTTTTCATCGCCTTGATCAGGTCGCCTTCGGTGAAGGGTTTGGGCGGTTGGGTCCACAGGTCCTTCAGGTTGACCTTGGCCACTGCGTATTCCTGGCCTTGCACCAGTGTTGGCAAGGCCTGGGGGGCCGGGGCTTCGCGCCCCTTGGCCGGTGCGAGGGCTTCGGGCAAGGCCCGTTTCCACCCCGCTTCGATCACGACTTTGCCCACCGCGCGTAACGCCTGGCCCGCGCAGTCGAAATCCGCCTGGGTGCGATCGTATTCGTGGTTGGGCAGAAACTGCGCCAGGTAGCGCGCGCGAATAAGGGTGTAGACCGCGCGGTGCTTGCCGGTGAGTTGGCCAACGTCCTTGCCGGCCCCGGTGGGAATGATGCCGTGGTGGGCGCTGACCTTGGCATCATTCCAGGCTCGTGAGCGGCGCTGGGGGTCGATATGCGGCATCAACTCGTTCACTGCCGCATCCGCGCGGCCCAGCGCGGCGAGAATCTTCGGCGCTTCGCTGTGCTGGCTCAATGGCAGGTAGCCGCAGTCACTGCGCGGGTAGGTGATGACCTTGTAGGTTTCGTAGAGGGATTGGGCGATATCCAGGGTTTCCTGGGCGCCGAGCCCGAGCTTCTTCGAGCAGATTTCCTGCAGGGTGCCCAGGTCGAAGGGCAGGGGGGCCACTTCGCGCATGCGTTCGGTGCGCAACTTCACCAACTGTGCGCGGGCGGCCTGGGTCATGGCGTCGGCGGCGTCCCGGGCGAGTTGCGGGTTGAGGCAGCGGCCCTGGTCGTCACAGGCGTCCTCGGCGGCGCGCCATTGGGCGGTGAACGTCATGTGCTCATGACGCAGGTCGACATCGATCGCCCAGTACGCCACCGGCACGAAGTCGGCGATGCTGCGGTCGCGGTCCACCACCAGGCGCAACGTCGGGGTTTGCACGCGCCCCACTGGCAGCACGCCTTGGTAGCCGGATTGACGGCCGAGCAAGGTAAACAGGCGGCTCATGTTCATGCCGATCAGCCAGTCGGCGCGGGAGCGGCCCAACGCCGAGTGATACAGGCTGAAGGTCTCGGCACCGGGCTTGAGTGCGGCCAGGGCCTTGCGAATGGAGGCGTCGTCCAGCGCCGACAACCATAGCCGCTGGATCGGCCCGCGATAACGGCAATGTTCCACCAGCTCCCGGGCGATCATTTCGCCTTCACGGTCGGCGTCGGTGGCGATCACCAGTTCCTGGGCTTCCCCCAGCAGGCGCTTGACCGCCTTGAATTGGCTGGCGGTCTTGGGCTTGACCCGCATTTTCCATGTTTGCGGGACGATCGGCAGATCGGCGAGCACCCAGCGTTTGTACTTGGCGTCGTAGGCGTCGGGCGGGGCGGTTTCCAGCAGGTGGCCGATGCACCAGGTGACGGTGACTCCGCTGCCCAGCCAGCAACCGTCGCCACGGCGACTGGCGCCGAGCACGGCCGCGATATCCTTGGCCTGGGAGGGTTTTTCACAGAGGAACAGCCGCATGGTCAGCCCATTCGATACAGAGTTGAATGGGGAGCAGGATGGGCAAAAGACGGGAAATGATCAACCTTTATCTGGATGGATATACAGCTATTTGTGTGGCGCTGGAAAAAATGTGGGAGGGGCAGCCTCCCACAGGGGATCTCCTGTGTTCAGAAGATCGGTTTAGTTGTTATCGATATCCACATGCCGCGTTTCCTTGAGGCAGAACATCCCCACGATCAGGCTAACGCCAGTCACCGCTACCGGGTACCACAGGCCATAGAAGATATCGCCGGTGTACACCACCAGGGCAAACGACACGGTTGGCAGGAACCCACCAAACCAGCCGTTACCGATGTGGTAAGGCAGGGACATCGAGGTGTAGCGGATGCGCGTCGGGAACAGTTCCACCATCAGTGCCGCCAGCGGGCCGTAGCACATGGCTGCGATCAGGATCAGCGCGACGATCAGCACCACCACCATCACCTTGTTGACCTGGGCCACATCCGCCGAAGTCGGATAACCCGCCAGCGCCACCGCGCCACGCAGGGCGGCTTCGTCAAAACCATCGATACGCACTTCACCCACGCTCACTTGCACCGGGCTGCCGGCCGGGGCGGCGGCGCTGCTGTAGGGCAGGCCTTGCTTGACCAGGAAGGTCTTGACCTTGTCGCAGGGGCTGTCGAAACGCGCCTTGCCTACCGGGTCGAACTGGAAGGTGCAGGTGGCCGGGTCGGCCAGTACGGTGATTGGCGCCTGGTGGCTGGCCTGGTCCATCGCCGGGTTGGTGTAGTGCGCCAGGCTCTTGAAGATCGGGAAGTACAACGCGGTGGCCAGCAGCAGGCCGAGCATCAGCACCGGCTTGCGTCCAACCTTGTCCGAGAGCCAGCCAAAGAAGATAAAGAACGGCGCCCCGATCACGACGCTGATGATCAACAGCATGTTGGCCAGGGCCGGGTCCATCTTTAGGAACTGCGTGAGGAAGAACAGCACATAAAACTGCGCCGCGTAGAAGGTCACCGCTTGCCCGCCGTTGATGCTGAACAGCGCAATCAGCACCACCTTGAGGTTTTCCCATTTGCCGAAGGACTCACGGATCGGCGCCTTGCTCGCCTTGCCTTCCTCTTTCATCTTCAGGAAGGCGGGTGACTCATGCAGGCTCATGCGGATCCAGGTGGAAATGCCCAGCAGTACGATGGAAAACAGGAACGGAATGCGCCAGCCCCAGACTTCGAACTGGTCACCGGTGAAGTAACGGCATGCCAGTACCACCAGCAGCGAGAGCAGCAGGCCGAGGGTGGCAGTGGATTGAATCCAGCTGGTGTGGAGGCCGCGTTTGCCGACCGGCGCATGTTCGGCGACATAGGTGGCCGCACCGCCATATTCACCACCCAGCGCCAGGCCTTGCAGCATGCGCAGCACGATCAGGATGATCGGCGCCGCGATGCCGATGCTGGCGTAAGTGGGCAACAGCCCGACGCAAAAGGTCGCTACACCCATCAGGATGATGGTGACGAGAAAGGTGTATTTGCGTCCGATCATGTCGCCCAGGCGACCGAATACCAGGGCGCCGAACGGTCGTACGACAAAGCCGGCAGCAAAGGCCATCAGGGCAAAGATAAACGCCGTGGTGTCGTTGACCCCGGCAAAGAACTGTTTGCTGATCACCGCCGCCAGGGCGCCGTAGAGGAAGAAGTCATACCACTCGAACACCGTCCCCAGGGACGAGGCGAAAATGACTTTCCTTGATTCGCTGGCGGTACTCGGGCTGACCGCCGAGCCCAGGACTTGAGCATGTTCTGACATCGGGTATCCCTCACAGTGATTATTTATTGTTGTTCCACTGTCGGCGCCAACCTCGGCGCCGGTCTGTTTTCCGTTCCTCAGCAGGAGCGGACTTGCTCGCGAAAATCGTCAACGATTACGCGGGAAACCTGGCTGAACGTGGCGCCTTTGCATTTTTCTCGAGTTGGCTGCTGGCTCCTGCAGTATTCGGTGAAAGGATCAACTGCGCGGCTTTCTCGGCGATCATCAGCGTCGGTGAACAGGTATTGCCGGATGTAATGCGCGGCATGATCGAGGCATCGGCGATGCGCAGGCCGGGCACGCCATGCACGCGCAGTTGCGCGTCGACCACCGCGTCCTTGTCATCGCCCATGCGGCAGGTGCCCACGGGATGGAAGATAGTCGTTCCGATGCGCGCGGCGGCTTCGTGCAGTTGCTCTTCGGTTTGCAACGCATCGCCGGGCAGGTACTCCACGGGTTTGAACTGGCTGAGAGCCGGCGCCGCCACAATGCGCCGGGTCAGGCGAATGGCATCGGCAGCGACGCGCAAGTCTTCCGGATGGCTGAGGTAATTGGGCTGGATCAGCGGTGCATCCGCCGGGTTGGCTGAGCGAATATCGATGCGGCCACGGCTGTGCGGGCGCAGGTCGCAGACCGACGCGGTAAAGGCCGGGAAGGCATGCAGCGGCTCGCCAAAACGCTCCAGGGACAGCGGCTGTACATGGTATTCAAGGTTGGCCGAGGTCTGTTCCGGGCCGGAGCGGGCAAACGCACCGAGCTGGCTGGGCGCCATCGACAGCGGGCCGCTGCGGTCATACAGGTAGCGCAGGCCCATGCCCATCTTGCCCCACACGGTGCCGGCGATCTGGTTCAAGGTGCGGGCGTTTTCCAGCTTGTAGATCAGCCGCAGTTGCAAGTGGTCTTGCAGGTTGCCGCCGACACCCGGCAGTTCATGCACCACGTCAATGCCCAGCGGCTTGAGCACATGGGCGGGGCCGATTCCCGAGCGTTGCAGGATACCCGGCGAACCGACGGAGCCGGCGCATAGCACGATCTCCTTGCGGGCTTCCCAACTGACCTGCTGGCCGTGCTGGCGCCCGAGTACCTTGGAGGCGCGGCCGTTCTCCAGCAGCACACGGTCGACCTCCACCTCGGTCAGCACGGTCAGGTTAGGCCGTTGGCGGATCGGCTTGAGAAATGCCTTGGCCGCATTCCAGCGTACCCCGGCCTTCTGATTGACCTGAAAGTAGCCGCAGCCTTCGTTATCGCCTTGGTTGAAGTCGCTGATGTTGGCAATGCCGCTCTGCGCCGCGGCTTCGCGAAACGCATCCAGGATCGGCCACGACAATCGTTGTTGTTCTACCCGCCATTCGCCGCCATCGCTGTGGAATTCCGAGCCGCCGGCAAAATGGTTTTCGCTCTGCTTGAACAGCGGCAGCACGTCTTTCCAGGCCCAGCCGGCGTTGCCTGCCGCCGCCCAGCCGTCATAGTCCTGGGCCTGGCCGCGCATGTAGATCATGCCGTTGATGGAGGAACAGCCCCCCAGCACCTTGCCGCGTGGATAACTCAGTGCGCGGCCTTGCAGGCCCTCCTGGGCTTCGGTCTTGAAGCACCAGTCGGTGCGCGGGTTACCGATACAGAACAGGTAGCCGACGGGGATATGGATCCAGGGGTAATTGTCGCGACCACCGGCTTCGAGCAGCAGCACGCGGTGGGCGGGGTTGGCGGACAGTCGATTGGCCAGCAGGCAACCCGCGGGGCCGGCGCCTACTACCACGTAATCGTATTGCGCAGCTGCAATGGGCATCTGAGGTCTCGCTTGTTTTTCTTATTGGCTCCATCCTAGTTGTTAGTTTTCGTCTTAAAAATGTTAGTTTTTACCCAGCTGCTGTGCGTTTTTAAACAGCGCTGCCGGTTGGCGCCAGCCCCTTTGGCGAACGAGCTTGTTGTGGCGAGGCTTAAGTCATTATTTATGCCCAAGGGAGAAAGGCGACATGTTCGACTGGAATGACCTGCGATATTTCCTGGAGTTGCAGCGCAGCGGCCGCCTGCTGACTGCCGCACAGCGCCTGAAAACTACCCACGCCACGGTGGCGCGGCATATCGAGGCCATCGAGAAAAGCCTGGGTACGGCGTTGTTTGTGCAGCACGCCCAGGGCTACGAGCTGACGCCTGCTGGCGAAGCCTTGCTCAAGCACGCCGAAGCCATGGAAAACGTCGCGCTGCTGGCCGAAGACGAACTCACCCACAGCGCCGCCCCGCTAGGCAAGATCCGCCTGGGCGTGGCCGAGGGCCTCGGCGTGATGTTCCTCGCCAGCCGCATGGGCGGGCTGTTCGAGCGCTACCCAGGGTTGGAAGTCGAGCTGGTGGCGGTGCCGCGCTTTGTCAGCATTCTCAACCGCGAAGCGGAAATCAGTATTCACCTCGAACGCCCCAGCGTCGACCAACTGGTAACGCGCAAGCTCACCGACTACCGCCTGGCCCTCTACGCCAGCCGCGCCTACCTGGCGCGCACGCCACCGATTGAAAAACGCGAAGACCTCGCGGCCCATTCATGGATCGATTACGTCGACGACCTGCTGTTCAGCCAGGAATTGAAGTTCCTTAGCAGTTTCTGCCGTAACCCCAAGGTGGTGTTCCACAGCACCAGCGTGATCGCCCAGCACCAGGCGGCACGCTCGGGGTTGGGGATTGCCGTGTTGCCGTGCTTCATGGCCGCCGGCGACCCCGACCTGGTGTCGTTGCTGCCGGGGGAGGGGATTCAGCGCAGCTACTGGATCAGCTCGCGCAGGGAGTTGCACAAGTCGGTGCGGCTGCGGGTGTTGTGGGATTACGTGGTGGAGTTGTGCGCGCGGGAGCAGCCGCTGCTGCTCGGCGAATCCAACTGAAGAAACCGGATCAACAATGTGGGAGGCTCCGCTAAATCTCCAACTTGGCGCTGTCGCGCAGCAAACTGGAACTCCTGTGGCTAGCCGGCTTATTGTGGCAAGCGGGCTTGTTGTGGCTAGCAGGCTTATTGTGGCAAGCGGGCTTGTTGTGGCTAGTAGGCTTGTTGTGGCGAGCGGGCTTGCCCCGCGTTGGGCTGCGAAGCAGCCCCAAGACCAGCCGCCCCGGCAATATCTGATACACCGCATTCTGCTTTATTGGGGCTGCTTCGCAGCCCAACGCGGGGCAAGCCCGCTCGCCACAACAAGCCCGTTCGCCACAAAAATTCGGTCATGGGCAAGCCCCCCTCCCACTTTGATGGGTGGCGTTGGTTGAATCGAGTCAATCGCGCAATACGAATTCCGCACTGCCCAATCGCTCCCCATTCACCAGCACATGCACCTTATGCCTGCCAGGGTAGTGCTTACGCGTGGTCAGTTCGCGGATGTGCTGCTCGCGGCTGATACGTTGATGTTCACCCGCCGCCAGCGTGAAGGCCTTGAGCTTGAACACCTTGGCCGCGCTGTGGCCGGCGCTTTTGACATAGTCGATGGCGTAGTCCACCACCAGCTTTTGCGCGGTGGCGGCGGTGGACTCCAGGCTGAACGACAGGTTGATGCGCTCGCCCAGTTTGATGACCGCCGGGGAGACGTTCAAATGATGAATCTTCACCTCGGCCTTGGCCCCTGCGCCCATGATCGTCAGTGCCCGGGTGTTGCCTTGCTTGATCAGGCTGCGCAGTGCATGGCGGGCAATCCAGGCGGTGTGGGGGTTGTCGAGGTTCCAGCCTTCAATCAGGCTGAGCACCCAGTCCGGGTGGTCCTTGGTGATGTCGTTGAGATGGTTGGCCACGGACTTGCGCACGTAGAGGCTGCTGTCGGCCTTGAGGTTGTCTAGGATCGACGCGCACAGCTCGGGGTTGGCCTGCACTTCGGCCAGGCGAAACGACCAGGGCAGGCGTGGCCGCGAGCCCTCGCTGGCGAGGCGACGTACGTGTTCGTTGGTATCCCGCGACCACTGTTGCATCACCGCCAGGGTGCGGTGGAAATCGTGCAACAGGAAGTGCCGGATAGCGAATTCGGCCGAACCGAACGTGGTGAAGTATTTGAGCGCGGCCATGGAGCGCTTGAAGTCATCCCGGCCGTAACTCGCCACGTAGTGCGGCAGGAACAGGCTGACAAACCCGCTGTTCAGGCGCGGCGCCAAGGCGTAGAGCAATTTCAGGGTCTGCGGGTAATCCAGCGCGATTACCGCGTGCAGGCTCTCGCTGACCCGCGCCATGCGCTGCATCACCGACAATTCGGCCAACCCGGCCTTCGCATGCTTGAGGAAACCCTTGGCGTCGAACGCCGGATACACCGCGCTCATTTCGGTGGCGATGTGTTGCAGGCGTTCGACGTTGAAGATTTCCTTGAGGGCCGGGGCGCTTTGGGCGGTCATCGGTGATTCCTGTGGGGGTTAGAGAAACCAGCGGTACTCCCGCGCGTTGATCTCTTGCTGAAACGCCAAGTGATCCTGACGCTTGTTTTCGCAGTACACGTCGACAAATTCCGCCCCCAGCTTATCGCGTACCACGGGGTGATGTTGCATGGCGCGCACGGCGTCGAGCATTTCCAGGGGGAAGTCGGCGCCGCTGGTGCGGTCCTCGTTCAGCGGTGTGATGGGTTCG
Source organism: Pseudomonas sp. MPR-R2A5 (assembly GCF_058793055.1). Taxonomy (NCBI): domain Bacteria; kingdom Pseudomonadati; phylum Pseudomonadota; class Gammaproteobacteria; order Pseudomonadales; family Pseudomonadaceae; genus Pseudomonas; species Pseudomonas sp. MPR-R2A5. Next base: position 38,444 of record NZ_JBXAFK010000011.1, read on the forward strand.
CGCTTGGCCTCCAGCCCATGTTCCAGCCCGGCCAGGATCGCCGCCAGCACCAGGTACGGGTTGGCATCGGCGCTGGCCAGGCGGTGTTCGATGCGCAGGTTGCGTGGGTCGGACTCGGGAATGCGCACGCACGCATCGCGGTCTTCAAAGCCCCAGCTCGCACGGGTTGCCGCGTTGACCGTACCGCCCAGGCGGCGAAAGGCGTTGTGGTTCGGTGAGAATATCGGCATGCAGTGCGGCAGTAACTCCAGGCAGCCGGCAACGGCATGGCGCAGGGGTTGCTGCTGGTGCGCCGCGAGCAAGTTATTGCCGGCGCCGTCATAGAGGCTGACATGCACATGCATGCCGCTGCCGGGAAATTGCAGGTAGGGCTTGGCCATGAAGCTGGCGCGGTAGCCATGCTTGAGCGCGACGCCACGGGTGCTGCGGCAGAACAGGGCGGCCCAGTCGGCGGCACGCAGGCCATCGTCCAAGTGGCCGAAGTTGATCTCGAACTGGCCAGGGCCGAGTTCGGCGGTGATCACCGTGATGTCGATGCCCTGGTCCTTGGCGGTTTGCGCCATATCGTCGAGCACTTGCGAGAAACGTGACAGCCGTTCGATATGCAGGTTGGGCTGGTCATCGGCGTCGTCGCTCAACGGGTCACGGGCATATTGCGGCAGGCCATTGTCGAGTTTGCGGTCGAACAGGTAGAACTCCAGCTCAAACGCGACCACCGGGTGAATGCCTTTGTGGTGCAGACGCTCCAGCACTTTGGCCAACACTTCCCGAGGCTCGAATTCGATGGGTGCCTCGGTGCCGTCCGAGGTGATCAGCATCTGACCCAGGGGCTGGTTCTCCCAGCTCACTGGCTTGAGCGTGCCTGGCACCAGGCGGCGGTTGGCGTCAGGGTCGCCGTCGTTGAAGCAGTAGTCGCCGATCTTGAACAACCCGCCTTGCGTTCCCAGCAGCACGGCATTTTGCGGCAGTTTCAATGGGCCGCCGGCGGCGACTTTTTCCAGCATCTCCACCGGGTAGCGCTTGCCGTAGAAATGCCCGGGGATGTCCAGGGCGATCAGGTCGACGTAACGCACGTCGGGATGGTTCTGGCGAAAGGTCCGTACTTCGGCCAGTAACGTGGAGGCATGGCTTTTCACGGGTGTTGCTCCTAGTTGTAGACCCACAGCACGCGGGCGGGCAGATCGGTCAGGTTGGCATAGCGACAATGGGCGTAACTGGCCAGGTGGAAGCTGTCGCCGGGGCCCAGGGTCACCGATCCGGCTTCGCCTTCCACCCACAGCGTCAACTCGCCCTCCAGCACAAAACCGGCCTGCTCGGCGCGGTCGCTCATGCTCTGTTCGCCGCTGTTGGCGCCGGGGGCCAGCAGGCTGTCGAGCATCGAGAACGCGCCGTTCATGCTTGGCGAGACGAGGATGTCGGTGATGCCATTGGCGTAATACACCGTGCGCCGCTCATTCGGGCGGGTCACCCAGTCCACGGCCTTGGGTTTGGGCCGGCTGTAGAAGTAAGTGGTTGGCACATCGAGGGCGTGGCTGATGGCGGTCAGATCCGCCACGGTCGGGCGCGACAGGCCACGCTCAACCTGGGACAGGAAGCCCACCGAACGCTCGATCTTTCGCGCCAATTGGGCGAGGGTGAGCTTCTTGTGCTTACGCAGGTCGTGGATCAGCGCAGCCAGGGTGGCGAGTTCTTCTTGTTGGTTCATGAAATTTATGTCGAATAATTTCATGAAAAATTACAGGATTTATTTCACGCAGGCAATGGCCATGCAGTCGGAGCTGTGTTTGTTCGCCCTCGACGGCGCCAGGAGTTCGTGCTGCTCACTTCTGGCTGAATGATTCCCCGTGCCTGCGGTCGGAACCTGGGTACGCGTCATTCATTGAAGGAGCCCCCATGAAGTCCAGAACACTCGCTGCTTGCCTGCTGGTCGCCGCCAGCCTGTCCACTGCCAGCTTTGTCGCGCAGGCTGGAGATACTCCGCAGGAAACTGTGCAACCGTCCAACATCAACACCCGCGACTTGAAAGAGGGCGACCGCGCTCCGGATATCCTGATGCGCAAGGAGTCGGCCGTCAGCGACTGGAAAAAGCGCGGCCTCAAGCAACCCGAAGAAGACAGCCAGTGGGCACGGGTGGGTGACAAGTTCGTGCTGCTCAAAACCACCAACGGCACCATTCTCGAGATCACCCCAGTCAAGAAATAAGCCGGTGGCAGCACCTGCTTTTTTCGAGATCCCCGGGTTAAGGTAACCGGCTGAAATGGTCGCGTTACCTTCAAGGAAAAGAGCAGGATGCTTGCCACAATAAGAAACTACCCCCGCACGGTGAACCTGCTGCTGTCGGCTACCTTGATGCTGACGCTGGCCAAAGCCATCACCTTCCCCTACCTCGTGATCTACCTGACCAGCCACTTTGCACTGGACATCAGCCAGGTCGGCCTGGTCATCGGCAGTTCGCTGATTGTCGGTTCGCTGCTCAGCGTCTATGGCGGGTTTCTGGTCGATCGCATCAACAGCTATCGGCTGCTGCTCGGGTTGAGCGTGCTATTTGCGCTGGGCTTTGTCGGCACGGTACTCGCGCAGAATATCTGGACGTTCTACAGCTGCCTGATCCTGATCAACCTTGCTTATGCGGTGATCGACATTGCCGTCAAGGCCGGTTTCGCCAGCCTGTTGCCGGAAGAGGCGCGCAGTGAAGTGTTTTCCATCAAGTACACCCTGACCAATATCGGCTATGCGGTGGGGCCGTGGTTTGGCGCGATGGTGGCCAAGCTGGATATCAGCCTGCCGTTCATTCTGTCGGCCCTGTTGGGGGTGGGGTTTTTCCTGCTGTACTGGCGCTGGGGTGATCGCTCACTGGCTACCGCCGATGCGATGCAAAAACCGGTGTCATTCCTGGCCGTTGGCGGCGTGCTGCTGCGCGACCATCGCCTGGTGTGCTTCACCCTGGGTGGCCTGCTCAGTGCGGTGGTGTTCGGCCAGTTCACCGCGTACCTGTCGCAGTACCTGGTGACCACCACCACGGCGGAATATACCTACACCGTGATCAGCGCCGTACTCACCACCAATGCCGTGCTGGTGATTGCCTTGCAGTATGTGATCGGCCGACGTATTTCCCACCGTCACCTGAGCCGCTGGCTGATCTTCGGCCTGAGCATGTTCATGCTGGGCTTGATCGGTTTCGCGCTGTCCACCAGCGTGTGGTGGTGGGTGCTGGCGATGGCGGTGTTCACCATTGGGGAAATCATCGTGTTCCCGGCCGAGTATATGTTTATCGATCGGATTGCCCCGGACCACCTGCGGGGCATGTACTACGGCGCGCAGAACCTGTCGAACCTCGGTGCCGCCCTGGGGCCGGTATTGTGTGGGCTGGTGCTGGCCAGCCTGCCGGCACACTACATGTTCTACATGCTCGGTGCGTTTATCGTCGCGGGCGGGGTGTTCTATTTCATTGGTTCGTCGTTGAAGGCAAGTCATCGATCATGAGCTTGCCCATGTTGTTGCTTTGCAGTTCGTAGCGCAGCTCTTCGACCATCTTTTCCACTTCTTGTGGGGTCTGCAGCCGATTGGTGTTGATGCCGGTCACGACCAGGTCGACCCGACCGGTTTGAGCGTCGTAGACCTTGAGGGTCAGCGATGCGTCCCGGCACAGTGTGAATTCGCAGGTCAGCGGCGCCAGGCCTTCTTCGATGCAATTTCGCAGTTGAGAGAGGGTGAACATGTGGGTTCCTTCAAGGGGGTCGTTTTGCGACTGCACAGGTTCAAAGACCTGTGCTCACCCTGGAAGGTTAAGGACTGCAACGACACGCGATAAGGCGAATTCGCACTAGCCTCACTAGTGCATTTGCACTTTTAGCGCTTGTTCTTGACCCGCATTTCTCCGGCAAACAACCCGCGTTCACGGGCCCAGACGATGGCTGCACTACGGCTGTGCACCCCCAGCTTGGAGTACACCGTCGCCACATGGTTACGCACGGTATTCGGCGCCAGTTTAAGGCGTGAGGCGATCTCCTTGTCGGCCAGGCCTTCGCAGATCAATCCGAGCACATCGCGCTCGCGGGCAGTGAGGTCGGTGAAGGTAACGTTTGGCAGGTTGGGGCTGTTGACGCTCTTGGCATTGGCCAGTTTTTCGATCAGGGTCTGGCTGAACCAGGAAGCGTCCTGCATCACTTCTTCGATGGCCGCCACCAGTTCCAGCTCCGAGCGTTTACGTTCGGTGATGTTCATCAACACCATCAGGTAGCAGGGCACGTCCTGGATGATCACGGTGTCGGCGGAGACTACGCAGTCGATCACCTCATCGCCTTTCTTGCGCACCTTCAGGTCCAGCCCATCGAGGTTGCCGGCTTTTTCCAAGGTAGTGAACAGCTGCGCGCAGGCCTGGGCGCTGTCGATAAAGTCGATGTCTTCGATGGCCTTGCCGATCAACTCTTCACTGATGTAGCCCGTGATGTTCATGAACGCCTCGTTGATATCCACCACCTGGCGGTTGGCGGCGCTGCATACCAGGGTGGGCACCGGGGTCAGTCGAAACGACTTGGCGAAGCGTTCTTCACTCTGGCGCAGGGCGATTTCCGCCTTGCGTCGTGGCTCCAGGTCGGTGAAGGAAAACAGCATGCAGTCTTCCTCATTCATGTCCAACGGCTGGCCAGCGACGATCACCAACTTGCTGCCGCCTTCGGGCAGGCGCAGTTCGGCTTGCATCTGCGGGATGGTCGCCCCTTCGCTCAGGCGTTGGATGGCCAGGTCCTTGCGCTCGGCCTGTTCCAGCACATCCAGTTCATACACCGAGCGGCCGATCACCTGGTCGCGGTTGTAGCCGGTCATCTCCAGGAACCCCTGATTGACCTTGATATAGCGCAGGTCGCTCAGGCGGCAGATTACGGCGGGCGCCGGGTTGGCGTTGAAGGTTTTCTCGAAGCGTTGTTCGGCGCTGGCCCATTCGGTGGCATCGCTGAGGATCAGCACCAGCAACTCCGGCTCCCCGCGCGCATCGGTCAGCACCAGGCTGCGCAGGCGGTGCACCCAACTGCGGTGGTCGTCGTCGAGGGGCGTGACTTCCACCACCACATCACTGAATTCTTCACCGGCTGCCACACGGCTCAGCGGGTAGCTGTCCAGCGGCAGCGGGTGGTTGTTGCGATAACGCAGGGCGAAGCGCTTGGCGTACTGCTCGGTGTTGGCGCCCAGCGCCAGGACGTCGCTGACACCGTGCATGGTCAGCGCGGCTTCATTGGCCCAGAGGATGGTCTGGTCGACCTCGGCCAGTATCACACCGTCGGACAGACCGGAAATGATCTGCTGCAGTTGGCGGCGGTTGGTTTCTTTGGCTAAGACGTCCTGGCTCATGGTTTCTCCGTGGTTGGCGATCCGTGTCCCGGGCGGGGGAGGGGCGCATGGGAAGTACGACACCCGGGCTTAAAGATAGTGCAGATCAATTGCCCGTCACGGAGTGCGAATGCACTAGAGGGGGTGGTGCATTTTTGCGAGGACGACGTGCACGCTGTTCGCCAGGCTCAAATGATCAATTGCGCGGAAAGGATCGAGCAGGACCTTCGGCAATGTGGTCGGTAAAGATCTGTCGGTTGCTGACAGGGGGGATCTACGCCATTTCAGGGGAGGGGGGTGTAGACCCCCCTCACCACTCAAGCTTATGTGATTAATTTACCGATCAGAGGCACAACCAATAGCGTACTAATCGCCATTGAAATTACATTGCCGATATAGGGGTGAAAGTGTCCAGGTAACCGCTGGGTGATAGCACACGCCAACGGCGGTGCGATTAACGCACCCAGTGTTGCACTTAAGGCAATCACGGCGCCGCTACCGCCGTGGGTCAATACTGCTGCAGGCACCACCGAGACCAGTGGAACGTAAGTCGGATACCAGCCTTGCTTGATCCATTGATGCCTCCATATCACTACACCCAGCGCTGACGTCAGAGCCTGTGCGGCGACCATGTGCAACACCAGTCCCGATCCGTACGCCGGGCTCATGGGGTTCAGGGCATAGGCCAGCAACACTCCCGCCAACAGACCAAGACTGGCAAGTTCATTCCCAAAGAATGGTGCTTCGGAGAAGTCTGCTAGTACTCGGCGCAGACTCCATACGACACCATAAGTGGGTGGACTGGTCGGCAATGGTTTGGTCGGGGCGACGTAATCCGAGCGCACTATTGAGGGGGCTCGGCGAAGCAGCATGAACGCGATGACGCTGCCCACCGCCATGCCCAGCACATTACCGATGACCACCGGCAAGCCGAGTGGCACGCATACAAAGTTGACGATCAACAAGCACATCGGCGTAACCAGCAATGCCCCAAGCACCGCGGCGTTGAGTGTGACCTTCCAGCCACCGCCAAACATCAGCACCATCGCTGCCGGCAACGAAACGAATGCTGCAAACGTCGGTTGCCATGTTTCTGCCGTGATGCTCCAACCCCATAGCAGATTGCTCAACAGCAGCCCTAACAGGGAGCTGGTCACAAGCCAAGGCCACAATCCAGTGCCATAGGAAATGGGAAAACCCTGCCAGGCTTTATTGCGCTTGCTCGCCCACCAAGCCAGGTAAGCACCGCCTAATAGACCAAGTGAAGCAAGTTCATGCTTGTAGAAGGCAACCTCGCTGATATCTCCCAGCACCCAGCGCAGCCAGGCTGCTGGATGCGGCAAGCTGACGACCATCTCATCGTATCCAGGCCATGACCCCCGATAACTGAATACAACCCATATCACCAATAGAATGCTGGTCAACGCGAGGCTAAGGACTGTTATATCTGTCCACGAACGGGGGCGAGCTGTCTTGGTAAATGAAGTTTCCATGACGTCCCCTCTGATCAGCGCGGCAGGGCTGGGTGTCGGGAATACCCGAGCATCTGATCGTATAAGTCATTGCGCCGGTCCCGTTGCAGGTCATTGAGGCTGTTCCATATAGGGGCGCTACGGGCACTCGTGAGGTCAATGTCGGCAAACAGAATTTCCTGCCGATTGGCCGAAGCTACGGCGCCAATCGGCCAACCGTTGGTTCCAGCAATCAACGAGCATCCGAGGTAGCGAGCATCCCGTTCTTCACCGATGCGGCTGGCTGCGGCGATAAACACGTTGTTTACATGGGCTGCAGTCATGGTCAGGTACGACGCCATGCATTTGCCTGCCTCGTCAAAAAGCGGTGGTGGCGTCCACACCCAGTTGTTCAGGCTGCAAATGATATCGGCGCCTTGTTGGCTGAGAATTCGCGGCACCTCCGGGAACCAGATATCCCAACAAATCAGCAGACCGATTCGGCCGATCGGGGTTTCAAATACCGGAAAGCCTGTATCGCCAGGAGTGAACCAAAGCTTTTCCAGGTTCCACAAATGTGCTTTCCGATATTTGCCTATGAATCCGTCGGGTCCCAACAGCACGGCAGTGTTGAACAACTGCACCCCTTCAATCTCACTCAGGCCTGCCACCAGATAAACCTGATGCCTGCATGCAAAATCAATCCACGCCCGCACGCTTGGCCCGTCCGGTATCGCTTCAGCGTGATCGAACGCGTCTTTGCGACTGCAGAAAAAATACCCGCAGTTGGAGAGTTCGGGCAGAACGATCAGGTTGGCGCCACCGTTCACTGCTTCGTTTGCTAGTTCGAGGCTCTGACGCAGGTTTTCGGCTCTATTGAAAACGCCGACTTGCGGAGCAAATTGAATAACAGCAACGCGGGTAGGGCTTGTCGGTTCTTGCATGGGGGTGACCTCTTATTATGCAACCGGGATGGTTGAATGTTTATAAGAAGTGATGAAGTGTTTAAATGGAAGTCAGATGATTCCTGTCGTGATGTAGTCTGATTCTGTTGAGTCTTTAATTTTTATTTATATACTCGGGGTAATCTTGCATTGTGAAATCGCCGTTGAAGTTTGCGTGGGTTTTGTTGCAAATATTTATCACTGTGTCTATAGCGCCTCTGAAGCATGGCTCTGTCCAGCCCGCGTCAACGGAAAATGACTCGCCGCAAAGATACAGTCCCGACGTGTATGAAAAGTCCCTGTTGTATTTCATAAGGCTGACAGCGTCATAATACGTGCCCGCACGATAGAGTTTTGCGCAACCCAAGGAGTGCTTGTCTTTCATCCAGCGTTGAACAAGTGCTTGTTTGTGCCCTATGTAGGGAGATATTCGTTCTTGTATGTTTGTTGATTTCAGGAGGATTCTGTCAAGTTCTTTTATGCATTTTTCGACGAGTTCGTTGTCGCTGAATGAAGACAATTTTGTGGCGTCATCTTCCCATGTGTAGCTGAGAAGTATGCAATCATAGGTGCTGTTTTCGTTGTAGCGGTAAGTGTATACGTCATGTATGAAACTGTCGGTAACTATCGCTTGTGGGATGTTTTTGTTATTTGATAGGAACGTTTTTTTGAGGGGGGCGTAGACCTTGCAACTGGTCTCCCAGTGCGCGGTTTTGTACGCTGCAATAATTTCAAATGGAAGCATGTCCTGATTGAAGTTTTCAAGAAGAATCTGCGTCTCTATTATCCATGAAGGTAGCGTCATTACCACTGAGTCGAAGTCGATAAAATATGAGTTTGTGATTTTTGATTGAATGGGATGCCAGGTGTAGTGAACTCGGATTTGCCCGTTTTTTAGTTTTTCCAGTTTCGTTACTGAACTGCTGGTGAGTAATCCGGATTCTCGTTTTATCAAGTGTTCGTATAGAGACTCCTGGGTTTCGGTCGGTTTTATAAATAGTAAAGACTCTGCCAAAGATGCAAGGCCTATATAATTTGGCTTATTGAATTTTAGTCCTTTTGAGTCGACAACTTCAGGAGCATTCAAATAGGGGGACGGTATAGGCGTGCCATCGGGATTTACACGCCCATGAATTAATTGGAGATGACTGCTGAATCCGAATATGGCTGTGCGTATCGGATAAAGAGAACATATGTCATAGAATGCTCCCCAGCTACCGTCACCGATTCCGATAGAGTAAAAAATTGCTGATTCTTCTGCCGTCATTCCCATACCTCCAAAATTACCAGGATCGTTAGCGTTCCAAGCGTTAATCGTTGGTGTTTTGACAAGGTCGCGAAATGTAATGCCTTCGTATCTCTTTACGATAGCTGCCCAATAGTCTTCCCACTTGTCAGTGCCGTAGTAGTGGGCGATTGTTGATGTCATGTGCTCGGCGAATGCCGTCCATTTTGCGAAGACAACCCCTAAGGTCTTGCCTGGGGGTGGTGTTCTTCCATCCGTGTTTTTCCAGATCAGCATTATTGGTTGATCGTTGTCATCTATGCATCCTTCTTGGAGGTAGATTCCAGTTGATCGGACCCATGGACTACCAGGGTTCGGGAAATTTGAGTGGGCCAGTTCGAACTCATTTGCGTAATACGCCATAAGCGAGCGCCCATCTTTTGGTTGTTCATTTGATTTGTTGAAGAAAGGCATTCTCATTGCACCCATTTCAAATGGGGGTCTGCCAAGGGTGTTGGTGTTGTTGCTTCCAAGTGCCGTAAGGTGTCTTCCGCCAATACGCGTTGATTTTTCAATCAGGGTGATATGGGTGAACCCGCACCTGTGTAATTCTCGTGCGGTTGTTAGGCCTGTAATTCCTGCGCCTATCACACAGATTTTATGACGGGGCTCTGTTGCTTGTGCCACTCCGTTTTTTTGTTCTAATAGAGTGCGGTAGTCAAAACACAGATCTGGTGGGTTTGGAAAGGTTGCCGTCCACTTACTTTTGGAAGAGCGTTTTTTTCTATGGAGTTTTGTGGCGATGTCTGCAGGGTAATTGAAGTCTGATCCGATAGTCATTTTGGTGTTGTCCATTAATAATTGATTGGCTTTTTACAGCGTGAACGTGATTTTGCGGGGCGGGAATAGGCAGGTTGTAATTTTTGGCTAAGGAAGGTCGCGTTGTTTTGTAGGTGAAAACTACTTGATCTGAAAGTCACGGTCGGGAAGCAAAGCCATGAGTGGGATTTACACCTTGTTATGAGGGACTGGACCAACATGCCATTCAATTAAGGGTAGTTGGCGTGACATGCTCCTGATAGTAAGCCTCCTTGCCACAACGGAATGTGTTCGACACGTTATTATCAATTAACGTAGTCGCTCACGACGCTACGTATCTAAAAACCAACTGGTATGGACCTGTGAACTCTGACAGTAGGCAAGCCCTTACACCCACCGTAGGCTGGTGCATGTGTCCACCGCATAGATGAGTAAGGAGCCTGGCCATGACAAAAAATGAGTTTAGCGTTCATCTAGAGGAAAAAATGGCTGCTGCCCGTAAGCGAATCTCGTCCAAGATGACCAAGTCAGACCGCATGGATTCGGGCAGGGTGGCGTTTTTGACCGCGTTGAAACATGTGGTCGATGGGGCCGGCAGTCCAGAGGACCTGGGGACCCTCGATGCCGTCAATGATGTACTGCAGGACCTGGGGATGCTGGCAAAGTCGAAGACCTTTTTGGCCATGCTCGAGCCTTGAGGAGGGGAGTGTCTGGTGTCGTGAAGGGCGCATTGCACGCTATCTGTCTAACACCGAATAACCCCTGTCGCTCTCCATGTTGATGCCTCTTTCATCAACATGGAGCCAGTGCCATGAGCACGTTCAACCCATCGACCCGCGTCTTCGTTCAGTGAAGTCGAGGGTTACCTGAGCGCGATCGGCCCACAGTTGTTCGAGCAGGCTGCATCGCTGTTGCCGAAGCAGCCCGCCCGCGTGGAGCCGCTGCATTTACAGCGCGTGCCTGTATCCACGGGAGACCTTGCTGGTGCATCGTTCGCGCAGTGGGCGGCTGGCAATCAGCCTTGCCAAACGCGTTTGATTCTGGGAAAACCCCAGCCTTTGCGCATTCAACGAGAGCCTCCATGAGCGACGACACCCTCCAAGTCACCGATATCCGCCCAGGCACCGGCAAGGCCGTGGTCAAGGGCGCGCTGATCACCACCCAATACACTGGCACCCTGGTCGATGGCACGGTGTTCGATTCGTCCTGGGCGCGCGGCAAGCCGTTCCAGTGCGTGATTGGCACCGGGCGGGTGATCAAGGGCTGGGACCAGGGCCTGATGGGCATGCAGGTGGGGGGCGTGCGCCAGTTGTTCGTGCCGGCGCACCTGGCCTACGGCGAGCGCTCGATGGGCGCGCATATCAAACCCCATAGCGATTTGCGCTTTGAGATTGAATTGCTGGAAGTACTGACGCGCGATGATTGAAAGGCCATGAACAGGGACGTTGATCCACAGGCGTTACCGGGTTGCTCCATCGAGGGCATTCGGGTGGTTGAATTGCGGGGCCGCGATGAGGCTGAACTGCAACGGTTTTTTGCGCAGGCGCCGGATTACTTCCTGGCGGTCAACGGTGAACCAGCCACGCCCAACGAGGCCCGCGAGGAACTGCAGGGCCAGTTGCCGCCAGGCTGGCGCTGCCGCCGGATGTACTGGCTGGGCTACCGTGATGGGCAAGGCCAACTCGTCGCCGTGGTCAATATCGCCGCGGACCTGCTCGCGTTGGGCGTGTGGCATATCGGCTTGCTGCTGGTGGACTCGCGCCTGCACGGCACAGGGCTGGCGCAGCGGCTGCATGTGGATCTTGAGGCATGGGCGGTGACACAGGGCGCCGAGTGGCTACGGCTGACCGTGGTACTTGGCAATACCAAGGCTGAGCGCTTCTGGCCCAAGCTGGGGTACGTGACGGTGCGGACTCGGGAGGGGATCAGGATGGGGCGCCAGGTGAACCGCGTGGCGATCCAGGTGAAGGCCCTGGCCGGTGGGCAGGTCGATGATTACTTGAGGCGCGTGGCGCGGGACCGGGCCGATGCGCAGTAGCCATGGTGGTCCACTCTTCCATTGTGGGAGCGGGCTTTGGGGAGGGTTGAAAATCGCTTCCTGAACCCGTCCTGAAGAATATTCTTATTCCCCATGCGGAAAATTTCCTACGGTTTACTCTCCTGTAATCGGCGCGTAAGCTTCGCGCGTTTTCATCAATAGCGGAGACCCTCAGTGGGTACTTGTTCGAGTGACAGTTGTCAGCCGGTCTCGGTAACCGGCCCATACTTGGCAAGGTAACGCGCATTTTCCAGATGCCGTTGTCTCGCCACCTAGCGAGAAGCGGCATCCCGGCAGCGGCCAGTCCTGGCGCCTGCCTGATCCCTCTCATCGACGCTGACCTGCACCTGAGTTGACTCGGGATGCTACGGACGCGCCTGCCTGTTACGGCAGGCGGGCCCCGCCGGCTATGCCTGTCTGACAGGCGTGGCGCGGATGGGCAGTACCTGCATGACGGTTTTTTCCTCACGCAGGAGTCACACCATGAACCTCACTCTGTTGAAAGCGTTTTTCGCCGGCTTCCTGCGAGACCCGGCATATCGCCCGGCACTTCCGTCGCCTGGCATTACAGGCGCTGCCGTCGCTGTACGTTGTGTTCCTGCCGCTGATTCTGCTGGCGTATAGGGGCCTGGCCCCGGCAGTAAAGGGGGGCCGCATCCGTAAGTTTGGCTGGCAGTAACACGCTGTATCGACCACCCCTGGCCCTGGTGGGGGACGGCTGACGGGCCTCCACCGGGAGCAACGGTGGTTTCAATTTGCTCAGGCATTCATGGAGTTTTTTATGCAGGCAATCAACAACATCAACCTCAATTCCCTGATCGATACCCTGGTCAGCCTCACCGCCGCGTTTATCCTCGGTGGGCTGATCGGCTTCGAGCGCCAATATCGCCAGCGTACGGCGGGGTTGCGCACCAATGTGCTGGTGGCGGTGGGCGCAGCGATATTTGTCGACATGGCCAACCGCCTGGGCGGCGCGGAGGGCGCGGTGCGAGTGGTCGCGTATGTGGTATCGGGTATCGGCTTTCTGGGTGCCGGCGTGATCATGCGCGAAGAAGGCAATGTGCGCGGGCTCAACACCGCCGCCACGCTTTGGGCCTCGGCGGCGGTGGGGGCATGTGCCGGCGCCGACCTGATCCTCGAAGCGCTGCTGGGGACGCTGTTTGTACTGGCGGCCAACACGTTGCTGCGCCCGATCGTGAACAACATCAACCGCCAGCCGTTGGACGTGGTGTCGGCGGAGGTGACCAATATCCTCTATGTCATTGCGCGGCGTAGCCAGCAGCAGGCAGTCATGGTTTTGCTGGAGGCCGAATTGGCGCGCTGCAACTACCCGGCCAGCGACGTCGACGTCCGGCCGTTCGGCAGCGACGAAGTGGAAATCGAGGCCACGCTGGTGGCCACCTCGGTAGACGGCGACGAGCTGGATGCCCTGGTTGCGCGCATTTCCACCTCGACGCTGGTGGTACAGGCCTTCTGGAGCCCGAGTACCACTGACTGACCCCCCGCCAGGCATAGCCAGGCCCACGGGGCTATGCTTTTTTGTGAGGAAAAGTCCTACATTCAGTCAGGAGTATCCCTTCAAATAATACGCCACCTCATTGCTAAGGTTGCGCGCTTGCGGCTGGCCGGCGGCAAAGGTACGGCTTTATAGGGTCAAGGTGTTTTTCAATTGAAGGGACCAGGCACTGCCTGGCTGGCGTCCTGAGGGGAAAGGCAGTACCGCTTGTCGGAACTGTCATTTCTCACAGGTACCCGAGTCCCGTGTGATGTGTCAGCGTACTTTGTCCTCCCAGGGGAGTTATATGAGTAAAGCGTTAATTGTCGATGATCATCCGTTTATCCGGGCCACGGTCCGGTATCTGTTGAAGCAGGAAGGCTTTACTGAGATCGATGAGGCGGGCAACGGTGCAGATGCTGTGCAGAAGGCCAGGGAAGGGCGCCCGGATCTGGTGATCCTCGACCTGGCAATGCCGAAGCTGGGCGGGCTGGAGGTGATCGCTCGGATCAAGGCGCTTGGCCTGCCGTGCAAGATCCTTGTGCTGACCTCCTACCTGGCGGTGTTTTTTTCCACCCGCTGCATGCGCGCCGGGGCCATGGGGTTTGTCGCCAAGACCGGCGAGCTGGACGAACTGCAGAAGGCTATCAAGGCGGTGATGTCCAACTACAGCTGCTTCCCCAGCTTGCCCACCAGTTCGGTACGGCGCGATGATTTGCAATCTACCGAGCAAGCCATGGTGGAGGCGCTCTCGGATCGTGAGTTGACGGTGTTGCAGAAACTGGCCCTGGGCCTGGGCAACAAGGAAATCGCCGACGACATGCTGCTGAGCCACAAGACCATAAGCACCTACAAGACGCGTCTCAAGGAGAAACTGCGTATGTCATCGGTGGTGCATCTGTCCAAATTTGCCCAGCGCAATCATCTGATTTGAAATGATCGCCTCCGCGTTTGCCCGACTCGCGGCCATTCTGTTGGCGGCCCTGTTGCCCCTGTTCGCGGTGGCCCTGGATGAAGCGCACCCGTTGCGGCTGCTGGGCCACTCCCACCTTGAAAACCCCGGCGTTGAGCTGGACGAAGCCGATTGGCGCTGGCTGCGCGAGCGGCGCAGCGTGTTGATGGGCGTCTCCGCGCCGGACTACGCGCCGTTCGACCTGAGCAACAATAATGACGAGCTTGAGGGGATTACCGCCGATTATGCGGCGCTGGTGGCCCAGGCGCTGAATATCACCGTCGAGGTCCGGCGCTATGACACGCGCGATGAGGTGATCGAAGCCCTTAAGCAAGGCCAGGTGGATTTCCTCGGTTCGGCCAATGGTTACGAGGCCGCAGACCCGCAACTGGTGCTGTCGCGCTCCTATGCCAATGATCAGCCGACCCTGGTCACGCGTACCGGGGACAGCCAGGCCCTGAGTGCCGACCTGGCCGGCAAGCGCGTGGCCATGCTCTATCACTACATGCAGCCCGCCGCCGTGCAGGCGTTTTACCCTCGGGCCCACCTGCAGCTGTTTGCCTCGACCTTCGAAGCCATTGGCGCCGTAGCCTTCGAGCAAGCGGATGTGTACCTGGGCGATGCCATCAGCACCCGGTATCTGATCAGCAAGAACCACCTCAACAATGTGCGCATGGCGGATTTTTCCGCCCTGGAGGTCAACCCGTTCGCGTTTGCCGTGGCCAGGGGCGATGATCGATTGCTGCGCATCCTTAATGCGGCACTGGCGACCATCCCCGTCAATACGCAGTTGGAGATCCTGCGCCGCTGGAGTGCGGGCAGCAGTGGTTTCCTGGAGGCCGACCGGCTGCGCCTGAGCCGGGGTGAGCAACGCTGGCTGGAGAAACATCCCCGAGTGAAAGTCGCGGTGCTCGACAAGTTCCTGCCTCTGTCGTTTTTCAATGCCAAGGGCGAATTCGAGGGGTTGAGCGCCGAAGTGCTGTCGCGGATCAGCCTGCGCACCGGCTTGAAATTCGATGTGGTGAAAGGCAGTTCGCTGCCTCGCCAGATCGACGCGGCCAGCATGGGCGACGTGGATATGATCGCGGTGATCACCCCCAGCAATGAGCGCGCCGAAAAGGTCCGTTTTACCCGACCTTACCTGACCAATCCCTATGTGCTGGTCAGCCGTCTTGATGGAAAAAGCCCGCTCACCCTGGAGGACATGGCTGGAAAACGCCTGGCCTTTATCGGAGGCAATACGCTGGGCGAGCGTATTGCCCGCGACTTCCCGCGCGTCGAGTTCGTCGACACCGAGAACCCTGAACAAGCCATGGCGATGGTGGCCAGCGGCGCCGCCGACGCGACCGTGCTGTCATTGATCAGCGCGCGCTACATGATCGCGCGCTATTACCGCGACCGCCTGCGGGTGACCAGCACGGTCGGCGCCGAACCGGCACGCATCACCTTTGGCGTGAACCGTAGCCAGTTGGAGCTGTACTCGATCCTCGACAAGGCGTTGTTGAGCATCACGCCCGAGGAAATGGACGAACTGACCAACCATTGGCGCAGTGAAGTGATCATCGAAGACAGCTATTGGCTGCGCCATCGCAATGCAATCATCCAGGGGTTCGGGCTGGCCGCATTGTTGTTGCTGGTCACCCTGGGCTGGGCCATGTACCTGCGCAATCTGATTCGCAAGCGGGTCCAGGCCGAACGGGCGTTGAGCGACCAGATGCGCTTTATGAGTGTATTGATCGACGGTACGCCCCATCCGATTTATGTGCGCGATCGCCAGGGGCGGTTGATGGCCTGCAATAACGCCTACCTCGAGGTATTCGGCTTCAAGCTGGAAGACGTGATCGGCAAGACCGTGGTGGAAACCGATACGGGTAATCGGCCGCAAGCCCAGTCCTATCATGACGATTACCTGCGGCTGATGGCGCGGGGCGAGCCGCAGATTCATGACCGCATACTCCGGGTGCCCAGTGGTGAGGTCCTGACCATTTATCAATGGATGTTGCCGTATCGTGATGGCGACGACCATGTGGTGGGCATGATCGCCGGCTGGGTGGACGTGAGCGAACGCCAGCGCCTGCTCGGCCAGTTGCAGGAAGCCAAGGACGAAGCCGACGCCGCCAACCGCGCCAAGACCACCTTCCTGGCAACGATGAGCCATGAGATCCGCACGCCGATGAACGCAGTGATCGGCATGATCGAGCTGGCCCTGAAAAACGCTGAGCAGGGCCGGGCCGACCGTGATGCGCTGGAGGTGGCGTCGGTGGCTTCGCGCGGCATGTTGGAGTTGATTGGCGACATTCTCGATATTGCCCGCATCGAGTCCGGCCATCTGTCCCTGGACCAGGCGCCGGCCAACCTGCATGAGTTGCTGGCGTCGGTGGCGCGGGTGTTCGAAGGGCTGGCGCGAGCCAAGGGCCTGGCGTTGAAAGTGGAGCTCGATCCGGCGCTCGATCGCCCGGTGCTGATCGACCCGCTGCGCTTCAAGCAGGTGGTGTCGAACCTGTTGAGCAATGCCATCAAGTTCACCGCCCAAGGCCAGGTGCAGCTCGGCGCTCAAGGGCTGTTAGCGGGTGAGCAACTGACCCTCAAACTCTGGGTGCAGGACACCGGTATCGGTATCAGTGCCGAAGACCAGCAGCGCTTGTTCAACCCGTTTATCCAAGGTAGCAACACTGAGCAATCGGCGCGCAGCGGGTCTGGCCTGGGGTTGGTGATCAGCCGTAACTTGTGCGAAATGATGGGGGGGCAATTGCACTTGACCAGCGTGCTGGGGCAGGGCACACGGGTGGATGTGAGCCTGCCACTGGTCACCACCGACGCCATGCCGGCCCCGGGGTTGGCACCCGCCGCGCACCTGCCGCCGGCGTGTGCCTTGAGCATCCTGGTGGTGGATGACTACCCGGCCAATCGCGTGCTGCTGACTCGGCAATTGAGTTTCCTCGGGCATCGCATTACCACGGCGGAAGACGGCGTACAGGGGCTTGCGCTGTGGCAGACCGGTCACTTCGACGGAGTGATCACCGATTGCAATATGCCCCTGAAGGACGGTTACACATTGGCGCGGGATATTCGTGCGCAAGAGCGTGAGCGTGGGTTGGTGCCGTGCCTGCTGCTGGGGTTTACCGCCAATGCCCAGCCTGAGGAGGTCGAGCGTTGTCGCCAGGCGGGCATGGACGGATGCCTGTTCAAGCCCACCGGCCTGGAAGATTTACGCGCGGCGTTGGCCGTGCGCAGCGCCAGCTTTTCCCCGCCGGAGGCTGAACCCCTGTTTGATCTGAGCGCGCTGATCGCCTTGACGGGCGATGATCACGCCGCCCTGAAAGAGCTATTGATACCGTTACTCGAGAGTTTGGAAACCGATCGTGCACGGTTGTCGTCCCTGCAGCACCAGGCTGACTTTTCCGGGCTGCACGACCTTGCGCACCGCGCCAAGGGTGGCGCGCGGATGGTCAAGGCACAGGCGCTGATCGAGGTCTGCGAGACGCTGGAGAGGGTGTGTGAGCAGCGCGATCACACTGCACTGGAGGCGGCGACGCAAGCGGTCGGGGAAGCGATCGGTGATTTGCATCAGCATCTGAGCCGTTATTGCAATCAGCCTTGACTGGGGTTGAGTGCCACTCGGTGGGTTTGGGAGAAATCCTACGTGAAGAGGGAATATGCCTGATTTTGTCTTCGGGATATGTCTGGAAAATGGGCGGCGCTCACTGACGAGCACTGACTGACTGCCAGGGGTTCGCCATGCCGAATAAAGCACTGACTATCCTTATTGCCGATGAACAGCACCTGCAACGCCTATACATCGAAAAAATGCTCAATCAGCTGGGGTACCACCGGATCGTTCCGGTGCAGACCTTCGAAGAAGTCAAGATTCTCACCGCCATTCCGGCCGAGCCCTTTGATGTGCTGATCATCAATGCGGGGCTGGCGGCCCATGCCAGCGAGCCGCAACCCCAGGTACGCCATGTGCTGGTCTACGACCACCAGGACCTGGGCCAACCGACCGGCGCCACACCGGCGGTGCTGGTTCGCCTGCCCGGCGTGCCGGACCCCATCAACCTTGAACATTTCATGGACATCATTGATCCACCCGAGGCCACTACGGGCCTTCGGGTATTGCCGTGGCTGCGGGAGTTGTCCCGCGTGCCGGTGGCTGGGGTCTAGTCCCACTTCGGTGCGATGCCCTTGGGGCTGGTCAGGCGATGGCCGCGCTCCAGCCCAGCAATCTGTGCCATGTCGGCATCGCTCAAGGTCAGCTCCAGGGCCTTGAGGTTGCTCTCCAGATTGGCGCGCTTGGTCGACGATGGGATCACTGCATAGCCGCTCTGCATGGCCCACGCCAGGGTTACTTGCGCCGGGGTCGCATGGTGGCGTTCGGCGATCTGCTGGATCACCGGGTCTTTCAGCACCTCGCCGTAGGCCAGGGTCATGTAGGAGGTGAGCGGGATACCCTGGGCTGTCGCGAACGCCACCACCTTGCGGTTTTGCAGGTAGGGGTGCAGTTCAATTTGATTGGTGGCGATGTTGTCGGCGCCGACCGCCGCGATGGCCTGCTTCATCAAGTCGATGGTGAAGTTGGAAATCCCGATCTGGCGCGTCAGGCCCAGGCGCTTGGCTTCCAGCAACTGGCCCATGAATTCGGCGACGGGTACCTGGTCTTCCGGCGATGGCCAGTGGATCAATGTCAGGTCCAGATAATCGGTCTTGAGCTTGCGCAGGCTCTCCTGGAGGCTCGGGATCAACTGGCCTTCGGCGAAATTGGCGATCCAGATCTTGCTGGTGAGGAACAGCTCTTCACGGGGGATGCCGCTGTTGGCGATCGCCTGGCCGACGTCGGCTTCGTTTTCGTAGATTTGCGCGGTGTCGATGGCGCGATAGCCCAGTTCAAGGCCGGTGCTGACCGAGTCGATCACCACCTGGCCTTGCAGGCGGAAGGTGCCGAGGCCGAAGGCGGGTACGGTGTGCGTGGGGATAGACATCAGTGACTCCTGAAGGGGGTAAACAATGGCGCCGAGTATCCGCCCGTCGTTCCTTCGGAAAAACCGTTGAATCCGAAAAGGAGTCTTGACTGCAAGTCACGAATGCAGCATTTCCGGTTGATGGGTGGGCAAGGGCGTGAGCCGTGGCCCTGGGCGACAAGCGTGGGCGGCGTTGCTGCGCACGCTGGATCGGCTGTCGCCGGGCTACCGCGACTGATGTAGAGTCGTGCGGCCGACTCAACCGAAGGATACCCCCATGACCCAGGAAACCCGTTTCTCCCGGATGGACCCGGAGTTGCGCAAGGCCCATCTGGTCCAGGCCACGCTCACCTGTCTCAAGCGCGATGGTTTCCAGGGCGCTTCGATCCGCAAGATCAGCGCCGAGGCCGGGGTATCGGTGGGGCTGATCAGCCATCACTACTCCGGCAAGGATGAGTTGGTGGCCGAGGCCTACCGCACCGTCACCGGCCAGGTCATGGACCTGCTGCGCGAGACCATGGCCAAGGCCCCGTCCAGCCCCCGTGAGCGGTTGTCGGCGTTGTTCCGTGGCTCGTTTTCCGCCGAGCTGCTCGACCCGCAATTGCTCGACGCCTGGCTGGTGTTCTGGGGCGCGGTCAAGACTGCGCCGGCCATCAACCTGGCCCACGAACATTCCTATGCCGAGTACCGCACCATCATGCGTTCAGCCCTGGCCGACATGGCCCGGGAGGAGGGGTGGGAGCCGTTCGACGCCGACCTTGCGGCCATCGGCCTGAGTGCCTTGCTTGACGGGCTGTGGCTGGAGTCGGGGCTCAACCCCGGCACCTTCACGCCGGAGCAGGGCATCCAGATCTGTGAAGCCTGGGTCGACGGCCTGCAAGGCGCCGGTCGCCAGCGCTACCTGCTCAAACCCTGAGTTTTCGCGCCGCCTGGATGCAATGTCCGGGTGGGTATTGGCCTTTGGAAAATTTTACAGTCTGCCAATTGCAACCTTGCTGAACACTCGTTTAGTATCGCCCCATGTCGCACCCCTCAAGCCAATTAAAATAATTCGAGGAAGCCATGACTGCCGACGCGCCCGTGCTCACCCAAGTGCAAGCCGGCATTGCCTGGATCACCCTTAATCGGGGTCCCCAGCGCAATGCATTGAATATCCCTACGCTCAAATACCTGCAGGCCTTGCTCGACGGCTTCCACCGCGACCCGGCTGTGCGCGCGGTGGTATTGACCGGCAGCGGTCGCAGCTTCTGCGCCGGCGCCGACCTCGCCGAATGGGCCGAGGCAGATGCTCGTGGTGCCCTGGAAACCTACGGTTGGACCGAAACCGCTCACGCCCTGATGACCCGCCTGCACACCCTCGACAAACCTACGATTGCCGCGATCAACGGCACCGCCGTCGGCGCCGGCATGGACCTGACCCTGTGTTGCGACCTGCGCATCGCCGGCCAAGCGGCGCGCTTCAAGGCCGGTTACACCAGCATGGCCTACTCCCCGGACGCCGGTGCCAGCTGGCACTTGCCGCGCCTGATTGGCAGCGAACAAGCCAAGCGGCTGCTGTTCCTTGACGAGCTGTGGAGCGCCGATCGCGCCCTGGCGGCAGGGCTGGTGGGCGAAGTGGTCGCTGACGATCAACTGCACGCCCGCACCCTCGATCTGGCGACGCGCCTGGCCAACGGCCCGACCCTCGCCTTCGCCCTGACCAAGACGTTGATCCGTGAGGGCGCCCACCGCAGCCTGCCCGAGCAACTCCAGGCAGAACGCGCGGCAGGCCTGTTGTGTGGGCGCAGTGTCGATGGTGCCGAAGCCTTGCGCGCCTCCCTGGAAAAACGCCCGGCGAACTTCTGCGGCCAATAACAACAAGACCCCGAACAGGTAGCGCCATGAATTTCCAACTCAGCCAAGAACAAGACATGTTGGTGGACGCGGTACGCAGTTTTGTTGCCAGGGAGTTATTGCCTCACGAGGAGGCGGTAGACCGTGCCGACGCGGTTCCCCCGGAACTCGCCGCGCAGATTCGCGACACCGCCATCGCCGCGGGTTTCTACGCGTTCAACATGCCGGAAGAGGTGGGGGGCGGTGGCCTGGATTACCTGTCCCAGGCGTTGATCGAGCGGGAGTTGTCCAAGGTCTCGTGGGCGCTGCATGTGTTTGTCGCGCGCCCGTCCAAGATCCTGATGGCTTGCACCGGCGCGCAGATTGGCGACTACCTGTTGCCATGCGTGCAAGGCAAGAAAATCGACTGCTTTGCCCTGACCGAACCGGGTGCCGGCTCGGATGCCAACGCCATCAAGACCCGCGCCGTGCGCAGTGGCGATGACTTCGTGATCAATGGCAGCAAGCACTTCATCAGCCATGCCGGCCATGCCGACTTCGCCATTGTGTTTGCCGTCACCGACACTTATGAACACAACGGTCGCCAGCGCAATGCGGTGACTTCGTTCCTGGTGGACCGGGGTACCCCAGGCATGACCATTCGCCGGGGCCCCAAGTGCGTGAGCAACCGTGGTTACCACACCTATGAAATGTTCTTCGACGACTGCCGGGTCCCGGCCTCCAAGGTGCTTGGCGACGTGGGCAAAGGCTGGGACGTGGCCAACGCCTGGCTCACCGCCGGCCGCGTAATGGTCGCCGCCAATTGCGTCGGCCAGGCCCAGCGCGCGCTGGATGTATCCCTGCAATGGGCGGCGGACCGCAAACAGTTTGGCCAGCCCATCGGCACCTATCAGGGGGTGAGTTTCAAGTTGGCCGACATGGCCACACAGATTCGCGCCGCCGAATTGCTGACCCTGCACACCGCCTGGAAGATGGATCAGGGCAGCATGACCGACGGCGAGGCCGGCATGGCCAAGCTGTTTGCCAGCGAAACCCTGGGTAAGGTCGCTGACGAAGCTGTGCAGATTTTCGGTGGCATGGGCTTGATGGATGAAGGCCCGGTGGAGCGTATCTGGCGCAACGCGCGGATCGAACGGATCTGGGAAGGCACTTCGGAAATCCAGCGCCATATCATCGCCCGCGAACTGTTGCGGCCCCTGTTGCGTTGATCGGCGCGGAGAACGCTCATGTCCCAGGCTATTCGCGACAATCTCAAGCGCCTGCTGGCGCCCCGGCACCTGGCGTTCGTCGGCGGGCGCAGCATGGCGCGTGCCCTCAAGCGTTGTGCCGAGGGTGGCTTTACCGGGCCGATGTGGCTGGTCAATCCGCAGCATGACCACCTCGAGGGTATTCCCTGTGTGCGCCGCGTCGCCGACCTGCCGTGCGGCCCGGACGCGGTATTTATCGCCACCCACCGTGAGCTGACGTTGACCTGCGTCGCCGAGCTGGCGGCTATCGGCACGGGCGGCGCCATCTGCTATGCCTCTGGCTTTGCCGAAACCGGTGCCAGTGGCGCGGCGTTACAGCAGCAGTTGCTGGCGGCGGCGGGGCAGATGGCCTTGCTGGGGCCCAACTGCTACGGCCTGCTCGACTACCTGCACCGCTCGGCGCTGTGGCCGGTGGCCCATGGCGGCAAGGCCGTCGAGAAGGGCGTGGCGGTGCTGACCCAGAGCGGCAACTTCGCCTATAACCTGTCGATGAGCGATCGCTCGTTACCGGTGGCCTATATGGCTTCGGTGGGTAACCAGGCGCAGCTGGGCGTTGCCGAACTGATGGATGTGTTGCTCGATGAACCACGCGTTACTGCCATCGGCCTGCACCTGGAAGGTTTGAAGAATGTGCCGGGGTTTGCCCGCGCCGCGCATAAGGCGCTGGAGAAGGGTATTCCGATTATCGCGTTGAAAACCGGCGTGTCGCAGATCGGTGCCGAGCTGGCGTTGAGCCATACCAGTTCGTTGTCCGGCTCCGATGTGTTGTACGACAGCCTGTTTGCGCGGCTGGGCGTGATCCGGGTCAGTGGCCCGGTGAGTTTTGTCGAGACGTTGAAGGCGGCAGCGTGCGGCAATCTACCGGGCGGCCATCGCCTGATTGCGCTGGCCTGTTCCGGGGGCGATGCCGGGCTGATCGCAGACTATGCCGAGCGCAACCGCCTGGCCTTGCCCAAACTGGATGAAAACCAGCGCGGTGAACTGGCGCAGGTGTTGCCCAGCTACGCCAACCTGGTCAACCCATTGGACTTCACCACTGCCATCTGGGGCGACAGCACGGCACTCAACAGCATGCTCGACACAGTCCTGCGTACCGACGCCGATGCTGCGATGCTGGTACTGGACTACCCGGCTGAATTCACCGGTGAGCGCCAGGAATGCGACCTGTTGCTCGAGCTGTTCTGCAATGCGCTCAGTCGGCACGGCAAGATCGGTTTCGTCACTTCGGCTTTTCCCGAATTGCTGCCGCCCCATGCCCGTGAGCGTTTGCATGCCCAAGGCATTGCTGCGTTGCAAGGTGTGGAGGACGCACTCGCAGCCTGGGGACGGATCGCTGGGTATCAACATCAGCGACGCATCTTGCTGGCGCGGGGCGAATCCCGCCTCGCTCCGCTGTGCCCCCTCCCTTTGCAAGGCCAGGGCCTGGCGCTGGATGAGTGGGCGTCCAAGCAAGCCTTGCGGGTTTTCGGCTTGAACACCCCGGCCGCGGTGTTGAGTACACCGGGGCGGGCACTGGCCGATGCGAGCGTGTTGGGCTACCCGCTGGTGCTCAAAGCGGTCAGCGCTCAGTTACCGCATAAAACCGAAGCCGGGGCCGTGGCGCTTAACCTGCAAAACGGCGGGGCCCTGGCGACTGCGCTTGAGCAGATGCGCGCGCACATTGCCGCGTACGCACCGGGTGTGGTCTTCGATCAATTGTTGCTGGAATCCATGGCGCCGCCGCCGTTGGCCGAGTTGATCGTCGGCATCAAGCGCGAGAATGACTTCGGCCTGGCCCTGGTGATTGGCGCCGGGGGCGTCCTGGTGGAATTGCTCAAAGACAGCCGCAGCCTGCTGCTGCCCACCACGGATGATGCGATCCGCCATGCTGTGCTCAGCTTGCGCAGCGCTGTCTTGCTGCAAGGCTTTCGCGGGCGCGAGGTGGCGGATATGGACGCGTTGGTCGCCGCCATCCGTGCAGTGGCCGACTACGCATGCGCCAACGCCGGGCAATTGCTGGAACTGGATGTAAACCCATTACTGGTCAATGCCCAGGGCGCCACGGCGGTCGATGCGTTGATTCGTTTAGGAGATGAGCATGCACGATAAAACGATGACCGGCGGCCAAGCCCTGGTGCGATTGCTGGCCCACTATGCGGTCGACACGGTGTTCGGCATTCCCGGCGTGCACACCCTGGAGCTGTATCGCGGGTTGCCTGGCAGCGGCATTCGCCACGTGTTGGCTCGCCACGAACAGGGCGCAGGCTTTATGGCCGACGGTTATGCGCGGGTCAGCGGCAAGCCGGGGGTGTGCTTTGTGATCACCGGGCCCGGCGTGACCAATGCGGCAACGGCCATCGGCCAGGCTTACGCGGACTCGATCCCGATGCTGGTGATTTCCAGCGTCAACCACACCGCCAGCCTGGGCAAGGGCTGGGGCAGCTTGCATGAGACCCAGGACCAGCGGGCGATCACCGCGCCGATCACTGCGTTTTCAGCGGTGGCCTTGAGTGCCGAGGACTTGCCCGAATTGATCGCCCGTGCCTATGCGGTGTTCGACAGTGAGCGGCCACGGCCGGTGCATATCTCGGTACCACTGGATGTGTTGGCGGCGCCCATTCAAAGGGACTGGAGCCATGAGGTGGTGTGGCGTCCCGGGCGCGGCCTGCCTGCGGCGCACTGCCTGGATCAGGCGGCGGCGAAACTCTCGGCGGCCAGGCGCCCGATGATCATTGCCGGCGGTGGCGCGCTGGCGGCCGGTGCGGTGTTGCGGCGCTTGAGCACAGTGCTGGCGGCACCGTTTTTCACCAGTGTCGCGGGTAAAGGCCTGTTGCCGATCGATGACCCGTTGAATGCCGGTGCGACCCTTTGCGTGGCGCCGGGCTGGCAACTGATCAGCGAGGCGGATGTGGTGCTGGCAGTCGGCACCGAGATGGCCGACACCGATTATTGGTGCGAGCGTTTGCCGCTCAAGGGCGAGCTGCTGCGGGTGGATATCGACCCGCGCAAATTCAATGATGTCTACCCCTGTGCGGTGGCGCTTAACGGCGACGCCGAGCAGACCTTACGGGCCTTGCTGGAACGCCTGCCGTCTGCACCGCGCGACGCTGACGCGGCGGCAGCACACGTCGCGACGTTGCGGCAGGCAATAGCGCGGGGGCACGGTCCATTGCAGTCGATCCACCAGGCCATTTTCGAGCGTATCCACGCCGAGTTGCCCGTCAACGCCTTCATCAGCAGCGACATGACCCAACTGGCCTATACCGGCAACTATGCCTTCCAAAGCCGCGCGCCGCGCAGCTGGCTGCACCCCACTGGCTACGGCACGCTGGGCTATGGCCTGCCGGCGGGCATCGGTGCCAAGTTCGCCGCGCCGCAACGCCCGGGGTTGGTGCTGGTGGGCGACGGCGGTTTTCTCTACACCGCCCAGGAACTGGCGACCGCCGTCGAGGAACTGGACAGCCCGCTGGTGGTACTGCTGTGGAACAACGACGCCCTTGGCCAGATCCGCGACGACATGCTGAGCCTGGAGATCGAACCTATCGGCGTGCTGCCGCGCAATCCGAATTTCGCGCTGCTCGGCCAGGCATTCGGCTGCACGGTGAACCAGCCACAGAACCTGGATGAACTGCAAACGGACTTGCGCAATGGCTTCAAGCGCAATGGCGTGACCTTGATCGAGCTGAAACATGCCTGTGCCTGTTGACCGTCAGAGGAGCAAGACCATGGGCGAACACCACATGACTCAAGCCATGCACCTACGGGACATCCTTACACCCAGCGTTGTGGCCGAGCGGTTTGACTGGCCCAACGGGCGGCGCCTATTGCTTGAGGAACTGACATGAAAGTTTTGATTGTGCATGCCCATCCGGAGCCGCAGTCGTTTACCGCCGCGCTGCGCGACCAGGCCATCGCCACGCTGCAAGGACTGGGGCATGCGGTGCAGGTCAGCGATTTGTATGCCATGAACTGGAACCCGGTGGCATCGGCGTCGGATTTTTCCACCCGAGAGAATCCCGACTACCTGGTGTACGCCCTGGAGCAGCGCCTGGGGGTGAAAAAGCAGTCGATAGCGGCGGATATCCAGGGTGAGCTGGATAAGTTGCTGTGGGCTGATCTGTTGATCCTTAATTTTCCGATCTTCTGGTTCTCGGCACCGGCGATGCTCAAGGGGTGGATCGACCGGGTGTTGGTGTCGGGGGTGTGTTACGGCGGTAAGCGCTTTTACGATCAGGGTGGGCTGGCGGGCAAGCGGGCGCTGGTCACGGTAACCTTGGGTGGGCGCGAGCATATGTTCGGCGAGGGGGCGATCCATGGTCCGTTGGAGGATATGTTGCGCCCGATTCTGCGCGGGACGCTGGCGTATGTGGGGTTTGAGGTGCTGGCGCCGTTTGTGGCATGGCATGTGCCGTATATCAGCACCCAAGCGCGGCAGGATTTTCTGATGGGGTACGAGCAGCGGCTGCAAGGGCTGGCGGATGAGCAGCCCCTGGTGTTCCCGAAACTTGAGCAGTTCGACGAAGCGCTGCACCCCCTGTCCTGAACCGAACATCCCTTCAATGGGGGAGGGGGCCTGTCCCCTCCCAGATGCCCGTCAGTGGGCTGCGCGGTGTTCCCGCAAACGCTCTGCCGCATTGCGCAGCAACTGCTCGGTGCTATCCCACCCCAGGCAACCATCGGTCACCGACACGCCATAGTTCATCGATGTGCTCAACGGCTGGCAGCCTTCGAACAGATGACTTTCCAGCATCATGCCGATCAGCGCGGTGTCCCCTTGCAGGCGTTGCTCCAGCACATCATTGAACACCGCCGGCTGACGCAGCGGGTCTTTGCCGCTGTTGGCATGGCTGCAATCGACCATGATCCGCGCGGCCACCTTGGCCTTGGCCAGGTCGAGTTTCACCTGGGCCACACTCTGCGCGTCGTAATTCGGCCCACGGTGACCGCCGCGCAGCACCAGATGGGTGTCGGGGTTGCCCGAGGTCTGGATGATCGCCGGGTGGCCCTGGCTGTCGACGCCGAAGTGTCGATGCGGGTGGGAGGCCGAGCGCATCGCGTCACAGGCAATCGCGACGCCGCCGTCGGTACCGTTCTTGAAGCCCACGGGCAGGCCCAGGCCGCTGGCCATTTCGCGGTGGATCTGCGATTCGGTGGTGCGCGCGCCAATGGCGACCCAACTGAGCAGGTCGTCGAAGTAGCCGGCGGCCATGGGTTGCAGCAGCTCGGTGGCAACCGGCAGGCCCAGGCGCAGCATTTCGCGCATCAGCTCGCGGGACAGGGTCAGGCCAGCGGCCATGTCGTCGCTGCCATCCAGGTGGGGATCGTAGGCCAGGCCTTTCCAGCCGATAGTGGTGCGCGGTTTTTCGACGTAGGCGCGGATCACCAGCAGCATCTGGTCGCTGACATCCAGGGCCAGCCTCTTCAGGTTGCGCGCGTATTCCATGGCCGATTTCGGGTCGTGGATCGAGCAGGGGCCGACAATCACCAGCAAGCGAGAGTCGTCGCCATCGAGGATGGCACGCACGGCTTGGCGATGGGCGTGGATCTGCTGGTCGAGGAACGGGCTGAGGGGCAACTGGTGCTTGAGCTCAAGCGCGCTGGGCAAGCGCTGGGTCAGGGCTTCATTGGCGCTGGTCAAGGCGCTGTTCAGGGCAGAGAGGGGCAGAGCGGCGACGGAGGAGTTCATATTCAAGGCTTCCTGGGCAAGCGGCGGGCTGTTCCCGCACGCTTGGCCCTACTGGGGTGTTCGACAATTGGCCGTATTGGCTACGTGAGTTGGCTTGCCACCAATAGGTGACCGATCGGAGGCGGCAGGCTGTCCCGAGCGGAGCTTGCTAAATCGCCATGCAGTGGAAGTGTCGTAGCGGTAATAAGTGGCGTAGTTCATGACGTGATTCCTTTAAGTGTTCTTGATCAATCAAAAAAAGTGGCGGCCTGAAAAAACAAAACCCCCGGTCGGGGAGCCGACCGGGGGTTAGATTTCTCTGGTAGGCGACCCCTTGAGTAGTGGGCGCCGATTTCAGGTATCAGGCGCGCCAGTGGCTAAACCAATACCCAAAATAAAAGCTGACCAGTGCGCTCAAACCGTTAACGCGGGTAGCCACGACCGAGCGCGGGGCGCTGGAAGCAGGGCAAACCTGGGTTTGGGTGAGTTGCAACATGGTATGTCTCCAAATGATGGGGGGAGCTTACTAGAGGCTTGCGGTTGGATTCAATCAGTAATTTCTATTACGTGGAGGTACTTACGACTATGGGGGGAGTGCCGATATGCTGGTCGCACTTCGATAATGATTGCGGGGACGCGACCATGACTGCCTTGACCCTTGCAGCAGCCCAAACAACTTCCATCGCGGGCGATGTGCCGGCCAATCTTCAGCGGCACCTGGCGTTCATGCGGGCGGCAGCCGGCCATGGCGTGCAATTGCTGGTGTTCCCAGAGCTGTCATTGACCGGGTATGAACCGTCCCTGGCGGATGAATTGGCCATAGCGACTGAAGACGCACGGCTGGCGCCCCTGCGGGAAATGGCGCGAGAGCTGCGGTTGACGGCGGTGGTGGGCATGCCGATCCGATTGGCTCCAGGCACGGGCGTGTTGATCGGTGCCCTGGTGCTGGGGGCGGATGGCTCCTTGGGGGTCTACACCAAGCAGCATCTGCATCCCGGCGAAGAGGTGGCATTCATTGCGGGACAGGGCGGTGCAGCGTTGGCGTGGGGAGACGATCGGATTGCGCTGGCGGTGTGCGCAGATTTCTCCCACTCCAGTCATCCGCGCAATGCCGCGCAATCGGGAGCAAACGTGTATGCCGCCGGCGTGTTGATCAGCGAGGCTGGCTATGCTGCCGATACCACTCTGTTGCAGGGGTACGCGGCTGAGCACCGTATGCTGGTAGTGATGGCCAACCATGGGGGCCCAACGGGCGGCTGGACCTCTGCCGGGCAAAGTGCCATCTGGGCTGCCGATGGCCTGGTTGCTGCGGCGTCCGGCACTGGCGAAGCACTGGTCATTGCGCGTCGCGAGGCTGGGCGCTGGACCGGACGGCAGGTGGCGATCTGAAAAGGGAGGGCGTGACGGTATGACATTCCACTTGCGCGAGGCGACGGATCAGGACCGGCTGTTTGCACGTACGCTCACCCGTGAAGCGATGAATCGTTACTACGAGCAATTCGGTTTCATCTGGTCCAATGAAGGCTTCGATACAGCCTGGGCGGGACGAGAAAGCTGGTTGATCTGTCGCGACGATGCCGTGATAGGTTTTATCAGCCTGAGCCGGGACGATGAGGCGCTGTTCATCCGCGAGTTACACCTGGTCGAGGCGTTTCGCGGGCAAGGCGCGGGCAGTTGGGTGTTGGAGCAGATGGTCCTCAAGACTCGCGCGTTGGGTTTGAGGCTGCTGCGTCTGACGGTGTTCAAGACCAATCCTGCCAGGTTGCTTTATCTCCGGCACGGATTGAATGTCGTCCGGGATGAAGAGTGCTTCTGGCAAATGGAGCGTCTTTGTCAGACTCTCGACTAAAACAGGCACTGCACTTGAATTAGCGCATACTGGCTTCAGGAAACTACTTCTCTATCGCTGTGCTGGACTTCAGGTTCATCCAGGATAATCCCTTCTTTCATGCCCAGCAGCACTGCCACCTTGTGGGCCTCTCCACGCCGTCCCTTTTTGCGCCCAGCGAGCACTTGATACGTGGTTGCCGGGTCCACGCCGTGTTCCCGGGCGAATGCTTGAACTGATTTACCTTGGTGTTCAAGCCAAGCCTTGGCTTGTGCAGCGGTGCGGATTCCGGGCATAGTTCAAAACCGTTCAAATTTGTTTAACCAAGGGATGAACGTATCACCTCTTGGGGTGTGCCAATTTAGGATCATACATCCAAATGAGTGGAATCGGTTCGCGTTTAAGGCAAGAAAGAGAGCGGCTTGGCCTGTCGCAAAAAGTTTTTGGTGAGATAGGAGGCGTAGAGGCCAACGCCCAAGGCAAGTATGAAAACGGAGGGCGCGCACCGAAAGCGGATTACTTGTCGCGCGTGGCAGCGAGAGGTGTGGACATCCTGTACGTGTTGACGGGCACTCCTACTCCGACGCAACTGGATAACCTGAGTCATCTCGAAGAAAAAGTCCTGGGCAACTACCGGGCAATGTTCAAGGAGGACCAGGATGCGATCCGGCGCTTGACCTCAACCTTGGCCGAGCTTTCATCGATAGTGAACGATAAACTCAAGCCGCTGCCCTAGGGTTCCTGACCTTTTGCCCAGGAAACAACGCTGTTCCTCACCCGAGGAACAGGCGCAGCGCGTTTAAACTCTATATATATGACACTTGCAACTAGGTCTGTGCCTTGGTTTTTGCTAAGGTGCTCGGCAACCTATAAGACCATATCGCGAGGTGTCTGCTTGATTAGGGTGCTAGTAGTCGATGACCATGATCTCGTTCGTACAGGCATTACACGAATGCTGGCTGACATCGATGGCCTGCAAGTAGTCGGCCAGGCTGAATCGGGGGAGGAGTCCCTGATCAAGGCTCGGGAATTGAAGCCCGATGTGGTGTTGATGGACGTGAAGATGCCTGGGATTGGCGGTCTTGGCGCCACCACCAAGTTGTTGCGCAGTCACCCGGACATCAAGGTTGTAGTGGTGACCGTATGTGAGGAAGACCCGTTTCCGACCCGCCTCTTGCAGGCAGGGGCGGCGGGTTACCTGACCAAGGGTGCGGGCCTGGCAGAGATGGTGCAAGCCATTCGCCTGGTGTTTGCAGGCCAGCGTTATATCAGCCCACAGATTGCCCAGCAGTTGGCCATCAAATCTTTCCAGCCCACCAGCGACTCGCCATTCGATGCGCTGTCGGAGCGGGAAATCCAGATCGCCTTGATGATTGTCGGTTGCCAGAAAGTACAGACAATCTCCGACAAGCTGTGCTTGTCGCCCAAGACCGTCAATACCTACCGCTATCGGATTTTCGAGAAGCTCGCCATCAGCAGTGATGTTGAATTGACCCTGCTCGCGGTCCGCCACGGCATGGTGGACGCCAGCGCCTGACATGACCACACCGTTTGATCCAAGTGCCTTCCTCTCAACCTGCAGTGGTCGCCCCGGCGTGTACCGCATGTTCGACAGCGAGGCACGCCTGCTCTATGTCGGCAAAGCCAAGAACCTGAAAAACCGCCTGGCGAGCTACTTTCGCAAGAGCGGCCTGGCGCCCAAGACGGCCGCCCTGGTGGCGCGCATCGCCCAGGTCGAGACGACCATCACGGCCAATGAAACCGAAGCGCTGCTGCTGGAACAGACGCTGATCAAGGAGTGGCGGCCGCCTTACAACATCCTGCTGCGCGACGATAAATCCTACCCCTACGTGTTTTTATCCGACGGTAACTTCCCACGCTTGAGCATTCATCGTGGCGCGAAGAAGCAGAAGGGCAAGTACTTCGGCCCTTACCCCAGCGCCGGCGCCATCCGCGAAAGCCTGAGCCTGCTGCAGAAGACCTTTTTCGTGCGCCAGTGCGAAGACAGCTTCTACAAGAACCGTACGCGGCCGTGCCTGCAATACCAGATCAAACGCTGCAAGGCGCCCTGTGTGGGTCTGGTGGAGCCGGCGGAGTACGCCGAAGATGTACGTCACTCGGTGATGTTCCTCGAAGGTCGCAGCAATGCCCTGACCGATGAACTGTCCGGTGCCATGGAGCAGGCAGCCAGCACCCTGGATTTCGAGCGCGCTGCCGAGCTGCGTGACCAGATCTCCCTGTTGCGCCGTGTGCAGGACCAGCAAAGCATGGAGGGCGGCACCGGCGACGTCGACGTGGTCGCGGCTTTCGTCAACCCGGGCGGCGCCTGTGTGCACCTGATCAGCGTGCGTGGCGGGCGGGTGCTGGGCAGCAAGAACTTCTTCCCGCAGACCGGTATCGACGAGGAGGTGGCCGAAGTCATGGCCGCCTTCCTTGGCCAGTACTACGTCAGCAGCCCCGAGCGCGACTTGCCGTCCGAATTGATCGTCAACGTGGTGCATGAAGATTTCCCCACATTGATCGAGGCGATCCACGAACTGCGTGGTCGCGAGCTGGACATCAGCCACCGCGTGCGCGGCACCCGTGCCCGCTGGCAGCAACTGGCCGTGACCAATGCCGAGCAGGCCCTGGGGGCACGTCTGGCCAATCGACAGCACGTGGCCGCACGCTTCGAGGCCCTGGCCGAAGTCCTCAACCTGGACGAGCCACCCCAGCGCCTGGAGTGCTATGACATCAGCCACTCCAGCGGCGAGGCGACGGTGGCCTCGTGCGTGGTATTCGGGCCGGAGGGGCCGATCAAGTCCGATTATCGGCGCTATAACATCGAAGGCGTCACCGCTGGCGACGACTACGCCGCGATGCACCAGGCCCTCACGCGCCGCTTCAGCAAGTTGAAGGACGGGGAGGGCAAACTGCCCGATATCCTGCTGGTCGATGGCGGCAAGGGCCAGTTGTCCATGGCCCGTGACGTGCTTAACGAACTGGCGGTGCCTGACCTGATCCTGCTCGGCGTGGCCAAGGGGACCACGCGCAAGGCTGGTTTCGAGACGTTGTACTTGAATGATGCCGCCCATGAGTTCACCTTGAAGGGCGACTCCCCCGCGCTGCACCTGATCCAACAGATCCGCGAC
The DNA here is from genome assembly GCF_058793055.1 of Pseudomonas sp. MPR-R2A5. Classification (NCBI taxonomy): domain Bacteria; kingdom Pseudomonadati; phylum Pseudomonadota; class Gammaproteobacteria; order Pseudomonadales; family Pseudomonadaceae; genus Pseudomonas; species Pseudomonas sp. MPR-R2A5. Next base: position 71,331 of record NZ_JBXAFK010000011.1, read on the forward strand.
GAGGCGCATCGTTTCGCCATTACCGGCCATCGTGCCCGTCGCGGTAAAACCCGGCGAACTTCAACGCTGGAAGGGGTTGCCGGGGTTGGCCCGACACGCCGACGCGATCTGCTTAAACATTTTGGTGGCTTGCAGGAGCTATCCCGTGCCAGCATTGACGAAATTGCCAAAGCTCCCGGTATCAGTAAAAAGCTCGCTGAGTTGATTTATGCCAATCTGCACAGCGAATAGAATGCCTTCTCACCTCGTAGCCAGTTGTGCCGATGAATATCCCTAATCTGATCACCGTTCTACGCGTTCTCCTTATTCCGATTTTCATTCTGTTGTTCTATTTGCCGTACGAGTGGAGCTATATGGCCTCCAGTTCGGTATTTGCTTTTGCTGCCGCAACCGACTGGCTTGATGGCTACCTGGCTCGCCGCCTGGAACAGAGCACGCCGTTCGGCGCATTCCTCGACCCGGTGGCCGACAAATTGATGGTCGCCGTGGCCTTGGTCCTTCTGGTGCAGGAGCACGGTAACCTGTGGTTGACCTTGCCGGCTGCCGTAATCATCGGGCGCGAGATCGTTGTCTCGGCCCTGCGCGAATGGATGGCCGAAATTGGTGCCCGTGCCCATGTGGCTGTTTCGAACATGGGCAAATGGAAAACCGCCGCGCAGATGCTTGCACTGGTGATCCTGCTGGCCAACCCGTCGGATTTCACCTTCTGGGTGCTGCTGGGCTATGCCTTGCTCCTGATCGCCGCTGGCCTGACGTTGTGGTCCATGCTCCAGTATTTACGCGCTGCCTGGCCGCATCTGCGTACCACCGTTGAAAAGAAATAAAACTTTTTTGAATCAAGGGGTTGACGGGTGGTGAGGATTCTATAGAATGCGCATCACCAAGACGCGGGAATAGCTCAGTTGGTAGAGCACGACCTTGCCAAGGTCGGGGTCGCGAGTTCGAGTCTCGTTTCCCGCTCCAAATTATGATCTATAGACGTCCACTGAAGTCTGTAAGTCATTGAAAAGAGGGCCGCAAGGCCCTTTTTTCGTTCCAGTGAAATCCACTGAAAACCACCCCCAGCCAGGACTTTTAAGTCCATTTTTAAGTCCATCTTTACGGGGTATGTGGTTTCCGGATTGTTACTGGAGGAGTGATTCCGGCGAGACAAGCATCTAGCCCTGACTCTAGTTCAGGAACTAGACCATGGCACTTACAGACCTCGCTGTCCGGCAGGCTCGGACAACTGGCAAAGACTATACTCTCGCCGATTTCGATGGCCTTTCCCTGGCGATTTCCGCCACGGGGGGCAAGTCTTGGCACTTCAGGTACTACTGGGTTGCCCAGCAGAAGCGGATGTCCATGGGCACCTATCCGGAGGTCAGTCTCCGGGAGGCGCGAGCGCTGCGCGATGAGGCCCGCGCTCTGTTGGCGAAAGGCATCAATCCGAAGATCGACCGAAAGCAGAAATTCCGGGCGGCGTGCTTGGCGGCGGAGTACAGCTTCAAGGCGGTATATCTGCAGTGGCTTGCTCACCGCAGGCTGGAACTCAAGGAAGGGCGACAGAGCACGCTCTCGCAGATCCAGCGCATCTTCGACAAGAACGTGTTGCCCACCCTGGGTTCCATGTCGATCTACAACGTCCGACGCGCTGATCTGCTGGAGGTGATTGCCCGGATCGAGCGGCGTAAGGCATTTACGACTGCCGAGAAGTTGCGCACTTGGTTCAGGCAGTTGTTCCGCTATGCCCTGGTGAAGGTCGAAGGGTTGGAGGGCAACCCTGCATCAGATCTGGATGTGGTGGCTGTGCCCGTGCCCCCCGTTGTCAACAACCCGTTCCTGCGGCTGGAAGAGTTGCCCGACCTGCTGTGCAAGCTGCGTTGTTATGAGGGAAAGGTCACCACGCAGTTGGGCGTCCGCCTGCTGTTGCTGACCGGGGTGCGCACCGGCGAATTGCGTCAGGCGACTCCGGGTCAGTTCGATCTTGAGCGCGGCCTGTGGATCATTCCGGCCGAGGTGGTCAAGCAACTGCAGGACAGCGCGCGCAAGCGCGGAAAGCGACTGCAGGACATTCCGCCCTACATCGTGCCTTTATCTGTTCAGGCGATCGAGATCGTTCGCTACCTGCTGGGTCAGGTCAAACCCGCACAGCGCTATCTGCTGGCTCACCGCAGTGATCTGAAGAAGCGCATCAGCGAAAACACGCTGAATGCAGCGCTCAAGCGTATGGGCTACGAGGGGCTACTCACCGGTCACGGGATTCGCGCCACGATTTCCACTGCCCTCAACGAAATTGGTTACCTCAAGACTTGGGTGGATGCTCAGCTCTCGCACGCAGACCCTGACAAAGTAAGCGCCACCTATAACCACGCCCTTTACGTGGAGCCTCGTCGGAAGATGGTTCAGGACTGGGCTGATCGGCTCGATTTGCTGGAGCAGGGTGACGTGAGTGCCGCGAGCGCGCATTTGTCCATTCGTATTGACGGTATGCCGGTGCTGGCTGGTGACGGCGCGGCCGTGGATTCGATGGCATCTAATGCGGAGCCTATCGTAGTGTCATCGGTGATCAGTACATCGGCCAAACGCCTGTCGGCGGTGCCGGCTGTTCCTGGGCTAGTGGCGTCTGCGGAGGTTGTGGTTTCGGACTTCCAGCGCGAGCGAATGGAAATGCTCGAACTCTATGAGGCACCCCACAACCTGCCGGTAGTGCAGTTCGCCAGGCTGGCAGGCAAATCCCGTGACCAGATCAATCGGGAGATCAAGGCCGGCAAGCTGCTGACGTTGAATATGGGCAACCGAGGCCAGCGGATTCCCGATTGGCAGCTTGATCCGGTCAAGCAGGCGTTGGTTCGTGCTGTCCTGCCGCAGGTAGAGGATGTAGATTCGTGGCAGCTATATCGGGTGCTGTTGCAGCCACGCGAGAGTCTGGAAGGTCGTTCCGTCATCGAAGCGGTCGTTTCCGGCAATCTCGATGAAATGATCCAATTGGTCAGTGTCGATACTGGCAACTGACAGATCTCCCACTGAAGACGTTGCATAGGTCGCTAGGTACGTAGCGAGAGGCGAGGGCTCGCGCCTCGCCTACCTTGTTTGTTTGCCCGCGGCCGCATGGCAATGCCATTGGGTGCGGGCCCAGAGCATGTCCACCTCAGTGCCATGCCGCTGCCGGGATCGACCGCGCCGGAGCCAGGCCGCCGCAGCACTTGAGCACACGCAGTTGCGTTGGTTGGGCGTCGACCGCCAGGCGCAGAGCCGCCGGTGAGGGGGCAGAGCCTCGCGTAGTGGGCGATAGGCGAAGGCCAGGGTTTGGCCGGTTTCGGCGGCGACCTGCAGGCGGCGGAGGGCCCTGTTATGGCCAGCACAGCACCGCGCCGCAACTGCCCGAGCGCAGGCATTGTTCGGCGGCGTACAGCATGTCGCGACCTTGCGCTTGAACAATGGTCAGGTAGCGCAGGTCGATGCCCGCTGCCAGCCAGGCCTGGGGTTAGGGCGTAAGGGATGGGGCGACCAACATCACGCGTTCGTCGGTGCCGGCCAGCCACCGCCGGGCAGAGCTGTGTCCCGCATGGTGTGCCCAGTCGGCTGGCTGTTGGGCGAAGCGACACCAGCATGTTCACACCACAGTTGGCGCGCGTAGAACAGGCGGTCAAAGGCGACCGCGGATGACATGGGAGTAGAGTTCACAAACACTGTATTCAAATACAGTGTTTAGTTTGGCACAGGACTGCGCTCAAGTTGAGGCAATGAATGTCGTGTTCAGGTGAGCGATACTGGGAAGAAGACTTGCGGGTGACTCCGTTGACGACGCCCCACATGTGGCCACAGCCGGGGAAGGCTTTTCTCTCAGCACTGCACCTAGACTGCGCGGGCACGCTGGATTAGGCGGTCGACGGCGTTTGATCGTGGTCGACAGGACTGAACCAGATAGGTGGTTATGTAATAGGGTTTGCCGGTAAGTGGCCGCGTCACAATGCCCATTCTGTGAAATGCGCTGATACGGGATTTTGTGCAGATGCCGATACCGTAGCCAGCGGCAATCAGGGCCATCATTAGCTCAAAGGAATGTACCTGCTCGGCGATGGTGGGGGGCGTCTTTGCTGCATTCAGCAGCGAGTCGATCAGTAGGCCCGGCGCCTCACCGATTCCTTGACTCAGGAGAATCAGGGGATACCTGACGACTTGTTCTAGGGAAATCTCTGCGAAGGCCAGCAGTGGCGACCTGAGAGGCACTGCGACTGCTAGTTCGTCACGCCAGAGTGGCATAGAGCAAAGAGAGCTCTCCGTGGGAGCGGCGGTGGAGAACCCCAGTGCGTAACGGCTCTCTATCAGCCCCTTTTCCTGATCCTGCTCGGTTGTCTCGATAACACGGATAGGGGTCTCAGGTTCCTCTGCCCGTTGCTTTGCTAGTAGCGTACCAAGGGGGGCGAGTAGCGCATTGGGAGCAACTGAGATGTGCAATGGCACATGGTTATTCAGCACGACTGACTCCCCGGAGCAAGCAAATTCATTTGGAACACGATAATAGCAGTATGAGTTAAATTAAACGTGGTTTAGATTGGTGCGCTACTAGACGCTTCTGCTGATTATGCAGAAGCGAGCAGTTCGGCCTGGCCGACCCAAGGGTGCAAGAACCTACGAAGCTGAGCCAGCAAGGGCATTCGGCATGGCTGTTCGTGCGCTACGTAAGGAAAGAGCGATTGCTCAGGAAACGCTGGCCAACCTGGCAGATATCGAGCGTTCCCACATGGGAAAGATCGAACGTGGTGAACACTTGCCGACCCTGGTAGTTATCTTGCGGATCGCCGAGGCGCTCCACTGCAGTGCTGCCCAACTTGTGGCCGATACTGAGAGCAATCTGAAGCAATTACGGCAGCAGGTTGATTCAGATTCTGCGCCCGGACAATTGACCTAGAAGATCTGAACTCTGTTTGTGGCTCTGCTTCAGGGGCTTCCGTAGTGCCGCGATGGTGATGGTGGCAGTAAACTGCAGGCGTTATTTGCCTTAGATCCTTTCATGACTCTCTCTGATGCCACGCTTGCGCTGTTGTTGTCGGCGCGCATACATGGAACCGATGCCGCAGTCAGGGCGACGGCGAAGCGTTGTGTGAAATTGTTGCCGCGCAGCAAACGCGACCTGCTTTACAAGGTGGTCGAGAGTCGGAGTCCGCTCGAGTTGGTGGCTTTTCTGGCGCGTGAGTTAGAGCTTTGACCTCTCCTCACTGTATGGCTCTGATGCTTCTTCGACGCCGGCCTCTTTCTGGGACCAGGTCGTTGAGAAAGTCGCTGCCAAGACCGGCTGGAAACTGAGGCGGCGAGAGGGAGACATTCCTTCGCTAGGCAGCAGGCAGCAACGCATTACAGTTCGCAGGTAGGGGGCCTACTGCTATTCAGATCTCAGCAGCGAAGCTGTAGATATGGGTTGTTGGGCGGTATTTCCTCAAACAGGTGCCGCGGGTCTGCCAGTAGGTAGCCATGTAACCGCCGCGACTTGCGTGGCCCCGTCACCTCACACGTCCAGATGTTCAGTCCATTGTCCTGTTTGCGGTGCAGTTGCAGTTTCTCCACTCGCTTCTGTATCCACTGCCAATCGGCGACCTGTTCCTGCTTGGCGAGTGCAGCAGTTTGTGGGTGTTCTTGTGCGTAGCGCTGGAACACACCGGGGCTGACCAGAAAGGCTGTGCCAGATACGGTATGCACCAGGGCCTTGGCGTCATTGATGATGAGTTTGCGGCTCTGTACACGTTGCTGCAGCCAAGCCATGAAGTGTTCGCCGGAAGGTGATCCGCCGTTCTCGGTGATCGGAAGTACAGGGGCTGGAGGCAGAGCTGAATCGTTCTCTTGAGAAGGTGCCGGCGGTTCATCGGCTCCGGTTGCTGGTGGCGGTTCAACCTCCTGCCCCTGAGGGGGCGGTTCGGTATCAGAGGTGCCGAGCAGTGTCAGCAGGGCGTCGACGCTATCGGCAGCGGACGCGGCGTTCACTGCCGGTGAGGCGTCACTGCTATCGGTGGATGGTTCTGCAGGTGCGTCCACCTCTATCACGACGGTGCCGGTGAACGGCTCTGGCCGATCGCCTCCTTCCCAGATAATGGCTGGGGCCAGCCGCAGCAGAGTGAGCGTGTGCGACCAACCGGCCTCGCTGGTGATTGTCGCCCTCCAGATCGCCTTGCCGTCAGTGGTGGGCTGGAGCATGCCGTGGTCTTGCAGCACGTTGAACACAGCAGAGTTGTTCGCGGGGATGCCGTCGATGCCTTGTGCTAACAGATGCGCGCGCAGTTTGTCCGAAACTGTCTTGCTAACCAGCCACAGAGAATCCTGCGTCAGCCAGCCGTCCGACGCTTGGGGCTGGTTGAGTTTCAGTTCTTCTTTCAGCAGGTAGCGCAGGCCATCGAGCAGCTTGCGCTGCAGCGCATGTTTCGGGGCCGCCATAGCGCGTGCTGGATCGCCGCCAAGTGCTTGGGCGACCGAGGCACGGTCGGCCTGAATCACCAGCTCGCCGAGGACACCTGCGTGTTCGTACTGGCCTGCCAGGACGTACAGCAGTGCGGACCAGAGCGGAGGAAAGGTGCTGAGCCAGTCGAGAATCTCGCCATCGAGTACCTGTCGATACAGCAAGCCCGTGGCCGCGCTGTGCAGGCGGTACTCGCGATCCTGGCGGTAGCGGAATCGGTAGGAGTGAGCCAGAGGGCCGTGCCAAGGGTGCCAAACGCTGCCGTTGGCATGTTCGATGTGCAGATCGACGGCGATCTTGCCGATGTCGTGCAGTAGCGCGGCGTATGCGGTGGCGGCGGTCCAGGCTTCTGCTTGCACGACTTGGTCTTCGGGTGTGGTGCCGGTGGGCAGCAGGTACGACTGCCGCAGCTTGAGCGCATACGCGACGATTTCAAGGCCGTGATCCAGCATCCCTCCTGGATACGCATGATGATGAGCTTCCGAGGCAGGAAACTGCTGAACCAGCTCGGCATAGCGCTGCAACGGAGCCAGGTAGAGCGAGACGAAATGCTTGCGTGAGAGCGAGGTGCGCTGCCAGATGTGTTCCAGCAGCTTCTGCCGGCGCGGTGTGGACAGCAGAAAGGTGGCCGATTCCGGCCGCATCAGCCCTTTGCCCTTGTCTCCGGTTGAGGGGGGAGAAGCTGTTGGTGGCGGGCGTTTGCGTTGGAACAGCGCGAGCATCGATGGCACCTGGAGTTGCGGCGGGCGATAGCCTTTTCCTTTTTCAGGGTAGGCCCGTTTCCCTTGGTTCCCATTCCCTTGCCCCCTTGCCGGAATCCTTTGATATAGCGGGTACCTGCAATTCGTAGCGAGCTTTAATGCGCAATGGGAGTATTCCATTTTGGTGCCGGTATCCGACGCTAACCTTTGTAGTAGGTCGGTTATAGGGTCGTCTGTATACCGAGGATCGCGGAACCAAAGCACTCTTGGGGCTGAGGTGACTGAAGCCGGTATGGCGATGGTGCCCTGTCGTTCGAGCCCTGCGGCTGGATGTGATCCGTCGAAAGAAAAGAGCCGCGCGATGCGCGGCTCAAGTAGTTACATCTCAATGGATGTTGAATCCTCCGCAATCCCGAAGGAACGCTTCGAACTCGCGTACGTTCTCGGTCGAGAACGGGTAGTGCGTCGCGAAGTGCGGCCGGCGGCCACTGCTTTCGCAGCCGTTGCACGGCAGAGTACCGGCACCGGTGTGCGGCGGTTCGGCGCGCTTGCCTGTGCCTGCGCAGATGGTGCAGGGCTCGTCGGGAAGCGCTGCGAGGAACCCCGCGTAGTCGTTTGCGTACTGCGCCACTTCACCGGTCGCCAGCGCCGCGGCGAGTCGGTTGGCTAGTTCGACTGAGGCCGGTCCGTCGAGACCCCAGCCATCGTTGGAGTGGCCAAGGTTGTCGCTTGGGATGAGATCCGGGGCGAGACGCTCGCAATATTCCCACAAGGGATGCCACCACCAGATATTGTTGCGGAAGTATTCGCCGCGTTCAGAGATAGGGGACTGTCCGAAAACGTCCATACCCATGGTTGATGCTCCTGGTACGGGGAGCAGCCGTCAGGGACGAGCGGACATGGCCGCCCGGAAGGATCGGGTTGATAAAGACGGATGCTCCGGTTTGACGAAACGGGACATCCGGGCCGGAGGGGCACGAATGCCCCACTGGGGAGTACAACGATTCCGGAAACCCGCTTGGGCGGGGCGCAGCTACGCGGGATGGCGCCGGATGAAGCCGCTGCAGGGCACCGCTGGGAAAGCGGCGAAAGGCTCGCGGCGAGCGAACTGAACTGCGGGGCCATCAGAGCATGCCGAGAGGGTGCGGTGATCCATCAATAGGTCACGCAGCTGCGCCGGATTCCAGAAGCGCTCGGATACCGGGCAGCGACTCGGAACTAGGCTGCAACAGTCAATGCGAGGTGGCCCAGTTCGGATTGTCTAGGGAAGGAAGGCTGTTCCATCCCTACCTTGGGAGCCTCCGATGGACGAGCAGGATGGACGCAATGATGAATTCTAACCATAATGACCATGTCGGTCATGTTGACCATTATGGTTTGAGGTGTGTGATGATCACCGAAGTCAGCGCCGTGAGCTTCCGGCAGAACCTGGGCGAGATGCTTAACCAGGTGCAGTACCGCAACGACAGCATCGTCATCAACAAGGACGGTAAACCGGTTGCGGCCCTTGTGGATGCCGAGTTGTTCGCCCGGATCCGACGCATGCAAGAGCGCTTCGATGCGTTGAACTGCCGGATCAGCGAGGCTTACGCCAGCGTACCGGTCGAAGAGGGCCTGGCCGAGATCGAGGCTGCGGTTGCGGCCGAGCGGAAGGGCTGATGGCGGGGCTGCGCGTCGTGCTCGATACCAACGTGCTGGTGTCGGGCCTGGCGTATCCGGGCAGCGTGCCGGGGCGCATTGTAGCGGCCTGGCGTCAAGGCGGCCTGGACGTCGCGCTATCGCACTACATTCTTGACGAGCTGGCCCGAGTGTTGCCGCGCCTGCCCAGGATCGGCATGACACCCGTGGAGATCCGCGATCTGGTCGATAGCCTCATGTTCCTGGCTGATATTGTCGAACCCATGGGCGCACAAGCGGCAGACCTGCGCGATCCGGCTGACCAGCCCGTATTGCTCACGCTGGTGGCGGCAAAGGCCGATTATCTGATTACCGGTGACAAGGACTTGCTGGCGCTGGCAAATCGGTATCCCATCGTAACTCCTGCGGAGTTTTGGGTGCGTCACGGTGTCTGATTAGATCAGGTGCAGAAGTTCAAGTTTTGCTTGAATAACCATGCGAGATTCAATCAAAAGCACGACAGAACCGATATTGAGAGAACACGACAGGATGACCATGAGGTAACAACCATGAAACCTTCTGCACAGACTTCATCTGCGGATCGCCTGGGCCAAATGCTGGGTCGGCTGTGGCGGGGATACCTGCGTCAGGAGCAGAGGGTGAATGCTTGGCTCGTAGAGCACGGTGTACCTGCAGGTGGTGCTACCGCCTTGCTCTGGATCGTCAAACTGATGGTGCTCGGTGTGCTGCTGTACGTCGCGTTCTGGTTGGCGCTGGTGCTTGTGTTTGCAGTGGCTGCGGCATGGATGATCCGCGATTCCGATCATGATGAGTCGGAAGAATGGGCGGTCGGTGAGCAGGCTGAACACAAGAACAATCCTGGCTACCACCCGGCTCTTTACAACGATGCTCCCGATTCGCGTTATGCAGACCCGCAGTATGACGATGACTGACATCATCCTTAGCAGTCGGGTTCGCTGCCTACCTGAGTTTACCTGACACCATTCCCGGTGCTTTGCCTCCCGCTTGACTGGCTGGCCGTGTGCCATCTGAGAGTCCTTGGAGGAGGCCGCCGGTGCGCACACCGACCCAGGATAAGGCTGCAACCCAAAATGCAGGCAGCGCGATGAACATCGTCGCCATCACGAAGCTGATGATCATATCGCCGAAGGTGTTGTTGAGCCCCATCTCCAGATTGAAATTCATGTGTGGGCGACCGTAGCCCATTCCCCAACCGTACAGCGCGTCGAGGATCGTCGAGTCGATCCAGCGTGCGAGCTGGAACCAGAAGTCGACGAAAAACAAGGCGAACTGCACGATGCTGGTCGTGACCAGGGTTTTGAGGTTGTAGGTGCCGATCACCAACACCAGAGGGATGCAGACCACCAATGCCATCTTGAGCAGTGCCAGCACCATCGGCAGAGCCTGTCGCATCGCATCCATCGCGGGAAAGAACGCAATGGAGCCGATGGCCAATCCGACGTCACTGGCGGCGCGGGTGGCGACATTGGGGACGGTCATCTCGATCTGGCCACCGTAGTCGCTGTAGACCGCCCCCAGGTTGATCTTCTGTTGCCGGGGTGACGCAATGGCGCGAATCACCGAGTCGTTGACCTGATCCTGTGACAGAAAGCCGGCCCAGCCGCCGATGCGCGTCAGCAGGCTGGGGTCGACCTGTCCGAGCAGTCGCGCACGCAGCCCGTTCGTGCCGTCGGCCCACCATTGGTTGCAGGTCGGATAACCGGCACCGCTGGGCACCTCTGCCAGCCCGGCGTCCCGTGTGCTGTCGTAGGCCCAGCCCTCGCGTGGCGTCTTGGCGCGGTAGGTGTCGTAGTAGCCCGTCGTGTCGAGGAAGAAGCGCGAGCCGATCCAACTAACATCGTGCATCTGCTCATCACTCAGGTCCGGCCGATTCATGAACAGCTTGGCGCGGGCCGGCCCGTAGCAGTCGTGCGTGAAATCGCTTACTTCCTGGGCCAGGACTGGATCGTCGATGCGGGTGGCGCCGACTTCCATCCGGATTTGCCGCAGGTCGGTGCCGCAGGGAATCGCCGCCACCGCAGCGCCGGTGAGCGCCCGCGAGACGGTGTGCATGAAGGCCCACCACACCGGCAACTTCGCGGACTGGTTGTTGAGGGTGCTGAAGGACCGCGACCAGCCCGTCTCAGCTGGCAGCGGGACGTTCACCTGGCATTGAGCCGAGCGGCTGCGATCGAACTGGAGCGTGTTGAAATCCACGTCGATGAACGGTACGCCGGCGAACAGGATGACCACGATTGCCACGAAGATTCGGTTCTCGATGCGCACGGCCGACAGCGCGCCTTTGTTGCCTTCGTCGGCACCTTCGGCACGGGCCTTGAGCCATTCCTGAAGCACGATGGCGAGGAATGGGATGGCGAATACGCCGCTGGCGACCAGGACGGCCCAGATACCGTTATGGACAACCCAGGAAACGAGCGTCAGGTAATACTCCAAGTAATCGGTCGTGTAGAGGGTCATCGTGTCCAGCCCCCAGTCATCTGGCTGACTTCCAAGGCCGCTATCGCGACGATGGCAGCAATTTCGGCTCGCAGCAGGCGCAGCCGAGCGCCGGGCTCGCGTGCCAGCACACGGCGGCGCATCCAGAGCCAGCCCCAGGCTGTGCCGGCATAGAGCAACAGCCGCCAGGCCAGGAAATGACCGGTATACGCCGTCAGCCATTGCTGCCAGCCCTCGATGCCACCGGTCAGGTGGATGCCCACGACATTGGCGGCGACTGCCGCCACCAGCAGCAGGATGACCCACAGCAGCACCAGGCCTGCGCGCCGCAGCCTGCGCTGTGGTCGCTCCGTGCTCATGCTCATGGGGGGCCTCCACCACTCGGCGGTCGCTGCAACTGATCGAGCCGGTCGGGAATCGGGTCGCCCTCGTAGATGGAGCGAGAGCCGGTAGAGCGTGCGCTGTGTCGCTGGATGATGGCGGTGGGCGAATTGCTTGCCAGCTCGCGACGCAGCTCCAGCTCGGTTTTCAGGTTGTGGATCTCGCGGTCGAGCAGATCGCTTTCGTGTGAAACCGCTTTTTGCGCCAGCTCGTTGGCTGCGACGTTCGGCTCTTTACGCCCAGTCAGCAGGGTGCGCTGCAGCAGCAGTGCTTTTTCGAGCACGCTGGACAGGGCGATTTCCGAAGCGAGGCGTCGCGCCAGGATGTCTTGGTCGGGCTCATCGCGCAGCGCCTCGATCACGCCGCGCGTGATCGGCAGCGAAGCGCTGCCGGCCGCCTGCAGGTTATCGAGGCTCAGGGAGCGGCTGCCGGTGATCAGTTCCTGCAGGGCTTCGAGCTTGGTTTCGTACTCTTCTTGAATCAGCGGGGTCAGGCCGACCCCCGGTGTGGTCACGGTCTTGGTGCAGGTTTCGCAGGTGCGTTGTTCCTGTTCGCCCAGCACTCGTACAGCCCACGCAGAGGCTGCCGCGGGCGAGTTCCAGGTCTCGCAGGTCAGATTGCCGCCGCAGTTGCCGGGAGCGATTGAACTGGTGTCGTCGACATCGCGCCCGTTGACTAGGTTGTAGCCCGCACTGACCACATCGCTGACGACGCGAATCGGGCGCTGCCCGGAACCTCCGGCATTTTCGCCGCCGACCCAGGTCACCCCTTCATTGCCGCGACTCGTTTCGGTCTGTTCGATGGCCGATACGGCATCAGTGCTGGCGACGGCCTGCTTGAGCACCATACCGTCTGCGATCTGGCTCCATCCAACCTGGCCACCGGCCACGTCGGCCATTTTTTCCGCCATTGCACGGCAGGTCAGCTTGGAGCGGTCGAAGTCGAGCCGTGCCTGCAGGATGCCGTTAGTCAGCAGGTTATAGAGTCCGGGGTCCGCCCTCTGAATGATCAGTGCCGGCAGCGATGCTACGGCGGCGGTGGCGTTCTGGATCACGTTCGACATGATCGTCTGGAAGCCATTGGTGATGCCGTTTAGCTGGTTCTGGATGGTGGTGGAGATCGACATATCGCCGCAGATCAGGTTGCTGTTCCAGCCGATGCCAACGCCAATGGCGCGCATGTTGGAGACGGGCGACATCGACACGGCGCGACCGCCGCCGATCGAATACAGCACGTCGTCACCAATCACGGAGCCCTGGTGTTGCACGCCGTACTGGTTGACGCTGGTCTGGGCCGAAGCACTGGCGCAGGTCAGCGCCAGGACGGTGGCCAGCAGGGCGGGGCGCAGCGTTTCGGAGGGCGAGGAGGACCAACGGATCATCATGGCCTGCCTCAGAAGAAATCGACGCTGCCAAGAAACACCTGGCCTTCGCGTTCGCAGCAGCTGTAGGGCCGCCACAGCGCCCAGGCGTAATCGCCTTGCTGCGCCTGTACACGACCTTCGGTGTGGGGGAAGACCGCACAGGTGCGGGAGAGCGTCGGCGTCAGTTCCTGCCACTTGCCCGTCTGCGCATCGCTCTCGACCAGCTCGCCTGCAGGCCAATAGCCGTCCTCGGCGTCAGCGAGCAGGGGTTGGTAGACGTGAATCTGGCCGCTGCGGGTGACGATATCCCCGGCGCGTTGGGCCACCACTGCACCGGCCATGTAGTCGTCGCTCTGGTGCAGGAAACCGCCCCGTGGATAGACGTTGCCCCAGAGGTTGAGGCCAGTGCGACTGCCGATCTCGCGCATGCCGGGGACAAGTGCTTCCGGATAAACCATCTCGGGGATGTTGTAGCGCCACGCGACGGTATCGAGGGTGCTCAACAGGTAAGGCATGAAGGCGGTACCGGCACCCTCGCAGGCGTAGCCGGACGACGACACAAACTGGCCGAACACGTAGCCGCCGGGGTGGCCAATGACGTCAGCGTTCTTGAATTTCGCCAGGTTGTTTTCGTGGTCCTCGTTCGTGGTGCCGTCGCCGCCGGCTTTTGCCGTGGCGTTGGGGCGGCTCATCGACTGCACTTCCACCCAGGGATTCGCGCCAGTGTTCGAGTAGCTGGACACAACCGCGTCGGGTACGTAGTGCCTGACCTTGACCGAGGTTTCCACGGAACAACCGAAGTTCGTACAGAACAGCCAGAAGCAGATTCCGACAACCTTGTATTCCAGGCAGTCCGGCGAAAGCGTCGAGGAGGTGATAGACGACGTGTTGAGCGCGAACGACGGGGTTCCCGTCGCCAGCAGGATGGCGGCGATGCCGGCGCGCAGACGGGGAGAGCGCATCATGGCTGCGTCCTCCAGTGCGCTTCGATGAGCGCAACCGCTTTGGCGACGTCCGGCTCGCCATAAACCACATAATGGCGGTCCACGATCACCGCAGGGATCGTGGTAACGCCCAGGCTCCAGGCATCCACCACGCCTTGGTAAGCCGTGCCAAGGCGCGCCTGTAGAGCGTTGCCGCCGTCTTTCAGTCGCTGCTGCACGAGGGCTGAACCGCGTGCGGGGTCGGCAGGTAGATGGGCACCCAGCTCGGCCTTGATGCGAGCCGGCTGATCCAGCTCGATAAGCCGAACGTCGCTGGTGGCGTGTAACGGGTGCTGGCTATCGGTGACGACGATAATGTCGTCGGCCTGCGCCAGTGGGCCGAGCAGCGCGGCGCAAAGCAGTGGGGGCAGGTAAGGCAGCGGCGCGGGCATGTCGAACTACCGTGAAGTGGGTGGTGCTGGCAGTTGACTTGACGGCAGGGGGCACGACGACAAACAAACGGGAATCGCGGTGCTCCGATTTAATCGCGAGCCGGATAACAGCGCGGGAGCCAGGGGTTACTGAGCCGAGATAAGCAGGCGCGCGGGGCGGCTCGCCCGAGTGGGCGGCCGACCCCGTGCAGGTGGGGAGAGGATTGCACCGCGCGGCGGCGAGGAACTACAGCAGGCCATTCGAGGCGAACGAGTACGGCTCGCCCAGGCCTACGATGAAGTGATCCAGCAACCGCACATCCACGCAGTCCAGCGCACTTTTCAGGCGCTGGGTCAGTCGTTCATCCGCGGATGAGGGGGCGGAGCAGCCTGATGGATGTTGATGAGCCACTATCAGGACCGAGGCGTTATGGATAAGGGCCCGCTGAACAACGACGCGAGGATGAATTTGAGCGGCATCGATGGTGCCCCTGAACAGCGTTTCACAGACGATGAACTGATGCTTTGCGGACAGGAATACGGCGACGAACACTTCGCTGGGTTCCGGCATCAGTTTCAGACGCAGATAGTCGCTGACGGCCTCCGGGTTCAGCAGTTGGGGACCGTTGGTGAATAACCGGCGCTCCAGCAGCTCAATGGCCTGCGCGATGATGCGGTTCTCGTGGTCGAGGACCGATGAAGGACAGGGTTTTGCCAGGGAGTCGATGCGGGCTAGGGATGTGAGCATGGGGTTGACCTCCGTGGAAGAGTTCGGAGGTGTGCCCGTGGAGGGTTTTCCCTCCGTGGACGATGGTGGTGTCGGGATGAACAGGGCATCCGCCATCGCCTTGGCGGTGGCTGTTCGCGTAAGGATGTGGGGCGAACGGGAATGGTCAGCGCGGCAATGCAGCGCCGTAGCCTTGAGGACCGTGGCTACCGACTTGCAACGCCAGTCGAGCGCAGTCGGGCGTGAAGC
Organism: Pseudomonas sp. MPR-R2A5; assembly: GCF_058793055.1. Taxonomy (NCBI): domain Bacteria; kingdom Pseudomonadati; phylum Pseudomonadota; class Gammaproteobacteria; order Pseudomonadales; family Pseudomonadaceae; genus Pseudomonas; species Pseudomonas sp. MPR-R2A5. The sequence continues at coordinate 86,631 of NZ_JBXAFK010000011.1, forward strand.
ACGACAAAGAATCGAAAATCGGCGTGTCCGATTTCTCCTGGGCGTCGGCAAAGGTGGTTAGATTCAGAAGCGGTGAGGCCCCATCGGCCGCCGCTGGTGCAGAAACCTGCCTGATGCAGGTACCTGACCAGCAGTACTGAGGTCTGCTTGCGCTAGCAGGAATGGATCTCGTGCCAGCAACGGAGATCTCACTGTCAGGTGGACGGTGAGGGTTCGGTTGCGGCAGTCAAGTTGCTGCCCGACAATCGTGCGATTTTCACCGGAGAAAATGGAATGGAATTTGACTATGAGTAATGAGCTCCCGCTACCGCCGTCCATGGAGTCTCCTACTACGGCTTCGCCAGCAGGGCGTATCAATGCTCTGACTGGTGATCCTGATTTCATGACTTCTCTGGCTCGTGGCTTGGCGGTTATTCATGCCTTTCAGGAGCGCAAGCGTCACTTGACCATCGCTCAGATTAGCCATCGTACAGATATTTCCCGGGCCTCTGTGCGCCGCTGTTTGCATACCTTGATCAAACTTGGATATGTCACCAGCGACGGGCGAACCTACTCGCTGTTGCCCAAGGTGCTCACGCTTGGCCATGCCTATCTATCATCGACGCCGATGGCGATTGCTGCCCAGCCAATTCTCGACCGCATCAGCGAGCAGCTCCACGAGGCCTGTTCCATGGCCACCCTGGATGGCGGTGAGGTTCTCTACATTGCTCGCTCGGCCACTCCGCAGCGACTGATCTCGGTCGATCTCAGCGTCGGTAGCCGGCTGCCGGCCTACTGCACCTCGATGGGACGCATTCTTCTGGCCGGTCTCTGCGACCAAGCCCTAGAGGACTACCTTGCCGGCACCAACCTGCAGGTCAAGACCAGCCGTACCTTGGATACGCCCGAGGGGCTACGGGCGAGCATCGCCGAGATCCGCCAGCAGGGGTGGGTGATAATCGATCAGGAGCTGGAGATGGGGCTGCGTTCGGTAGCCGTGCCGCTCAAGGATTCCGCCGGCCAGGTGTTGGCCGCGCTGAATGTGGGAGTTCATGTTGGAAGGGTCAGTCGCCAGGAGCTGGAGGTACACTTCCTGCCGGTGCTGCTTGAGGCCAGTCAGGAGTTGAGCGCCAAGCTGTTTCATTGAAACTGAAGGGCAATATCTGTTCGATAATCGAACATATGGTCGATTATCGGATTGTTTGCCGGGGAGGGCTACAGTAACTTGGTCATTACGCCTCGTTACTATTAAGAGAACTACCATGGCTGAACTCCTCTCCCTGCGCGAAGCGGTGCAACGCTTCGTCCACGATGGCGACAGCATCGCCCTCGAAGGCTTCACCCACCTGATCCCGACTGCCGCATCCCACGAAATCATCCGTCAAGGCCGCAAGGACCTGACCCTGATCCGCATGACCCCGGATCTGGTCTACGACCTGCTGATCGGTGCCGGTTGCGCCAGGAAATTGGTGTTCTCCTGGGGGGGCAACCCTGGTGTGGGCTCGCTGCACCGCCTGCGCGACGCAGTGGAGAAGGGCTGGCCGCAGCCCCTGGAAATCGAGGAACACAGCCATGCGGATATGGCCAACGCCTATGTCGCCGGTGCCTCCGGCCTGCCGTTCGCGGTGCTGCGCGCCTACGCCGGCTCCGACCTGCCCAAGGTCAATCCGGTGATCAAGTCGGTGACCTGCCCGTTCACCGGCGAAGTGCTGGCTGCGGTGCCCAGCGTGCGCCCGGACGTGACCGTGATCCATGCGCAGAAGGCCGACCGCAAGGGCAACGTACTGATCCAGGGCATCCTCGGCGTGCAGAAGGAGGCAGCCCTGGCGGCCAAGCGCGCCATCGTCACAGTCGAAGAAATCGTCGATGAGCTGAACGCGCCGATGAACGCCTGCGTGCTGCCGGGCTGGGCCTTGAGCGCCGTGTGCCTGGTGCCGGGTGGCGCGCATCCGTCCTACGCCCACGGTTACTACGAGCGCGACAACCGCTTCTACCAGGCCTGGGACGCCATCGCCCGTGATCGCGACAGCTTCCTCGCCTGGATCGATACCTATATCCGTGGCACCGCCGATTTCGCCGCCTATCAAGCCGCGATTGCCCAATCCAAGACTGCGGAGGCCAAATAATGAGCGCCTACAGCACCAATGAAATGATGACCGTGGCCGCCGCGCGCCGCCTCGGCAACAGCGACGTGACCTTCGTCGGCATCGGCCTGCCGTCCAAGGCCGCCAACCTGGCGCGCCTGACCCATGCGCCGGATGTCACCCTGATCTATGAGTCCGGCCCGATCGGGGCCAAGCCCAGCGTGCTGCCGCTGTCCATCGGCGATGGCGAACTGGCCGAGACCGCCGACACCGTGGTGCCCACCGGCGAGATCTTCCGCTACTGGCTGCAGGGCGGGCGCATCGGCGTCGGCTTCCTTGGCGCGGCCCAGGTCGACAAGTTCGGCAATATCAACACCACGGTGATCGGCGACTATCACAATCCGAAAGTGCGCCTACCGGGTGCCGGCGGTGCGCCGGAGATCGCCGGCAGCGCGAAGAAGGTGTTCATCATCCTCAAGCAGGGCTACCGCACCTTCGTCGACAAGCTGGCCTTCATCACCTCGGTCGGCCATGGCGAGGGCGGCGACCACCGCCAGCGTCTGGGCCTGCCGGGGGAGGGGCCGGTGGCGATCATCACCGACCTGTGCATCATGGAGCCGGAAGCCGGCAGCAAGGAGTTCGTGGTCACTTCCATCCATCCTGGGGTGAGCCGCGAGCAGATCATCGAGGCCACCGGCTGGCAGATTCGCTTCGCCGCTCAGGTAGCCGAGACCGAGGCCCCGCAGGCCCATGAACTGGATGCCCTGCGTGCCCTGGAAGCGCGTACCGCCGCGGCCCACGGCCAGGCCGGAGGTGAGGAATGAGCCGCGACGTCTTTATCTGCGACGCCATCCGCACGCCCATTGGTCGCTTTGGCGGCGGCCTGGCAACGGTGCGTGCCGACGATCTGGCCGCCGTGCCGTTAAGGGCGCTGGTCGAGCGTAATCCCGGCCTGGATCTGGCCGCTATCGACGAAGTCTTTATGGGCTGCGCCAACCAGGCCGGCGAGGACAACCGCAACGTCGCGCGCATGGCCCTGCTGTTGGCCGGCCTGCCGGAGACGGTGCCGGGAGTGACCCTCAACCGCCTCTGCGCCTCAGGCATGGACGCGGTGGGCAGCGCCTTCCGTGCCATCGCCAGCGGCGAGATGGAGCTGGCCATCGCCGGCGGCGTCGAGTCGATGTCGCGCGCGCCCTATGTCATGGGCAAGGCCGACACGGCGTTTGGCCGCAACCAGAAGATCGAGGACACTACCATCGGCTGGCGCTTCATCAACCCGCTGATGAAGGCGCAGTACGGCGTGGACGCCATGCCGCAGACCGCCGACAACGTGGCGGACGACTACCGCATCAGTCGCGCCGATCAGGATGCCTTCGCCCTGCGCAGCCAGCAGCGGGCCGGTCGCGCCCAGGCCGAAGGTTTCTTCGCCGAGGAAATCGTCCCGGTGATCATCAAGGGTCGCAAGGGCGACACCATAGTCGACAAGGACGAGCACCTGCGCCCGGATACCACCCCGGATGCCCTGGCCAGGCTCAAACCGGTCAACGGCGAGGGCAAGAGCGTCACCGCCGGCAACGCCTCGGGGGTCAACGACGGCGCGGCCGCGATGATCCTGGCCAGCGCCGAAGCCGTGAAGATCCACGGCCTCACCCCCAGGGCGCGGGTACTGGGCATGGCCAGTGCCGGTGTGGCACCGCGCGTCATGGGTTATGGTCCGGTGCCGGCGGTGCGTAAACTGCTCGACCGCCTGAAAATCAGCATCCACGATTTCGACGTGATCGAACTCAACGAAGCCTTCGCCGCCCAGGGCCTGGCCGTGACCCGCGATCTCGGGCTGGCCGACGACAGTGCCAGGGTCAACCCCAACGGCGGGGCCATCGCCCTGGGCCATCCGCTGGGTGCCAGTGGTACGCGCCTGGTGCAGACGGCCTTGCACCAGTTGGAGAAAAGCGGCGGCCGGCTCGGCCTGGCGACCATGTGTGTGGGCGTCGGCCAGGGTCTGGCGCTGGCCATCGAGCGGGTCTGAACCCCTGCGGCGCGCGCCAATCCGCAGAGTGCGCCGTTCGCACCGCCTGCTAACCTCTGAAGGAGTTTTTCCGTGCCTGTTGTCCACCTCGCCGATGGCGACCTGAACTACCAATTGGATGGCCCGGCTGATGCGCCGGTGCTGCTGCTGTGCAACTCCCTGGGTACCGACCTGCATATGTGGGACGCGCAGCTCCCGGCGTTCGCCGAACGCTTTCGCGTGTTGCGCTACGACACCCGTGGCCACGGTCGCTCGCTGGTCAGCGCGGGTCCCTACAGCATCGAGCAACTGGGCCACGACGTGCTGGCCCTGCTGGATGCGCTGAACATCACCCGGGTGTCTTTCTGTGGGCTGTCGATGGGCGGGCTGATCGGTCAGTGGCTGGCGCTCAACGCGCCCGAGCGTATCCAGCGCCTGGTGCTGTGCAACACCGCGGCGAAGATCGGCAATGCGGATGTGTGGAACCCGCGTATCGACACGGTGCTGGCCGGTGGCGAGCAGGCCATGCGTGACCTGCGCGATGCGTCCGTTTCACGCTGGTTCACCGCCGCATTCGCCAGCGCCGAGCCAGCCAGGGTCGAGCCGGTGGTCGGCATGCTGGCGCTGACCTCGCCCCAGGGCTACGCCGCCAACTGCGCGGCGGTGCGTGATGCCGATTTCAGCGAACAGATCGCCGCCATCGGCGCGCCGACGCTGATCGTCTGCGGCACGGCCGACGCGGTGACCACGCCGGAGCACGGTCGCTTCATGCAGGCGCGCATCGCAGGTGCTGAGCTGGTGGAGTTCGAGGCCGCTCACCTGTCCAACGTGCAGGCCTGCGACGCCTTCAGCCAGAAGGTCTTGGGCTTCCTTCTCGACGGCCTTTGAATTTTCTGTAACGCCAATATGAGGCTATCCAGGCGGGCGTGGTAGATTCCGTGCGATGTTGACAGCGCGATGAGCCAAAGCGTCTCCTGAGCTATGGGGCGCTGAATTGGTACCTGGTTCGAAGAGGTTGCGCGGCACACGATGAACATCGACACCCGAATCAAATTTCGTCATCTGCAGTGCTTCCTCGCGGTGGCGCATCGGGGCAGTCTTGCGCGTGCTTCAGAGACTCTGGCGATCAGCCAGCCGGCGGTATCGAAAACGCTGAAGGAGCTGGAACAATTGCTTGGCGTGGCCCTGTTCGAGCGCAGCAAGAGTGGAGCCGCTCTCACAAGTGCAGGCTTTACCTTCCTTCGCTATGCAGGGCCCAGTGTTCAGGCCCTGCGTGAGGGGGTGCAGAGCCTGAGAAGTGGCGAACTAGAAGGGGGCCTCGTTCGCCTGGGGGTGCTTTCAACGGTTGAGAGTTCTCTGTTGCCTGATGTCGTTCGGGCCCTTCATTCGGAGCATCCAACGCTGGTCGTGAGCGTTGTGACTGGCCCCAGTAGCTACCTGCTGAGCCAACTCCGGATGGGCGATCTCGACCTTGTGGTCGGTCGGATGACGGATAGCCCCCAGATCGAGGGGCTCGCGTTCGAGCATCTCTACAGCGAAGCAATGGTTCTAGTCGTCAGACCACAACATCCTCTGCTGAACGGTTCGGCCGACGCCAGAACGGCGTTGTGTGAATATCCAGCGGTCTTGCCATTGACCGGGACCACGATTCGACGCCACGCGGATAGCTTGTATGTTCAGCTTGGAGTGGGCGCTCCTCGGCAACGCCTGGAGACTCTGTCGGTTGCGCTGAGCCGGCGATATGTCCTTACCAGCAATGCAGTTTGGATTGCTCCGCAGGATGCGGTTCGCCATGACCTTGAGCGGGGAGACCTCGAGGTACTCGATCCGGGCCTTCAGGAACCAGGTGGCTCGGTGGGAATCTGCAGCAATCCGACGGTACCGATGCCCCTGACTGCGCAATGGTGCTGTGAGGCTCTGCGCGCGGCTTCGCAGACCTACCGCGATACGCTCCATCAATAACCTTTTGGTTATGGATGGGGCCTAGCTTTTCATTATTCAATCCGCTTCCTTTCGTCGAGACTTGGCGTCAATCGCCACCAGTGGTGAGGCCCACCCATTCGAACAAGAGGAAACGGGCATGTCCGATACTCCTGACAGCCGCTTTGTGATCCGTGATCGCAACTGGCATCCCAAAGCCTTCACTCCTGACTACAAGACTTCGATCGCTCGTTCACCGCGGCAAGCCTTGGTCAGCATCCCGCAGTCGGTTTCCGAGACCACGGGGCCGGACTTCTCTCATCTGCAGATGGGGCAGTACGACAACGACCTGCTGCTCAACTTCAACTACGGTGGCCTGCCAATCGGTGAGCGAATCATCGTTTCGGGGCGGGTGTTCGATCAGTACGGTAAGCCGATTCCCAATACGTTGGTGGAGATGTGGCAGGCGAATGCCGGTGGTCGCTATCGGCACAAGAATGATCGCTATCTTGCACCACTAGATCCCAATTTCGGTGGGGTAGGAAGAGCCCGCACCAATCAGGATGGGGACTACAGCTTCCGCACCATCAAGCCCGGCCCGTACCCGTGGCGTAATGGTCCGAATGACTGGCGCCCCGCCCACATCCACTTCTCCATCAGCGGCCCATCCATCTCGACCCGCCTGATCACCCAGCTGTACTTCGAGGGCGATCCGCTGATTCCTTTGTGCCCGATCGTGAAGTCGATTGCCAACCCTGAGGCGATTCAAACGCTCATTGCCAAGCTCGACATGAGTGCGGCCAACCCCATGGATTGCTTGGCTTACCGATTCGACATCGTGTTGCGCGGTCAGCGCCGAACCCATTTCGAAAACCGCTGAGGAGACTCCACGATGCCGACTCAATTGCTTCCGGAAACCCCGTCGCAAACCGCAGGACCCTATGTGCACATCGGACTCGCGCTTGCCGCGGCTGGCAATCCCCCACGTCCCCAGGAGATCTGGAACCAACTGGCCAAGCCAGAAGCCCCTGGAGAGCACGTCGTGCTGATAGGTCAAGTGTTCGATGGCAACGGCCACCTGGTTCGCGACTCGTTTCTCGAGTTCTGGCAGGCCGACCACCAAGGGCGTTATGACTCCCACTTCGATCTTGAAAAACCGTTCAACGGATTCGGGCGCACGGCCACGACCTTCGATGCCGGCGAGTGGACGCTGACAACGATCAAACCGGGCGTGGTATTGAACGCAGCAGGGATTCCCATGGCACCCCATATCAACGTTTCCCTGTTCGCTCGAGGTATCAACATTCACCTGCAGACGCGGTTGTATTTCTCCGATGAGCTGGAGGCCAATGCCGCTGACCCGGTGCTGAATCTGATTGAGCAGCCGCAACGGCGTGAGACGCTTGTCGCCCGACGTTGTGAGGTCGAGGGGAAGACGGCCTATCGTTTCGATATTCGGATCCAGGGAGAGGGGGAGACGGTGTTCTTCGATTTCTGAGGAAGTTGTACTGCGCCGATGTCGCTATCACCGCCAAGGAGCTTGCCGATACCAATGAGCACTCAACTCTTCGACGCCTATTTCAGCAGCCCCGCAATGCGGGCCATTTTCAGTGACCAAGGACGCGTGCAGGGAATGCTCGACTTCGAGGCTGCCCTTGCGCGGGCCGAGGCGGAGGTTGGCCTGGTTCCCCCCGAACTGGTGACGGTCATAGAAGGGGCCTGCCGAGCCGAACTCTATGACTACGAGGAGCTGGCAATCGCGATAGGGGTGGCAGGCAACTCTGCAATCCCGCTCATCAAACGACTGGGGCAATACATTGCTGGAACAAACGCTGAGGCAGAGCGCTATGTGCATCTGGGCGCTACAAGCCAGGATGCCATGGATACGGGCTTGGTTCTGCAACTGCGGGATGCGATTGAGCTGCTGGAGGTTGGCCTGCGTTGCCTGGCCAACGACCTGGCCGCCCAGTCCCTGCGCTATGCCTGCACGCCGATGGTTGGTCGTACCTGGCTTCAACATGCCACACCGGTCACCTTGGGAATGAAGATGGCCAGTTTTCTGGGAGCAGTGACACGCCATCGGCAACGGCTGCTCGAGCTGAAACCCAGGCTGCTAGTCCTTCAGTTCGGAGGTGCCTCCGGCAGTCTCGCCGCGCTGGGAGACGATGGGTTTGCTGTCGCGTCGGCGCTTGCGAGAGAGCTTGGGTTGTCGCTTCCTGAGCAGCCCTGGCACACCCAGCGTGATCGTCTGGCCGAACTTGCCTGTTGGCTTGGGCAGCTTGCCGGCAGTCTGGGAAAGCTGGGACGAGATCTGAGTTTGCTGATGCAGACGGAGGTCGGCGAGGTCTTCGAGCCCGCGGCACCTGGCAAGGGTGGCTCGTCTACGATGCCGCACAAGCGGAACCCGGTAGGCGCTGCGGTAATGATAGGCGCGGCGATCCGGACTCCTGGGCTTGTGGCGACCATGCTTTCAGCCATGCCTCACGAGCATGAGCGGAGTCTGGGGCTGTGGCACGCCGAATGGGAGACCCTGCCCGAACTCTGCTGCCTCGTCTCTGGCTCCTTGCACCAGGCTCTGGTGGCCATTGCAGATCTGCAGGTCGATGAGTCTCGAATGGGCGTCAACCTCAATCTCACCCACGGTTTGGTTCTGGCCGAGTCGGTGAGCATCGCATTGGCCCGTCACATCGGGCGGGACGCATCCCACCATCTGGTCGAGCAATGCTGTAAGCGAGCGGTAGAGACAGGGCAAGGCTTACGTGAGGTGTTGGATAGTAGCGAGCAGATCGGCGCGTACCTAGAGCCCGAGGAGCTGAACCGGATACTGGACCCGAGCCAGTATCTTGGCCAGGCCAGCACATGGGTTGAAAGGGCGCTCGCAGAGCATAGGCGTCTCCTGTCCTGACGTGTCACTTCCACTTTGGTTTATGAAGAGCGTGCCTTGGGGCGCTGGCTCACGCATGAGGATTAGATGATGGATGAGAAAGAGCGCTACGCAGCGGGAATGCAAGTGCGTCGAGCGGTTCTTGGCAATGCTCACGTTGATCGCAGCCTGAATAATCTCACTGCTTTCAATGAAGAGTTCCAGGAGATGATCACTCGCCACGCGTGGGGTGATATCTGGACTCGGCCGGGGTTGCCACGCCATACACGCAGCCTGATCACTATTGCGATGCTGATCGGTATGAATCGCGAGGGTGAGTTGCGGCTGCACCTTCGTGCGGCGAAGAACAATGGTGTTACCCGAGATGAAATCAAGGAGCTTTTGATGCAGAGCGCCATTTACTGTGGTATCCCCGCCGCCAACGCGGCGTTCCATCTCGCCGAAGAGTTATGGGAAGAACTGGGGGAGGAGTCCCTCGACCAAGAATGAACCCCTTACTATCTAATAGGCAGGTGCTTCGCCTGTGGAAAGTACCTGGGGGAAGTTCTGCGGAGCGCCCCGAGAGGGCAGGCCGGGTAAAGGCACTGCTCGAAGAGCTACGTGGGCGTATACCGGGAGTACTGCACATCGAGGTTGGCATCGACTATGGCCACTTCGAACAAAGCTGCGACGCGGTACTCGATTCGGAATTCGAGTCGAAGGAGACGTTGAATGCCTATGTGACATATCCCGAGCACTTTCGCGTTCGGGATCTGCTGCTCGGTGTTCGTATCAGCCGCCACCTGCAAGTCCCAGCTGCGTACATCCAGGCCGGTCAGCGGCGAAGTAAAGTCGGTCAGCCGTTCGGCGATTACATGGCGTACGCCCTCTACTGCCTCCAGTGGCCGTCGATGCGCAGCGTCTGCGATTGCACCAAGCCTTCCTGCAGTTCGGTGGCCTTCCGATATGCTCAACGGCAGTATAGACAAGGCGCTGGATCTTTCGCTGCCATGGCCTTGGATGGCGGTAATATGTGCTGCCGCCGCCATATTTCGAGATGACTTTGTACGGCCAACGATAGAGCCGATCCAAGGCGCGATTGAGTTTGAGTGGGTGCCCGATCGGTATCAGCGCTTTCCCGCTATAAGTGACCGGGAGGCGAGGGTGCGCGGCGTGAGCAGCCGCGCAGGCAGAGTGATTTGGTACATTGGCAGTGCTCGGTATTGTCGTTGTGCCTGCGACCGTCGGTAGCGTATTGACAGAGGAGTGGCTTTGGATGCGACTCGTCGAGCACTGGCCTTTGGTTGCTGGTGCTCGACAGATCCGGACTGCAGTTTGTGATTCGGCTATCTGCCAAGAACTGCTTTAGAAGTATTAATAACGAACTCCTTGATTGTGTTAGTTTAACTAGAGGCAAGCCATTTGATAGCCGAACTCCGTAGACCATTGTGTCGCGAGCGATTGGATGATTTGAGTCCGACTAACCGGTGCCGATCCGCCTAGCCACATCATTAATACGTGCTCTGTATAAGTGCCAAGCATAAATAAACGAAGCCTGGCATCTTCAATTTTATGGTTATTGCGCTCCGACCATGAAGGCAGCTGCGAGGAAACTTCCCAGATTCTCTTGAACCACTCTTTCGCGAGTTCAGGCTCAAGGGCAATCGCTTCGTTGGACGCAAGAGCGATAGATCTGCTGTTTTCCCAAAAGCTAACAAGTGATGATACCCAGTTTTCAATATCTGCCATCGATGCCGGAGAAATTCCGTCAAGCTTCAGTAAAAGCGACAGCATTTGCGGCATATAGATTTCTTGCCAGCCTGCCATCAGTGCTTCTGGTTTGCTGCGGAAATGCAGGTAAAACGTAGCGCGCCCGGTTCCAGCATAAGAGGTTATGTTGTCGATAGTTGCACTCTGGTAGCCTTTAGAACTAATTGTCTCCATTGTCGCCTTGACTAGGCGGTCGCGAGTTTCTTGCTGTTGCTCGGCTCTTAGCGTTGCAGGTTTTCTTCGTTCCTTGTTAGTCAAGATGAAAGCTCCTTCAGTTTGTTTTTTTTCGTTCGGCATAAGTCGGTGACATGGCCAAGGAAGGGTCCAGATTTTTCAACTCTTCATGAACAACCTGTCTCAACCAGCTTACCGAAGGCTCCTCTTCCATTCTCTTGTGCCAATGAAGCTTTAGCTCGAACTTTGGAACTTCAACGGGCGGTGGCAGTAATTTGATCTGATTGCTGGCAAACCAAATGCCTAGTGATAACGGTACCGTAGCAATCATGTCTGTACTGGCTATCAGTTGGGGGACGCTCATGAAGTGCGGAACCTCCAAGTGGATGCGTCGATGTAATTTCAGCTCTCTCAAATAGTGTTCAAAAATCTCTTGGCTTCGACCTTCTTGGTTCACCACTAAATGATCTGCACCCAAAAACTGCTCTAGGGTCAGAGAGTCCTTAATCGTTGGATGATCCCTGCGCACAATGCAGGTGAACGAATGGTCGAAGAGATCCTGAGTGCCAATGAAGGTGCCAGAAAGGTCGGGGAAGTAGCCTATGGCAAGGTCAACACCGCCTTGTTCCAGTGCCGTCTCTAGCTGCTGATGTGGTAGGGATACGCATCGAAGATCGGTATGCGGGGCGTCCTCGCCCAGACGCCTTAGGATCGGTGGGACGAAGATAAGCGCTCCGATGTCAGAGGTGCTAATGGTGAAAAGCCTATCGCTATCAGCGGGTCTGAAGGCAGGTTTCGAGAGGATGTCCGTCTTTATCGATTCCAAAACGCCAGAGACGGCTGCCGCAATTGAAAGGGCAAAAGGGGTAGGTCGCATCCCTCGTCCAGTGGACTGAAATAGCGGATCTTCGAAGTAATCACGCAGGCGCCGCAAGCTGGCACTCGCCATAGGCTGGCTCATCCCTAGGCGTCGCGCCGCCGCCGAAAGGTTCTGTTCTCTATTCAGCTCATCCAGCAAAAGCAGCAAATTCAGGTCGAGCCTTCTGATATCCATCTTGCTTATATCTCTTATTGTTTTTTAAGGGATTCTCAACTTCTTGCACATATCGTACGGTATTGCCACATAGGGAATACATGTGCTCGGCAGAGGGAAGGTTGCGAAGCCTTATCGGTCTTGGCTTTTTCTTTCATGTGTTCTGCGCCTCGCATGACGCCGTGAGCGATCAGCTTAAATCATTTCCGAAATTTCGGAAGGTGATTGCTTGAGACATTCAAATGCCAAATATAACTGAGACTGTTGGTGAAATCAATCGTGAATAAAAACAATCAATACGTGCTTTCGCTTGCCTGCCTGGACGCTCCTGGGATTGTTTCTGAGGTTACTACCTACCTCTTCAAGCATGGGGCGAATATAGTTGAAGCAGAACAGTTTAACGATGAGGAAAGTAAAAAGTTCTTCATGCGCGTGGCTGTTGAAATAGATGAGCCCGCAGTGAATGACGTTAAAAACACTTTTTCAGGCGTTGCTGAAAAATACAATGCGGAATGGTGGTTTAGAGCGCGTACTGATCGTAAAAAAGTTGTAATTATGGTGTCTAAGTTTGACCATTGCTTGGGTGACTTGCTTTATCGTCATCGTTTAGGTGAGTTGAATATGGATGTTGTGGGTATTATTTCCAATCACCCCCGCGAGTCGTTAAGTGTAAGTCTGGTTGGCGATATTCCTTTCCATTACTTGCCTGTAACCGCAGAAACCAAGTCTTCGCAAGAGGCGCAGGTCAAGAAGATTGTGACTGAGAGCCAAGCTGATTTAGTGGTGCTGGCTCGGTACATGCAAATTCTTTCTGATGATCTCTCGGTCTTTCTGTCGGGCCGGTGCATCAATATCCACCACAGCTTTTTGCCTGGTTTCAAAGGGGCAAAGCCCTATCACCAAGCTCATACCCGTGGCGTAAAGCTCATCGGGGCAACTGCTCATTTCGTCACTGCCGACCTGGATGAAGGTCCGATCATCGAGCAAGACGTTGAGCGAGTAAGCCATCGAGATTCCGCTGAGGACCTCGTACGCAAAGGGCGAGATATCGAGCGCCGAGTGCTTTCTCGCGCGGTGTTGCTTTTCCTTGAGGATCGACTAATTGCGAACGGTCAGCGAACCGTCGTCTTTGCCGATTGATCACGCCAATAAAAATAAGTCAGGAGTTAATTCATGAGCACTAATGGCATGCGCAAAACGCCAGAAGGGTACTTCACCAGCCGCTGGGGGCAGCCCGAATACACTGACTGGATCGACGAAAGCATGTCCTGGAAACAGACCTGTTCGATTGGTGACTGGTCGTTTCTATGGGAGCGAAAGTTCAAAGGTCCTGATGCGCTCAAGCTCTTCTCTGATACCTCCGTTAATAGCTTTGAGAAATTCGATATCCTGCAATCGAAGCATGTGACCCACACAACTCAAGCCGGGAAGGTGATTGCAGAGGGCATTCTTACTCGTCTTGCTGAGGACGAGTTTCTTCTGTTCGGGCGTGGCACTTTTTGGGTCGACTACGTTCGCCGAAACGGCAACTACAACGTAGTCTCTGAAGCCCAAGATGGATTCAATTTCCAGGTCGCTGGTCCTACCGCTCTTTCGTTGATTGAGCAGGTCTCGGGTCAATCGTTGCGCGACGTGAAATTCATGCACTCCGCTGAGATTGAAATCGCCGGTTGCCGAATGCTGGCTCTGCGTCAGGGCATGTCGGGCGAGATTGGGTTCGAGTTGCAGGGGCCAAAGGCTGATGCCGCCAAGGTCTACGACGCCATTGTTGCGGCTGGGCAGGAATACGGTCTTCGCCGTCTCGGAGGCCGCGCCGTATTTATCAACCACCTTGAAGCCTGTTTCCCGACCATCGTTACGGACTATATGCCAGCGATTTTCGATCCGGAGATGGAGGCCTATCTGAAGGAGTTTCGTTCGGCTATGCCGAGCTTTGCTTCGACCTTCAATGTCGCAGGTAGCTTCGAATCCAACAATATCAGTGACTGGTACCGTAGCCCCGTCGAGCTCGGTTGGGCAAAAACAATCAAGTTTGACCATGAGTTCATTGGCCGAGCTGCGCTGGAAAAGGAAGTCGCCCAGCCGCGTCGTGTCATGCGCACTTTGGTTTGGAATGGTGACGACGTTGCGGCGGTTTACGCGTCGCTGTTCCAGAAGGAGCAAACGCCATTCCAGTACATGGAAATGCCACGAGATCAGCGCGGCTTCATGTACGCAGATCGTGTTCTGCGTAATGGTCGAGATGTTGGCGTTACCACGTCTCGCGGATACAGCTTCTATTTCCGCGAAATGCTCTCGCTCTGCACCATTGATGTGGAGCATGCGGATATCGGCAACGAAGTGAGCGTTATCTGGGGCGACCCAGGCAAACCGCAGAAAGAGATTCGAGCGACAGTAGCGGCCGCTCCCTACAAGCAGGACAACCGGCGCTCAGATCTGAGCAAGGTTTGATAGGGACGAGTCATGACGGCGCAATTGATTGATGGGAAGGCTATTGCCGCCCAGGTCAGACGTGAGGTTGAAGAAGGTGTTGCCGCCTTCGTTGCTGCTGGCCAGCCGGCTCCGGGGCTAGCGGTTGTCCTTGTCGGTGAAGACCCTGCAAGCGAGGTTTACGTAGAGAACAAGGTTCGGCAAACCGAAGCCGTTGGGATGCGCTCGCAGCGTTATGTGCTGCCTGCGAATACCAGTGAAAACGATCTGCTTGCGTTGATTAAGCAGCTCAATAACGACGAATCGGTGAACGGAATCTTGGTGCAGTTCCCGTTACCGCCACAGATCGACGTAGCCAATGTGATCAGTGCGATTGATCCCGGAAAGGATGTCGATGGCTTCAACCCGTTAAACGTCGGTCGTTTGGCCGCTGGGTTAGATGGTGGACTGACGCCCTGTACGCCCTTGGGAGTCATGCGCCTTATACGTTCAGTCCATGAGGATATTGCCGGGTTGGGCGTCTTGGTGGTCGGTGCTTCGAACGTGGTAGGTCGTCCTCTGGCGCGCCTGCTACTTCAAGCGCAGTGCACGGTATCGATCGCTCACATTCGAACGACTGATCTTGAGAAACGCTGCCGTGAAGCGGACATCCTAGTCGTTGCTACAGGTGTTCCTGGACTTATTCGCGGTGACTTCATCAAACCTGGAGCAACGGTCATTGATGTAGGGATCAGCCGTGTGAGGCTCCCTAACGGTAAAGACAAACTTACAGGTGATGTCGCCTTTGAGGAGGCTGTGAAGGTGGCCGGTGCCATTACGCCCGTTCCGGGTGGAGTTGGCCCAATGACCATCGCCTACCTGCTTGCGAATACATTGCAAGCCGCCAAAGCCTCTGCCGGGCTTAGTTAAAACACTTTTAAGTAACACCCCTAGATCTACTAATAAAAACAAAGAGGTCGCTATGAACGTTAAATATGATTTCTCGGGAAAGGTTGCTCTGGTAACTGGTGCTGGCTCAGGTATTGGGCGCGCCACAGCACTCGCTTTTGCTCAGGCAGGTGCTTCGGTGGCGGTAGCGGATACCGCAGTTGGTACGCGTATGGACGACCTGTTCTAACCACTGAGTTGTATGTCTCGGATTTCTGTTTTAGGTGGCGCTGCGCATTGACGTAATGGTGTTGACGCTCTTCTGCCGCCTTTTTTTACGCCATACGCAAACGGAGACTCAAGAGTTGAGCAATCAAGAGTTAGTGCAGGTATTGGAGACGCCGCTGAAGCTGAATGCGAAGCCGGGCGAGAAAATTTACATCATCACTGACACTTCGATGGAGCAAGAGGTTTGGCAGGCGCTTGCCGATGCCGCGCTCAATCTGTCCATGGAGCCCACCGTTGCGATCATGCAACCTCGAGCTTTTCATGCTCAAGACCCAGTTCCTGCCGTGGTAGCGGGCGCTCTCGATCCCAGCAACGACCTGGTTGTTTATCTCACCAGCACGGCCCTTGCGCATGCCCCGATTACGGAACTCCTCATCGAGCACAGGCGTCGCTTTGTGCTGATGGAGGAGCTGACCGCATCCATGCTCGCGAAAGATGGCCCAGCAGGTGCGGACTATCTTGCGCTGAACATTCTAGGCAAGAAAATCGCCGACATCTTCACCAATGGAAAGCTGGTCACTGTTACTTGCCCTAACGGCACCAATTTGACCGCAAGTATTGAGGGGCGAGTTGGGCGTGCCATCACCGGGATTCCGGTAGTTATGCGCCCCGGTGGTGGAAGTGGCTGCGCCTTCCCTGATGGCGAAACACACGTATGCCCAGTTGAAGGTACAGGCGAAGGTACGGTCGTTTTCGACTTGACCGCTCACTCGGTAGGCGCTTTGCGGGAACACATCACTGTCACGGTGAAGAACGGCATGGCGGTCGCCATCGAGGGCGGCGAGCAAGCTGCCGCATGGCGCGAGATTTTTGCGAAGCACGGTGACCCAGAAAGCTTCAATTGCCCAGCCGAAATCGCCATCGGCTTGAACCCCAAGGTTAGCCCGACCGGCTCGATGCGCACCGATAAGAAGATGTATGCGACCTCACACATTGGGCTGGGGGATACCACCGCCTTGGGTGGTACCTGCAAGGCCAAGTTGCGCCTTGAAGGTGTCATCCGCGAACCCTGCATCAGTGTGGACGGTGTCGTGATCACTCGCGGCGGGAAAATTCTGCTCGATTAATTAGCCAGCGCTACGAGCTACGCATTGCCTACGTCGCGCCTGATTGGCGGACGATTTATTTGGGAGAGCACTATGACTACTCAATGGAACCATTACATCAACGGCGACTTCGTTGCTCCTTCGTCGGGTGAATTTATTCACGAGTTCGTCCCTATGACTGGGCTTCAGGGTGATCAAATTGCACGTGGGTCTGCAGCTGACGTAGATCAAGCGGCTAACTCTGCGGCAGTCGCCCAGCCGGCGTGGAATGCTCGTAAACCCATTGAGCGTGGGCGGATTCTTCTCGCAATCGCACGTTTGATTCGAACGAACGCTGCTGCGTTTTGCGCCAAGGAAGCCGAAGAAACCGGTAAGCCGGTGAAGATGGCTGCTTTTGAGATTGAGGCGTGCGCTCAGTACTTCGAGTACTACGGTGGTTTGGCAACGGCGATCCAGGGCGAGACCATCAACCTGGGGCCTAACTATCACGCCTATACAACCCGCGAGCCGTTCGGCGTAGTAGGGGTGATTCTGCCGTGGAACTCTCCGCTGAACCAGGCTGGTCGAGCGATTGCTCCAGCGCTCGTCTCCGGTAATACAGTTGTGGTGAAGCCTTCAGAGTTCACCTCTATCACTATGCTGCAACTGGCTGAAATGGCTGTGAAAGAGGCCGGCTTGCCGGCTGGTGTTCTGAACGTGATTACCGGTACCGGTAAGGAGACCGGTGAGCCGTTGGTTAAGCACCCCCTGATTCGGAAAGTCGCTTTCACAGGTTCGGTTCGTGCGGGTAAAGAGATCGGCAAACTCGCTGCAGATCGCATTATTCCGCTTTCCCTTGAATTAGGCGGGAAGTCGCCAAACATCGTCTTCGAAGATGCAGACCTAGATCGCGCGGTTGCCGGCAGCGTGTTCGCATTTACGGTCAACACAGGCCAGGTTTGCCTGGCAGGCACTCGATGCCTGGTGCACGAGTCGATCTACCAAAAGTTCGCCAAAAAGCTTGCCAGCGCAGTGGAGGCTCTCCAGTTCAGCGATGGTGAGAATTTTGGGTTGGGGCCTTTGACGACCAAGGCTCAGTACGAACAGGTACATGCCTACACCAAGCTGGCGATCCAAGAGGGCGCAGAACAACTGGTGGGCGGTGATGTTCCCAGCGACAAAGCGGGTTGGTATGTCCGCCCGACTGTTTTCACCAATGTGAACAACTCCATGCGTATTGCTCGGGAGGAGATCTTTGGTCCGGTATTGGTCCTGATGCCGTTCAAAGATGAGCAGGAGGCAGTGGCCATTGCAAACGACTCGGAGTACGGCTTGGCTGCCGGGCTCTGGACCTCTGATTTGGCCCGCGCACACCGAGTAGCCGCGCAAATTGAAGCCGGTCAGGTGTATGTCAACGAATACCCTTCCGGTGGTGTTGAAACGCCTTTTGGTGGATTCAAACAGAGTGGTTATGGCCGTGAAAAAGGCCTGGAAGCACTCCACCACTACACCCAAACCAAGACGACCATCATCCGAATTTAATCGCGAAGAGCAGATTCGATTGCGTCTGGAATGAGGAGCCGCGGGTGTACGACTACATAATCATCGGAGCAGGTTCAGCTGGTTGCGTGTTAGCCAATCGGCTGTCTGTAAACCCAAGCCATTCTGTCCTTCTACTAGAGGCTGGAGAGCAGCCAAAAGGGTTGTGGGCTTCTATGCCTGCGGGTGTGTCTCGGATCATTCTGCCTGGGCCTCTGAACTGGGCTTACCAATCGGAGCCGGACCCGAGCTTAGGCGGTCGGACGATTTATGTTCCTCGAGGGAAAGCGCTGGGCGGTTCCAGTGCGATCAACGGAATGGCATTTCTTCGAGGCCATCGTGCTGACTACGACCAATGGGAGGCACTTGGAAATCCGGGCTGGGGTTGGAATGACGTTCTGCCATTTTTCAAAAAAATTGAGCACCGTGCTGAGGGTGATTCACGGTTTCGCGGACGAGATGGTGAGCTTTGGGTTACGGATCCAGTCTTCAAGCATCCGTCTTCAACAGCCTTTGTTGAGTCATGTGTAGCTGCAGGTATTGACCGACTTGAAGACTTGAACGCTCCCGCTCCTGAGGGCACGGGTTTCTTGCAGTTCACCATCAAGGATGGTCGACGCCATTCGGCAGCAGCTGCTTTCCTGACACCGGTGCTGGATCGGTCCAATCTGCATGTCGTTACTGGCGCGACAGTCGAACGGCTTATCGTAGAGAACGGTCGCGCGCGTGGCGTTGAGTACAGACACGAAGGCGAAAGGGTGGTCGCTAACGCTTTCGAGACGATTCTCTCTGCTGGTGCAATTGACTCACCGAAGCTGTTGATGCTCTCGGGCATCGGCCCGTCCGAGGAGCTGGAACGTAACGGGATACCGTTGGTGAGTGATCTGCGCGGAGTCGGCCAGAATTTGCACGATCATGTGTACGTGCACTCAGGTATCGAAACCGACCGGCAGGCGTCGCTGAACAAAGATCTGCGTGGTATCCGCTCCCTGTTTCAAGGGGCGAATTATCTGCTCAGGAGCAAGGGCAGCTTAACGATGGGCGCTTCTCAGGCAGTCGCCTTGACCAGAGTTTTACCAGGTTCTGACCGTCCGGATACTCAGATCAACTATCGCCCCCTGAGTTGGCATTTCAACAAGCAAGGGCTCGTCGAGATCGGTAAGGACAATGCGGTCACCATCTCAACGTGCCAGCTCAATCCACGTTCGCGTGGTCGTCTGGCACTCACTTCCAGCAACCCGTATGACGCCCCTCGAATTTACCCAAATTACTTTGGTGACGAGGGCGATATGGCAGCAGCTATTGCGGCGGTCCGAAAGGTCCGAGAAATCGTTACGAAAGGACCGTTGGCTCAGCACGTGAAGAACGTAACGCCACCAAATTCGCTAAGTGATCAAGAGATCGCAGATTACATCCGGCGCGAGGGGGCTAGCTCGATGATGCACTGGGTCGGCTCTTGCAAAATGGGCTCGGATCCCATGGCTGTAGTAGACGAGCGCCTGCGCGTCCATGGAATTGCGGGCCTGCGAGTGGTTGATGCGTCTGTTATGCCAACCATCACCTCCGGGAACACCAACGCACCAACAATCATGATCGGTGAAAAAGGTGCCTCGATGATCCTCGAGGATCGAGAGCAAGCAGGGGCCGAGGTAGAGGTCCGGCCAATGTCCATAGGCAATTCAGCGTGAGTCTGGATGTACGACGGGCAAATCCCGCCGTAGGCCAGTTTTTCCCATAACAAAAAAGCCAGAACTCACTGGCATAGACGATACACCGGAGAAACAAAATGTCTTCGACAACTCATGTGTCTAACTCATCGTTGGATCCTTTTTCGGAAGAGGCGATTGCAGCGGGACCGCAGTTCTTGATCGACTTGTGTGAGCCCGCACCCATCATCTGGCTTGAGAAGTATCAGGCCTTCTGCACTGGCCGCCACGACCTCACCCAGAAGATCCTCCGCGACTGGCAAACCTTTACCTCAACCATCAAAGCCTTCGGGCCTCGCGAACATATCCCGAACATTCTGGTTGCAGAGGATCCACCTGATCATGCAGCTCATCGTGATCCGATCATGAAGCTGTTCACTCCTGTGGCCTTGGCCAAGTATCAGGACTATTTCGATCAGTGCGCCGACGTCCTGGTTGAGGACTTGATTCGAAGAGAGTACGTGGACGGCTTCTCTGACATTGCGGCCAGCTATGTGTTGAAGGTGTTTCCCGACGTCCTGGGTCTGAAGACGGTAGAGCGTCGGCGTCTGCTGGACTTCGGTGATCTTGCTTTTAACTCCACGATGCCAATGAACAACCTCTATAAAGAGTGCAAAGCTCGCAGTGGAGATGTACTGGAGTGGTTCAATCAACAGTGTGTGCGCGCTGCAATCACCACTGATGGCATCGCTTCGGAAATCTACGCACTCGGAGATAAGGGTGAGGTTTCTGCTGATACGGCCTACCTTCTGGTTCGAGGCGTATTCACTGGTGGCTTCGATACAACCGTGCTGTCGATTGCGTCTGGCCTCAAGGCATTTGCCGATAACCCCGAGCAGTGGGACAAGCTGCGAGCCGATCCAGATCTGATGCGTCCTGCATTTGAGGAAGTCATCCGACTTGATCCCCCTTCCAGGTTTTTAGGTCGCGGCGTAACGACCGACACCGAGCTAGCTGGCGTCGCATTAAAGGCCGGTGATCGTATTGCGTGCTTCCTGGGCGCAGCTGGGCGAGATTCCCGTAAGTGGGAGCGTCACGATGCATTCGACATTGCCCGTAAAGGCGTTATGGGTCACACCTCTTTCGGGTTCGGCCTGCATTCGTGCTTGGGGCAAGCCGTCGCGCGGATGGAGTTCAAGGCAATCATTTCTGCATTGGCGAAGCGAGTTCGACGAATCGAGCTAGTGGGCGAACCTGTTCGGAACATCAACAACCAGGCCAGTGGCTGGAAATCTCTGCCATTGAGACTGGTTGGCTAATCGAGCAGCAATTCGATGAACTCGCGGAAGACTGATCATGACGTTTGAAGAAGCTTTTTCGGTAGCAGGTGCCACTGTCATCGTAACCGGCGCAGCCAGTGGACTAGGACTGGCATTCACCGAGGCAATGGCGGTGGGCGGCGCGAACGTAGTAATGCTCGATCTGAACCCTCGACGACTGAGTACCCAGGCGGATCGCCTAAAAGACCTGGGGTATTCGATCGAGTCTCACGTCCTCAACGTGACTGACCGAAAAGCCGTCGACCATATCTACGATCAGGTCGCGGCAACGTATGGCGGTATTGATGTGGTTTTCTCGAATGCAGGTATTGATCCTGGGCCAGGGTTTGCTGCGCTCAACGAAGATGGTGAACGTGATCCTGCCAACTACCTGGAGCAGTACGCGGATGTCAGGTGGCAGAAGGTCATCTCCGTCAGCCTGGACGCGGTGTTCTACTCAATTCGAGCGGCAGCGCGCCATATGAGACCCCGTAAATCTGGTTCGATCATTGTCACCACGTCGGTTTCGGCATTGCGGCCGGCCGTCACGTTAGGTGCTGCATACGCGGCGGCCAAAGCAGGAGCCGCGCAGTTGGTTCGTGCTACCGCTTTGGAGTTGGCCAGCGACGGGGTACGAGTAAATGCCATCGCCCCAGGCCCCTTCGAGACCGACATCGGCGGCGGCTTCATGCACCAGGATGAGGTCCGGGCAAAGATGGCCGCTGGCGTGCCAATGGGACGCGTAGCTGACGTCGAGGAAATAAAACCCCTGGCGCTTTATCTGGCTTCTCGCGCATCAGGCTTTGTAACCGGGCAACAGTTCGTAATTGACGGTGGCCTTTCCCTGTCTGCTGCCAGGGCCTGATTGCTCCAAATTTTACTCAACATTAACAGACTCCCTGAGTGCGCTCAGGGTTTGTAGCAACCGCTTTGCCACGTGATTAGAGAGGACGAACAATGAACGATAAAATGTCCGCACTTGATACGGGTGCAGTTGTGAATCCGGGCTGGTATCGATTCAAGCTAGGTAGTTTTGAGATCACGGTCGTGTCAGATGGGCCGATGCCCTTGAAGCCTCCGTCTTCCGGTTTTTCCGATGCGCCGTTGGACGAAGTGGATGCTCTCCTGACAGAGAACTTTTTGCCGACCGATCAGCTACTGCTTGGCATGAATGCTCTCGTGATCAATACCGGAAAACATGTGGTTTTGGTCGACACCGGAATGGGCGAAAGCATGGGCGAATTGAGCCATATGTTTGGCCCATCTACCTGCCATCTTCTTTCAAATCTTGCAGCTGCTGGGTTCCGCCCTGAAGACATCGATGTCGTGGCGATCACGCATGCACATCCCGACCACTGCTGGGGGCTGGTCGACGAAGCTGGTAAGCGGGTGTTTCCAAATGCTCAGGTTGCCATTGCGCAGGAAGAGCTCGACTACTGGTTCGATAAGAACAATCGTTCCATCTCGTACTTTGCTGAGGTGAGCGTCGATGGCGCGATCAAAAACCTCACTCCCTACCTCGACTTCCTGATCATTGTGCGTGATGGCGAAGAAGTCGTTCCTGGGATCAAAGCCTTGCTCTGCGCCGGTCATTCCCCTGGCCATAGCGGCTACGTCATCAGTTCCGGCGAGGATGTGTTGGTAACGACTGGCGACCTGGCACATCACTACATCCTCGCCATGAAGCATCCGGAGTGGCGCATCAGTTACGACACCAACTCCGACATGGCGGTGCAATCACGCCGGCGCATCTTCGACATGCTGGCGGATCAGAAACTGCTCACGCACGGTTATCACTTTCCATGGCCAGGCCTCGGGCACGTGGTCAAGGAAGGTGAGGGCTATCGCTGGATTGCTGCCCCTACCTATACCTATCTGATCTAAAAGCCCGTCGGATAACAGAAATAAGCAACTAGACATTTCGATGTACTGTAGTACAGTGAATGTATCTGCAAATACCAAAACGTAGGCTACCTGTGCCTGCAATAACAAGAGAGGTAGGAGTATGTCGTTTCAAGAGAAGGTGGTCGTTCTCACTGGCGCTGCTTCCGGCATCGGGAAAGCAACGGTTCAGTTGTTAGTCGAGCAAGGCGCCAAGATTGCTGCATTGGATCTCAAAGGCGAACAACTGCAGGAGGCGTTCGGGAAGGATCCACGCGTGCTGTGCATTCCAACCGACGTTAGCAATAGCGATGCTGTGCGCGCCGCATTTCAAGCTATCGAATCGAAATTTGGTCGCTTGGATGTGATCGTCAATGCCGCCGGCATCAATGCGCCAAATCGCGAAGCCAATCAGAAAATGGTCGATGCCAACGTTGCTGCACTCGACGCGATGAAAAGTGGCCGCGCCCCAGTCTTTGACTTCCTGGCAGACACCTCGGACCAAGATTTCCGTCGTGTGATGGAAGTGAACTTGTTCAGCCAGTTCTACTGCATCCGCGAAGGTGTACCGCTCATGCGCCGTTCCGGCGGTGGCAGTATCGTGAATATCTCCAGCGTTGCTGCGCTGATGGGCGTTGCGATGCCCCTGTACTACCCAGCATCCAAAGCTGCAGTCCTGGGTTTGACGCGCGCCGCCGCTGCCGAACTGGCACCTTACAACATTCGCGTCAACGCGATTGCACCAGGCTCGGTTGACACCCCTCTTATGCATGAACAACCCCCTGAGGTCGTCCAGTTCCTGGTCAGCATGCAACCGATTAAGCGATTGGCCAAACCTGAGGAACTGGCTCAGAGCATTCTGTTCCTGGCAGGTGAGCACTCGTCCTTCATCACTGGTCAGACGCTTTCGCCTAACGGCGGGATGTACATGTAAAGGCTGCTGCAGCTTCTAAATATAAAAATGTAGGGGTTTTAACCATGTCTTTCAAAGCAGGGTTTGACGCTCAGGCTCTCGAGCGAGTCGAGTCGTCTCTTCGTGAAGATGTTGAGCGAGGTCTTATCGACGGCGCTGTGATCAAAGTGGCTCGGCACGGCGAGGTCGTACTTGACGCGGCAATAGGTTATGCGGATCGCCATGCAGCAGTGCCAATGCGTGAGGATTCTGTTTTCAAGGTGTTGTCGCTGACTAAGGCATTCACGACCACACTGATCCTCGAGGCTATTGATCTTGGATTGCTCTCCCTTACCACTCGCGTGGTGGATGTGATTCCAGAGTTCTGGGGTAGAGATCTGTTCCGCAGCGGTCGAAAAGAGCGTGTGAATGTTGGGCACCTGTTGACTCACCGCGCAGGTCTTTCGCCGACACCGCAGCCGCTTCCGTATGATCGACTTCATGTTTTGAGCGAAACGATTCAGGCGATTTGCGACCTGGATGTTGTCGGTGAGCCTGGAAAAGCCTTCAGCTACTCACCCACGGTCAATCATGCTTTGTTGGGCGAGATGGTGCGACGTGTCCACGGAGCAGACAGCCTTGCTGATCTTCTCGATAAGCGTCTTTTCAGCCGCTTGGGCATGGCGTCCACATCGTTGGGGCCCATCCCTCAAACTGCCCAGCGCCGTGTCCCGCTGACTTCCAACTATCCGGATGGTGGTTGGTTGACCAATGCCGACATCAAGGCTGTTGCTGATGCGATTGAAACACCTGGCTCGCAGATGCCGTGGGTCGGTGCCATGACTTCTGCACCGGATGTTTTTGCATTTGCTGAAATGCTTCGTCAGAACGGAACTGGCAATGGTGAGCGCGTTCTCTCGCCGGCTGTAATCCGCAAAGCAACGACGCTGCAGACCGGAAATGCGATCAACGATTTGTACAAACTGCTCGCAGACATGCGCCACTGGGATGTTCCACCAGGAAACATGGGGCTGGGTTACGCCTTGGGCGGTGATGGGCTGACGGTATCTCAGTTTGGCACCCTCACATCTCCTGGTACCTATGGCAATTTCGGAGCGGGGTCGACCCTGTTTTGGGTTGATCCAGAATCGCAAATTACCTTCGTGTGCCTGACTGCGAAAGTGATGGAAGAGAGCGAGAACATTTTGAGATTCCAACGTTTGTCCGACTTGGTTGCTTCAGCAGCGCTCTAACCCAACTAGCCAACATCCGTGAACAGTAAATGACTCACTGCTAGTTCAGTGAGATGCAGTCGATTGACCTGAATTTAATACGACCGGAGAACAATAAGAATGGAACAACTCAATAGACCAGCTCCGCCCTCGGACTTCAATCCGTTAAGTGAGCAAGGTTTCAAAGACCCCGCTTCGATCTGCCAGCGAGCGCGAGAAGAAACACCAGTGTTCTTTTTCCAGCCGCTGGGAGTGTGGATGGTTACTCGCCGTGAAGACGCCGAGAAGGTGCTTAGTGAGTGGGAGACCTTTTCCTCGCTCGCCAATAGCCCTGAGGTGCCGGAGGAGTTTCGCAGCCGCTTTGCTCCTTCGGTAATGGCCGACTCCATTGTAGCGATTGATCCACCTCGACATACTGAAGCGAGAACGGTGATTCAGCGCGGGTTCATGAAGCAAAAAATCGATCCGCTGGAGCCAATCATCGAGGCTCGTGCGAACGACATTATTGATGGTTTGGTTGGGGAAAACTCGACCGATATTATGACCAACTACTGCCTGGAACTAACGACGCGAACGCTGATGGCGCTGTATGACCTGCCGCCTGAGGACCGTCCCCTGTTCGAGGGTATTCGTGACGTATCTATCAAGGTATTGGCCAGTGTCTACGAGCCGATGCAAGAGCCCGAGAAGTCGCAGGTATGGGACAAATACGTCTCTGGTTATGAGTACTTCTATCGCCTGGTCGAAGCACGTCGGAACTCGGATGCGCGGGACATTATCTCGACTATGGCCTCTCAGAAAGACAGTAGCGGGAACCCGGCGCTGACCACCGAGCGGATTGCTCTGCACCTTGTGGAAATTGCTTTTGCCGGCACGGATACCACGGCGCAGATGATGGCCAATGCCATCTTGTTCCTGGATAGCCATCCAGAAGCGCTGGCCGCGGCAAAGGCCGATCCGAGTCTTTGGTCGCGGGTCTTCGAAGAAACCGTACGTCGTCGTCCGTCCGCGCCATTCGCAGGCCGTGTGACGACCAAAGATGTCGAAATCCGCGGGGTCAAAATCCCCGCTGGCTCTCCCGTCTGGGTGTCGTTGGCAGCAGCCAACACTGACCCAAGGCATGTTGGCTGCCCAATGGACTTCGACATCAACCGCTCTTCTCCGCAGGATCACTTGGCATTCACCAAAGGCCGCCATACCTGCCCTGGCGCGCCACTCGCGCGATTGCAAGGAGCGACCGGATTGCGCGTGCTGTTTGAGCGTCTGCCAAACCTCCGAGTTGTACCTGACCAACCTTTGAATTTCGCCCCCATGGCGTTATTGCCCGTGCGGTTGTCGTTACAAGTGCGTTGGTAAAAAAGTAATAAGCTGTTCTGAAAGCGAATTAAATAAAAACAATAAGTTGCTGACATCCGCATTGCGGATGGAGAAGATATCTATGAACCGTAAGTATGCGCTTTGTGTTGCACTGCTGGCCGCTCAGGGCTTTTCATCGACCTATATCAATGCTGCGGAAAATATTAAACCTGCAGGTCCAATTGGCGGTACAGATATTAGGCAAGCCATATTGCCGCCTCCTGGCGTTTATGGCGTAGGTATCGGGGTTGGCCTCGGGTTCCCGGAGTACTGGACCGAAGACGAAGATCTAGACGCCAAAGGCGGATCTAGAATTTTTGGCGTAGGTGGTGCGATTGTATATGACATGGAAGTGTTTGGCGGCAACATTGCCTCTACTGCTTTTGCTAGCTATGAGCGCACATGCTTTGGCTTCAAGGGCGGAAAGAAAATGTGTTCCGAGGGACAAGGAGACATCTATTCGGACGTATTGATGTGGTCGAGGAATTTCCCTCTGGGTTATGAGCGATCTCAGTCTGCACCATGGATCCCTTACGGGTTGAATGTTCTGGTTGGCCTGGGGGTGACTCTACCGACAGGAAAATACGACTCATCGAAAATGGTTAACGTGAGCGCGAATGTCTACGACTTTGCCCCCAACGTAGCACTTACTTACATTGTTCCTAGCATCTTTGGTGATCAATTTGGCGACGCTACAGAGTTCAGTGCGCGAGTTTTCTATAACAAATACACTGAAAACCATGATACGGATTACCAAACAGGGGATCTTGTCAGCATGGACTTTGCAGTGTCTCAGCGATTTGGCCAGTGGCAAGTAGGTCTTGCGGGAACCGGTTTCGTTCAAATTGAAGATGATGATATTAACGGTTTTACGCCTCCCAACAATGGTAACCGAGCGAAATCGCTTTCGCTGGGGCCAGTTGTGTCTTATGACTTCATGTGGGATGACAATCCTTGGAACTTCACGTTCAAAGGATTGGCAGGCATTGATGGTGAAAATACCGCCTCGGCAAGAGGTGTGGTTCTGAAGCTGGGACGGAAGTTTTGGTGATATCGCCCGGTGCCAATTACAGGGCTCTGTGCTTGGCGCCGTTAATATCATCTGTGAACTTTTTGCCTGAAAGAGGAAAATGTTATGCAAAAGTGGTTGGAAGTTGAAGTCTTCAGGCGTGATAATGCAACTGATTCAATTAGTGTATTTGAGCTTCGTCGTCCAAATGGTGAGGTATTGCCGGCTTTTACCGCCGGTGCACATATAGATGTGAAGGTGTCAGATGGTCTTGTCAGGCAATATTCATTAAGTAATGACCCGATTGAGACTAGTCGATATATTATCGCAGTACTTAATGAGCCGGCTTCTCGCGGTGGTTCAAAAGCGATTCATGAAACCTTTCAACAAGGAATGCTGATTTCGGTAGGCGAGCCTCGTAACCACTTTCCACTAGTAGATGCTGACGATAGGTTCATCTTGGTGGCAGGGGGGATTGGCGTAACACCTATTTTGGCCATGGCGCGCGAATTGCTACGGTTGGAACGGTCTTTTGAACTGCATTACTGCATCCGCTCCCGATCTACAGGCGCTTTTCTCGACGTTTTTGAGAGCCCAGAATTCAAAGATTTTGTCACTTTACATATAGACGATGAGCCAAATACACCAAAGCTTAACGTTGAGCAGATTGTTAAGCATGATAAATCCCGATTGTATGTCTGTGGTCCAGCAGGGTTCATGAATTGGGTACTTACCACTGCTGAAGCATGCATGCCCTACGATCGAATTCACCGAGAGTCATTCACCGCTGCTCCAATTGAAGCGCCAACGGATGAAGGATTCGAAGTAGAGATTGCCAGCACTGGGCAGAAATTTTTTATTCCAACCGATAAGTCTGTTGCAACGGTGTTGGAAGAAGCTGGTGTGGAGGTATTGGTATCGTGCCAGCAAGGAATATGTGGTTCCTGCATTACCAATATTCTTGAGGGCGAGCCAGACCATAAAGATTCCGTGCTGAGCGAAAGCGAGAGAAAGTCTGGGAGGCTATTTACACCATGTTGCTCTCGAGCGAAGTCCGCTAAATTGGTTTTGGACCTTTAAGTGTACTTCAGTGCTTAGTTTTCTCGAATCGCTAGACGTTAGCCTGGTGGTTCGAGAAACCACCGATGTGTTTTTGTATCTGGCGTAACCCTTCGATCTTATTCTGTTCGTATCCTCATCAAAACAATAAGCAGGTATGGGCATTTTGCGTCCTTGAACCCGCAGTCCTGGGAGAACACGATGTTTGTTTCCAAGATATCAATTCAGTGGAAGATCACAATTCTTTCCGGCCTTTGCCTGGCGGGTGTTATCGCGCTTTTGATGACGGTTTCAATATTTCGAATGGAGTATAACTCTGAGCTTGTAGGTGATAGCAGCGCAAAAATGCTGACAGAGGCCGCTCAAGTGCGAATTGAGTCGCAAGGTCAGATGCGAACATTGATGGTCAGTAAGGTATTCACGGATGCCTACCAGTATGGGAATGGATTCAGTCGCCATTTGCAGCAATTCTTGTTGGATCAGTCTGGGGATCGATTAAACAACTCTGCTTATCTTCGTGAAAATCTAATTAACCAAGCTAAAACCGTACTTCAAGGTAATCCAGGCCTGCTAGGTATTTCATTGGTTTTTGAGAATAATTCTTTTGATAAGAAAGATGCTTCGTTTGTAGGTAATTCCCAGCTCGGCAGCAACGAAGTCGGCAGGTACGCTTTTTCTTGGTCCCAGTCTACGGCAGGGCAGTTTGTGTTCAAATCTATCTCCGAGGCGGAGATATCGAGTGCTAATGCGGAGCCGCAAAGTTTCGGAGTGCCGAGTTCGGGGTTTTGTGTGAGCAATAGTATAAGTCCTTGTATTAAAGAGCCCTATTTTTCGGTTCTAAATGGGCAAAAAATGCTAATAACAAGCATTCACTTTCCGTTAGTTGAGCATGGTGAGCTGATCGCTTCTCTCTCTGT
Source organism: Pseudomonas sp. MPR-R2A5 (assembly GCF_058793055.1). NCBI lineage: Bacteria > Pseudomonadati > Pseudomonadota > Gammaproteobacteria > Pseudomonadales > Pseudomonadaceae > Pseudomonas > Pseudomonas sp. MPR-R2A5. The sequence goes on from NZ_JBXAFK010000011.1 coordinate 115,919, forward strand.
TGACATTGGTTTGGATAATTTGCAGGGCCTAAGCCAATCAACCAGTCGTGACCTATATGAAGGCCAAAGCATAATTAGTATTTTGAGCGCTACTGGAAAGCTGGCTGGTTATAGCCAAGACACATCGAAGTTAGGAGAGTCATTTCAACAGGTTGACACTGTCAATGGAGCACAGCTTGTCAGTGCGTTGGGTCGAGAGAAAAACATCACCGCTTTGCAAGGCCAATCGCGGTTGAAAATCCTTGTACCGTTTTCTCCGATTCCTGACGGAGCACCTTGGGGAATTCTCTTGGATGTCCCTGAAAAAGCTCTCCTCGAACCGGCTGAGATTCTGAAAAACGAGCTTCTGCAGATCAACAAAACGGGCAGTTTGGTCGAGCTATGTGCAGGGCTGGTGGTGGCATTAATTGGTCTGGGTTTGATCTGGTTGATGGCTCTAACAGTTACTCGTCCAATACTGAACATTTCTGGGATGTTGAGGGATATCGCTAGTGGACAGGGCGACCTGACTTCACGTTTACGGTACAGCCAACAAGACGAGTTGGGGCAATTGACGACTTGGTTCAACCGGTTTCTCGACAAGCTTCAACCGACAATTGCGGACGTTAAGCTTTCAGTTAGTGATGCCAGGGCGACGGCAACTCAGTGTGCCTCCATTGCCAGCCAGGCCAGTGCAGGGATGGAACAGCAGTATCGCCAGATTGACCAAGTTGCCACCGCATCTCAGGAAATGAGTGCCACAGCTCATGATGTTGCGCGGAGCGCTGCTCAGGCCGCAGAAGCGGCCCGAGATGCTGATCAAGCCACGCGTATTGGCTTGGAAGTCATTGATAGAACTACATCTGGTATTGAACAGTTGGCGAAGGAAATCGGGAACTCCATGAGCCAAGTCGAAAGCTTGGCGGCCAGCAGCGAGAAAATCGGCTCTGTGTTGGAAGTCATCCGCTCAATTGCCGAGCAGACGAACCTCCTTGCCCTCAATGCGGCGATTGAAGCTGCTCGTGCGGGCGATGCTGGTCGTGGATTTGCAGTCGTGGCGGACGAAGTACGCAGCCTTGCAAGGCGGACTCAGGAGTCGGTGGAGGTCACTCGAAATGTAATCGAGCATCTTCAGCAAGGAACCGAAGCGGTTGTCGGGGCAATGGGGAATAACAAAAAGCTCGCCAACGGCAGTGTCGAACAGGTCAGTCAGGCTGTCGTTTCGCTGCGTCAGATAGAAAATGCGGTGATCGTCATCTCTGACATGAATCTGCAAATTGCCAGCGCTGCCGAAGAGCAAAGCGCTGTGGCCGAGGAGGTTAACCACAGCGTGACCAGTATTCGCGACTTGACCAGCCTTTTGTCAGATCAAGCCAAGGAATCTGCACGTATCAGCCATTCCCTCGATAATCTCGCGAACCATCAGCAAGGGCTGATGGATCAATTTCGTGTCTGAGATTGTCATTGTCGAGGCAGAACAACGGCGAAAGGGAATATAAACGACCACTTTCGCGTTCTTGCATTGAGCGATTGCAGCACGCGCTCGGCAACGACGCGATGGGGCAAATACCGCTTGATAGTAGACCGTCCCCAACGGGCTGGCGGTGCGGTTGACATACTTTCGCGCCTGGGGCTGTAGGCGCCCGATATTGCGAGCTTATAGTGTTCGAGCGGCGTATAGATTAGAACCGTATACAGGCTCGCCCGCACTAATGGGGGCGCGTCATCGTATTCGTCGATCAAGGTACGGGCTTGTTTCTCGACTTGGGGCATCTGGTCGGCGAGCATCGCCAGCAACATCTCGCGATAGCATCCCAAGTTCGTTGCGTTACCCGCAGGAGCCCGTCTTAAGGCAACATTCCCCATTACATGCCCGGGGAATTCGGGAACCTCATCGACACGCCTGTGGGCGGGTTCGCTATGTTCTTTGCCATGAGGCTGCTCTGAGCGTTGCTTCGCAAGGGCAAGGTGCTCATGTAGTCGTGAGATGCATAGCATGCTCGTGCACCAAGAAGGAGTTGGCGGCTTCCTGATTTAGGCAGGGTGCTGAGTATTAGTCAGATCCGAACCCAGTAGTTGGATACAAGCGGCTTCAGCTCAAATGGTTGTGGATGAGCTGGCGGTGTTCCGAGGGCAGCGTTGGCGTCGGACTCGCCGCGAGGCTGAGTTGCTGGCCGTTGCTCCATGCCAATTCGGCGTGCTGGCCGTCGAGCTGCAGGCGCGCTTCGCGGAACACCCACACCTGCTGCGTTTCGACAGCGCTGTGCCGGGGGCGCAGTGTAGTAACGGACTGGTCGGTGACCCAGAGCCATTCGTGGGAGGGCTGCTCTGTACTGGCTTGCCTACGCCGGCAGCTGATTTCGACCAGATGGCCCTCTGGCGATGTGAACAGGCGCATGACTTGGTAGGGCAAAGGCATAGCGAGGCGGCGATCTCTAGGGAAGGGACGGATTCTGCCAGATATGAGCGCCTTGTTCATCGTGGTGTTCCCACGTGGGCCGTATTCAGGGTGGCCCAGTCCAGCGACAGCGGGGTGATGCCGCGCACCCGGTCAATGTTCTCGGCGATCTTGAGTGCGGCGTCGAGTTCGCTGATGCCGTGCTGCTGCATGAGCTGGTAGCGCTCGGCTTTTTCCTCTGGCTCGGTTTGTGCGAGCGCGAGATAAAGGCTCGGTGGTACCGCGCGAAACAGCAGTTCCATGCTGCGCGACAGAATCACGCCTTCCGAGAATTTGCCGGCCTCTTTCCTGGCCGAGAGCATCAGGGCTTTCTGCGCTGGGGTGAGTTCGCGGAATCTGGCGATCTTCTCCACTTCGTCCGGTGGCATGCCAAGGCACAGCCACCACTCCATCATATTGAGCATTGGCTCTGCGGCTTTTGGCAGGTCGTCGAGGTTCTGCGTCGCGAGCCAGAACCACGCACCCAATTTCCTCCACATTTTCGTCAGCTTCACGACGTAGGGGGACAGCAGCGGGTTCTTGGTGATGATGTGGCCTTCGTCAGTCACGTTGATGATCGGGCGACCGAGGAACTGGTCGCGTTCCGCGATGTTGTTGACGGTGTTGATCAGCGAGATATAGGCGATGGAGAGCTGCGCGTTGTAGCCCTCTCGGGCGTAGGTAGCGAGATCCACGATGGTGATGTCGGCTTCCGGCCAGGGCGTACCAGGCCGGTCGAACATCTCGCCGTCTGCGCCTTGGCAGAACATATCCATGGCATCGGCCATTTCCATCAGCCGGGCGCGGCGAACCTCGGGCAGGGTGGGGTCGCAGCCGCGCTCGCGCAGTGCATCGCGCACGTCCCGGGTGAGCACCGTGCGCTGCTCGGCGACGCAGCGCTGCGCCGCGTCGAGAATGCACTGGCGAATCAAGCTGCGATCCGCGCGCGTCATGCGCGCTTCTTCCTTGTCCTCGCCTCCGGTGATCATCAGGCGTGCGGTGATTTCAAGTTCGCCGAGCACGTCGCGCTGTTCGTCGCCATCGGCAGCGGCGTCGTCTTCGTCCAGGGCATCCGCGTCGAGCGTCTGTACCTGGCTGGGCGTCTCCACCAGCCGGTGCGCATCGGCGAACGGGGCGAGGCTGACGTCCGCGCCCGGTGCGAGCTTCACGCGATGCACGGTGAGGCCGAGCCGCGCGGCGAAGTCGCCGTATAGGCCGAAGCTGTTACCGGCCTCGACGATGAATAGGCGCGGCCGGTAGATCGCCGTGATTTGGTTGAGCAGGTTGTTGAGCGTGGCCGACTTGCCGGAGCCTGTCGGGCCGGCGAGGAACAGGTGGGCGTTCATTTGCCGGTCGAGGCGATTGAGCGGGTCGAAGGTGATCGGCCCACCACCGCGATTGAATAACGTGATGCCTGGATGGCCGGTGCCCTGGCTGCGTCCCCACAGTGGGGCCAGGTTGGCGGCGTGCTGGGCGAACATCAGTTGGGTGTACCACTGGCGCTTGTCTTTCGCCGGGTCATAGACGCAGGGCAACCAGCGTAGATAGGTGTTGAGCGGTGCCACTTCATCTTCTTCGCGTACCGGTTGCAGGCCGGCACCGAGCAGCACGTTGCCGAGCTGCAGGCCGCGCGCGTCCAGCTCGGCCTCGTCGCGGCCACGTAGGTAAAAGGTGAGGGCGCTGCGGTACAGCTTGTGGGCGCTGCCGATCAAGCTGCGGGCTTGCTGTACATCGGCACGGGCCTGTTCCGAGGCCAACGTGTCGCCCACGGCTTTGCGACCGAGATGATTCAGGTGCGCTTCGAGCACATCCTGCGGGGTGATGACCAGGGTGAGGCACATCACCGTGTCCTCGGGCATCTGATCCATCAAGGCGTTGATCGCGTCGCCCTTGCGTGTTTCGCCTGTGACATGGCCCGTCGAGGGTGGGGCGCGCAGGCGGTCGACGGCGATGGCGCGGTGCGGCATGCCATCGAAATACCACTGGCCCAGGGCGACATCCGAGCGCGGCTGGCCGAAGAACAACCGTTGCGCAAAATCGCTGCCGCTGGCCAGCTCGATTTCGCTGGGGGCCTGTTCGTCCGGGTAGCGGGTCAGGGTATAGAAGCGCTCCCGGTCTTCGGCGCTGTTGCCGAGCTGGGTCGGATGAGGGTTGAACCAGCGCAATAGCCAGCCGTGGATCTCCGCTGCGCCGAGACGCCGGGCGCGCACACCGGCATGGGCCAGGCCGCCGATGAGACGGTCGCAGACCCGATTGAGCGCCTGCTCGGGCGATTGCCCACGGCGCTGCGGTGCCTGGCCGACACGGCGGTAGACGACCAGGCGCGTGCGCCGGATCTGCCCGCGCCACGGCAGGCGGGTGACGGTGTTGTCCTCGAACAGGCCGCCCGGCTTGGCGATGGCCTGCAGGTGATGGCCGAAGAACCGCAGGTAGAACTCGGTGAAGGCACTGCCCTGGGCGCGGGGCTGGACGTAGTGCCGCAGCTCATCGAGGTAGCGATCCCAGTTGGTGTCGTCCTGCGCGTAGAGCTGCACGACCCAGGGGTTGTCCTCCAGTTCGTCGAAGGCATCCTGCAGCACGTTTTCCAGGGTGTCGCGAACCTGCAGCAGCCAGGCGGGTTCGCGTCCTTCCGTGCCGACCGGGAGCAGTTCGTAGAAGGCCGCCACCGAGGTGCCGTCATCGAGCAGCATGCACTGAGACTGGGGCAGGTATTCGGCCCACGGCAGCAGGTCGGTGAACGAAGGGGCGGCATCGTAGAGCGCCTGCTCGTCGGCCTGGGTGGCGGGCCGACGCGAGGTGCGCGCGGTGCCGGGTTCGGCAATGCCGTGGGCGTGCAACTCGGCGACGTGTCGCGCCCAGGCGTCCGCTGGTGGCTCGGGTTCCTCGACCTGGCGCCGGAGTTTGAACAAGGGCCAGGCCATCAGTAGTCCTCTACCCGTTCGCCCGGAAGCGCGTATTGCACCCGCTGGTACAGGGGAAATAGCGTTGTGTAGCCGGGCACCGGCACCGGGTCGCTGCCGGCCAGGTGCGGGAACACATACATCAGCAGATCGGGATTGGGCAGCCTGCGGAACTGCCGGTAGATCTCATTGGCCGCCGTGCGCGTGTAGCGGGCCTGCACGTCAGACGCGGCCTGTACATCGGCCTCGGTCAGCGGCCGGCGCAGGGCCTGGCGTGCATTGAGCAGTTGCCGGGCGGTGCCGCCGCTGGTCTCGACGTTCCAGATATCGAGCATCGTCGTGTCATCGTGCGGCAGCAGTTCTTCCTTGCTGGTGGCGCAGCCAGCGAGTGCCAGGGCCATGGCCAACAATGCCAGGCCGTCAGTCCAATTCCTGCGCATGGGGCAGCCCTCCAAGGCGGTGATCGACGCGGCGACCTTTCGGGTCGTAGTCGATGGTCAGGGGTTCTTCGAGATGCACGGCCACCTTGGCACCGGGCTTGACGTAGACGGCGGCGAACGCCTGGCCGTAGAGCTTGTTGACCCAGGCCGACATGTCCTGCACACCACCGGCGAGGATGCGGCCCATGGCTTCGTTCGCGCCAATGCCGACGGTGCCGATGGAGCCGTCGCTGCTCATGTAGGAGACCTGGCCGCTGTCGGAGTCGATCAGCGAGGCGACGCCAGCGCCGGCGGCGGTGATCAGGGCTTGTGTGCCCAGGTACTGCTGCGCGTTACTGCGGCGTTGGCCACTGACGCAGGGGATGCCGTGCGGATCGCTGATCCAGCCTATGCCGTCCTGGGTGTTGTTGTTGCTGTTCTGTTGGCGGTTGCCGCCGCGTTCGTCGTCTTTCGGGATGGTTCGGATGGTGCCGTCCTCGAACACGAACGTGACCGAACGGATCTGCCCGCGCACGCAGGAGAGGGTCCAGTCGCCCGACGCCGTACCGCTGACCACGGCACCGGCCACGTCGGGAATATCGATGCCGTTCGCGGTGAGGTTGTCGCGCCCGATCAGGACTTTGAAGGGATACGGATCGCTGACGGTGCCATCCACGGGGACGCGGCCAATCAATGCCGTCATGGAGATCGAGCCCATCAGGGTTGCGTTGGTCGGCACGGTGTAGATGGCTGTGGTCTCTGGCACCCCCGCTGCGCGGCGGCTGGCTTCAACGGCGGAGCTGGCGGTGGTTTCGAGTGTCTTCTGTGCCGGCGCGAAGCTGGTGGGAAAGCTGAAATTGGCGGCATTGCCGGAACTACGCTGCTTGCCGTCGTCGCGCCGATCCTCCGGCTCTACCCAGCGCAGGGTGTCGCCAGCCAGGCCGTCGCCCGGCTCAAGGCCGAGGTCGACTGGTAGATCGGCGGGGTTATCCTTGCCGATGCCATCGAGCCGCTGTTGCAGTTGTTGCAGCAGGCCCTGGGTTTGCTGTCGCTCGCTGCTGACCAGTTGCCGATCCTGATGCAACTGATTGCGTTCGCTTTCGAGCGCGCTCTGGATACGCTGGTCGATGGCTCCTTCGCGTTGCCGCAGCCGTTGGTTCTCCTCGCGCTGGACCTTGTTGTCGCTCAATGCGGTCTGCAACTCGGTACGCAGTTGGCGGACTTGGGCGACCAGCGTCGCAACTGTGTCGCGCGGAGTATCGCCTTCAATACCCAGCGCTTTCGCTTCATCGGGGGTGAGCCGCCCCGCTTCTTCCGATGTACTGGGCGCGTCGTTGCCGCCGGAGAACAGCTTGATGCAGACGAACACCAGCAGCAAAGCCAGGGGAATCATCAGCCACTTGAGCAGGCCATTACTGTGCATCGCGGCCTCCGTCGTGTTGCGGCACGGGCAGGTTGAGGGAAGCATCGACAGGCGCAATGGTCGGCAGCAGGGCTTGCGCCAGCCCGTGTCCACGGGTGACGAGGTAGACGACGGTGGTGTCGTCCGGCGTGCCATTTGGCCCCAGCGTCGAGTGCTGGAAGGTCGCGGTCAGGAAGTGCCCTTGCAGCGCGCGTGGGTCCAGGTCGAGCCAGTGCGTGGCGCTGTTGTGCAGTCGCACGGCGCTGACCCACAGGTCGTCCAGACGCCATGCTGCGAGCGCCTGGGCCTGTACCGGCAGTGTCGGCAGCAGGCTGTCCAGCGGCAGGTCGCGGCGCAGGGTGGCGCGAATGACGCCGGGCAGGGGTTCGACGGTGCGCAGCGGTGCGTAGAGGTTCTGTGCTGCGTAGCGAGTCAGGATCACGGGCTGCGGTGTTTCCCGCACGGGCGGGGCCGCTGTTGCGCTGTCGTCTCCTGCATCAGCGCGAGTGGCGGATGATGTGGCTTCGATGATGCGCACGGGCTCCAGGGGCGGCTGTCCGTCCTGGGCGGACTCGGCGGCGATGTCGAGTAAGATCACAGTGCCGGTGTCAGCATCCTGTACCTGCAGCCGCACCGGTTCGATCGGTTCGTTTGCCAACAAGTAGATGGCACCGGCGGCGCTTTGTACGCGCAGGCGGCCACCGACCGACGCGGGCACGCCAATGCGCACGTTTCGATCCACGAAGACGATGCGCTCTTGGCCGACCACCAGCGGCACGGCAAGTGGCAGGCGCTTCCAGCGCAGGAGCTCAGTGGCGTGGGTGGTATTGAGCAGGAGCAGCGCGAACGCCGCGGCAGCCTGTGGCAAGAGGCGGTTCATGGCGTGTTTTCCGGAGAAGGGGCGGGCGTGGCCGCCGGATCGACAGGGGTGGCAATGCGCTGCGGCGCGCCTTCGTAGCAGTCGATGGTGAGCCCGAACGGGTTGCGCTGCGGGTCGACGTCGATGCGCAGGACCTTGAGCGGGTAGCGCACCAGAGCACGTTTGACTTGCTCGGAGGCGTAGTACTCGTCTGCCGTAACGTCGAGTTTCACCACCCATTCGCGGTTGGAGACGGTGCGCACGCGCAGCGTGGGGTTGTCGCCATAACCTCGACCGGGAATTTCGTATATACCGCGCACGCGCCGCCGCAGCTCGCCGGAATTGCGGCGGTACTCGTAGTCCTGCTGCAGGAACGCCTGGCAGGCGGGTGTGAGGTAGGGCGACAGCGCGTGCAGGTTGCGCGGGTAGTCGTCATCACCATTGGTGGGCCAGCGCTGGAGCTGCTGCCAGACGTAGAACGTGAAGGCGTAAACGCTTTCGGGCGGGACGTCCCACCATTTGCGCGTACTGCCTGAGCGCAGGTCTGGCGGCACATGAATGGTCAGGTCGCGCGGTGCGCTCCACCAGCCGACGCCCATGACCAGCGCCAGTACGACCAGCACGCTGGCCCCGATACGCAGGGTCTTGATGTGGGCTTCGAGCCGTAACACTTCGTTCTTGAACCGGCTCACAGCACCTTGCTCCTGCGCGTGGTCCAGTAACCGGAGCGAATCACCAACGTGTGGCCGTCGGTGAAAGGAGCGAGCTGCGGTAGATTGGCTGCGATCCACCACTGCAGCTGCCGGTACAGCCAGGTTTCGGGGCGGCTGCGCTTGAGCCGGCGCAGCGCACCGCCGCCGATGAAAATGCCAGCGGTGACCGCCAACAGGATGGTCGTGGGGACGATGGCAATCGTCGCGAACATGAAGGCCAGCGGAATGCCGCTCGCGAGGCCGACCACGCCCGACGAGCCCGCGCAGACCCACAGCTCATTCGCCGTCAGCCCGCGCACGACTACGGGGTGACGGTTGAGACGGTGGGGCAGAAATGCCACCGTCCCATCCGGGCGGATGTCTTCAACCATGTCGGCATTCCTCGGTTCAGAGAACGCCGATGGCTTCGGTCAGCAGCCAGATGCCGACGACAAGGAGGATCGCGCCGACTGCCACGGTCAGACCGAACTGGCCCCAGGTCGAGCGACCGATGTGGATCTCCGCATAGCGGGTGTACGCGTGGTAACACACCCCCACAAACATGGACGCGACCACCAGCAAGGCGATCAGCATCACGATGTCGTAACCGTAGTTCTGCAGTGTTTGCATGATGCCCGTACCGGTACCGCGCGATGGGTTTTCCAGGGTGGGCAGGGCAGCATTGGCCAGTGGCGACAGTACGCCGAACATCGGCAGTGCAGTCAGGCCAGCGAAGTGGTGGGGGCGGAAGATGCGGAAGAGCGGCTTCATTATGGCGACCTCTTACGAGAGCAGGAAGAAGGTCAGCACCAGGTACAGCACGACGAAGCGCACGACGACGACCAGGAACTGACGTTGGGAAAGCTGTTCTTCCGCCCAGCCGATGTAGGCACTGCGCATCGCCCAGACGCCCCACAGGAGCAGCACGGCGAACACCGCGCTGAGCAGTACGGTCGCCATGTCGGACGGGGTGATGCCGCTGTTGGCCTGGAACGCGGTGGTCTGAGCGGCGTTCATGGCGCGACCTGCGGAGCGAGGGAGGTGACGGGCTGGCGGTAGTCGCCAAGCAGCACAGCAGGGTCGCGCGGTTGTGCGCGCGTTGGCGTCAGGTAGTCGCGGATGCCGGCGCGTACGCGGTCGAGGTCGGCGCTCAGGCGGGCGTAGTCGAAGTGATAGCGAGCGTGTTCATCGAGCTGCTGCGCGGCCTGCTGTGCAACGAGCCGTTCGATGCTGTCGAGCTGGCGCAGCGCTGCTGCGAGCCGGGTGTGTTCGGGGGTGGCGTCGTCGGCGCTGACGTGGCCGGCAAGACACAGGCCGAGCAGCAGCGCCTGGGTTAGACCGGGTGCGTGATGCCTATCGGCTGAAGGGAGAGGTCGCTTCGACATTTGCCAATCCACTTGCGAGGAGTGGCGAAATGCTCTCGGTATGCCTGGGGCCGTGCCTTAAACAATGGGAACCTAGGTGTACCCCTATTTGGTGGGGGCGATGGCCTCTGATGGTTATTAAAAAGGAATGGGCTGCGCAGCCTGCGATGGGTACATAAGAACGTGAGGAAGCGGGGGTATGACTGAGAGTGCGAACGAGGGGAGAAGATTGAGCTGGTTGGGGCGGGTGTTCCGCCAGCGTCTGGCGGAGCATGAAGTGGGGCGTCGGGAGCGTTTCGAGCATGTCATGAGGCGGGCCAGGGCGGTGGCGGAGGCCGACCCGCTCGGACTATCCACTTTGGTCCGTCTGATCGCCGCGCCTTTGCAGGCACGAGCCACGACATCGCTGGTGTTCCGGCCTATACATGGCGCGCGTGGCGCCTACAATTTGTCCGACTTCTTCGGCTCTCCGCCCGCGCGGGTGACCGCGGACGGGATGAGAGTTGACCAAGTTGGCCTTCATTTGAAAGATGCACGTTATCGACTTCGCCTGGGGCGCGATCCGATCCTGGCCGTGCCCTGGAAAGAACCCAGTTTTACGAATGCCATTGCCAACATGGGGTATGCGCGCCGAATGGGCGAGTGGCGCGAGGACTTCAACCACAAGGTCGAACTGCTGCTGCCATTCGGGCTGGCTCTGGTACATGGCGGCAACCATTCGTTGGCGGCTGGAATCACCAATGCCGAGGGAACGGTGGTGGCGGAGACGGTGATCGATCTTGCACCGTTGTACGCCCATGTGCGCTACGACGGCGCGAGCATGATCAGGACGCACGATGGCTTCAATCTATGGACGCCGGTCGACGAAGAACTCGGTATCCTGTTCGAGATCGGGCGCGTGATGGTGGAGTATGGGGTGCGCTACGACGCACAGGTAGCCGCCGATAGTGAGAGCAACAGCGATGAAAGCGACGAGAGCTTTCCGATCTGTTACCGGGTTCTCGTCGATGGCCAAGACACAGGCTATTCGCTTTCCACTAGCGGTGCCACGCGGGCGCTGTTGCAAGCCGAAATCGAGCCAGGCAGTGCCGAGTCGCGCTCGGTGATCGTCGAGGGTTTTCCTATGCTCCGCTCTTGGCCTATACATTGCGTTTAGGACGTGGGCGACGCTGGGTGCAGGCCTTCTACTGGATCGATGACAATGCGAGGGAAACAATATGGGCAAGCTGGGGTCGCTGCTGTGCTTAGGGAGCATCGTTTTTGCCGCTGGTTGCCACACACGCCTTGATGTAAAACCCGATGGAGAAGGGGACTACGTCAATAAGGGAGGTAAGGCACGGATAGGCGTGGAGTACGGCTTGCCCATGGTTCAGTTCAACCTTGCCGTCACCCGAACGCTGGTGAAGTGTCAGGATGAGCGCGGGCAGACTGATATCCGATTTTCAACGCAGGTGGCTGCTGAACCCCACTACGTCGTGGGCGAGCGCTTTGTGGTTGATTACGAGTCCTTGTCCAGCTGGAGCAAGATCGCTGGGCTCGACTTGCAGACTTATGACAACGGCACACTCAAGAGCATCAATGCGTCGGCCGAGGATCAATCAGCTGCCATCATCGGCGACGTGGTGAAGGTAGGGATAGGCGTGGCTAGTCTGGTATCTAAAGTGCCGTTTGGTGTTCAGCAATTGGCACCGGAGCAACCGGGTGAATGGCGCTGTTCCGAGCAGACCAAGCGTAAGTTGGATGCAGTCACCATTGCCAAGGATGCTTTGGAAGAAACCACTAAAAAGTTGGTCCAAACAACAGATACGGTTACCCGGCTGGAGAGTCTGGCAATACTGAATGCGTTGTCGGAGGGCGATAAGACGGTGTTGGCGCAGACCAAGGCGCAGCAAAGCGAGCTGACTAAGCAGGTCGCTGCCGTGGATAAGGCATTGGCCCGCCTGCTGACGTATGTATCGGTGAAAGAGGAGCGGGTTTGGCCCGAGAAAGTCGGTAGTACACAGCTCAACGCTGATCCTCTACCTGCAAATGCCAAGTTCTTGAAGGATCTCTTCGAGAAGACGCCCTCGAATACCGAAACCCAGGGCGCGGAGGGGGGTACAGCAACGACGCAAGCGTCGAAAGAAAACAAATCCGACCAGCCTGGAACGGCTGTGGCTGGAAGTAAGAAGGATGTGTTTCTGGAGAAGCTGATGGCATCGTTTCAGCTTCGTGGGGAGTTGGTGCCGTTGCTCGAGCCTAGTACGCAGAGTCCAGGGTCAACGTCTTACCCTGGTCCTAATAAAGAGGACAAGAGAACAGGTCTCTACTATCGAACCCCGATTCCCGCTCAATTGCTGATCTGTCGGGTCGTTTCGAGTCAGGGCTGCATTGTGGATGACGATTTGCCAAAGGCTTTCCGTGTAAACGTGATGGCCCCCCAGTTGGCTCCGCTGCGTGTGTTGCCGATGACCAATGGCATGTTCCAGAACAACGCCCTCAGCGCTACGTTCCGCGAGAATGGCAGCCTGGCGACCTTCAAGTATGAGGACAAGGCGGCGCGTGGGAAGGTGCTTTCGGAGACAGTAGCGGCCAGCATGGACAGTGTGCTGGCCTACAGGGATGCGCGGCAGGCCCACAAGGCCAGCGAGAAGGCCGCGAAGCAGCAGGCGGGACTAGACGAACTGGATGCGGACATCGCTCGGTTGGAGAAGCAGAAGAAGATCGCCGCGCTCAATGCGGAGCTTGAAGGTTCCGCTCAGGATACCGCTGTCGAGACCGCCCGTTTGAATGCCCGAATCGCCTTGCTGGAGGCTCAGCGGAAATTGCACGAGCTGGAGGGCGAATAGAACGCGTCGACGGCGTTGGCATCAGTTGGAGTGGTTGTGGCGGGGCGGACGCGATGTCTGCTCCGGCAACCTGTCACACAGTTTCGGCTTGTTGCTCGGTTGGACGTTTTGCCCGCTCGGCCTGTATCCGCGCGTGAATTTCCTCGCGGTGAACCTCGACATGCTTGGGGGCGTTGATGCCCAGGCGCACTTGATTGCCTTGGACGCCCAGAACCGTCACGGTGATTTTATCGCCGATGCAAAGGGTCTCGCCGACACGACGAGTGAGGATCAGCATATCGTTCTCCTTGTAATGAGCCGGTTTTCGGAAGGTGCAAACCGGTGGTTCCATACCGCCAGCATGCCAATGTTGTAGGGGGCTCTCAAGTGCTGTCCGCACCTACTGGTTGGCGACTCACAGGTATTTCTTGAAGCTGGCAGCGGTGATGTTCACTGCCAGGCCGAGCAGCGCCGCGCTCGGCAGTAGCACTAGCAGCGGATGCACGCTGACGGGTAGGGTGAGGTAGATGATCCACGGCAGTACCGCCAGCGGCATCAGACTCGCTTTGGCGCGGTGGTAAATGAAACCCGACTCCCGCCCCGCGCCGAACTTGCGAATGTCGCGACGCACAAGACCATCGACCATGCCTACTAAGGCGGCCAGCAGAAACAGCGGCAGCGTCAGCACCAGGACCATCAGCCGGACAATGAACGTCAGAATCGTGAACGCGGCGGCGATCAGGTAGTTCTCGCTCCAGACGTAGACTTGGCTGATGTAGAACCGGATGTCTCGTGCATCGCCATGGCTGGGCGCGCGGGAGCGCGCCGATGCCTGGCTCATCCAGTCGAGCAGGCTGGTTTTCACGAAGATCCATTCGTAGGCACTCGAGACCAGTTGGTGCGCGGTGCGGCCCGGCTCCTGTACCACCGCGCTGCGAATGAAGTGGTTGGACAGGTGATTCAGTTCGTAGTCGAGCATGCCCTGGGCGTGACGCCAGCCCTGGTCAGGCCAGACCAGGTGCATGCCTACGCACTCGATGATGATCGACAGCAGCAGCGAGCCGACCAGCACGCCGAGCATGCGCGGCGGCAGAGTGACGATGCTGGCGAGCAAGCCTTGTTGGCGGGTTTGTTCGCGCTGGGTGGTCGCGGCCGGGTCCCTCATGGCCGTGCCTCGACATTGCTTTCCTTGGTGGCGGCGAGGTGGCGAAATCCATCGAGCAGGTCATCGGGCAGCGGCTGATCCTGCAGGCCGGGAATGCCTTGGTTCTCCCACCAGTCGTCTGCCTCGGCATAGTGCTGGCGCATGTAGCCAGCAAGCTGCTGGAGATCCTTGGGCATGATTTCGTCAGGGTCGGGGGTGGGCAGTGGCATGCGCACTTTCCAGAGCTGCCCGCCTTGCAGCAGAGCGAACGCCTGGCCTTTGGGCAGTCCCACGACATGCGACGGTTCGATCATCGGTACGCTTGTGGTACTGATGCGATCCTGCGCATTGGAAGTGAAATCGGTTGGGCCGTGTATGTCGGAGCTGTCGGTGGCACCGCTGACCAGGGTGGTCGTGTACACATCTACTTTCGGCAACTGCCGGGTGAGCAGCTCGGCGGTCGCGGTTTCGCGCACCCTCAACATGAATAGATTATTGAAATTCCCGATGACTTGACCGGCTTTCGCGCGGTTACCGATGCGGGCCTCGATATCAGAGAGCGTCTGGGTGTATGCCGTGACTTGGAGTCCGGCCCCTCCGCCCTTGTTGACGAGTGGCACGAACTCGTCCCCCATCAACTCGTTGAACTCATCAGCGTGGACGTTGATCGGGACTCTTGCTCCAGCCATCGCGCCGGGTAGCCCATCATCGATGCCGAATTTGTAGATATGGCCGGCGACCGATACCAGATCGGCAAACATCGAGTTGCCGACGGCGGCGGCAACTTCGGCGTCGGAGAGCGCGTCGAGGCCGACATAGACCACCGCTCTTTTGCGGACGATCTGCATCCAGTCGAAGATGGGCCTGGGGTCGTTCAGGTCGGAGTAGTTAGGGGCGAGCAGTTGCGCGGTTTTGCCGGTGGTGAGTTTTTCCAGCAGCGGCAAGAGGCTGGCGACGATCTTGTCGAAATACGTCCGGTCATAGCGCACGGCAGATCTGAGGCCATCGAGCACCGGGTCGTAGGTGCGTACCTGTGAGAGGTATTGCTCCAGCGCGACCACGCGCTTTTCCCGGCCCACCATATGGCGCGGGATGTTCTTGTCGTTCAGCCGACCTTCCAACTGAACGATGATTTCCCAGGCCTTCGGTTCGTGTTTGGCGAAGTAGTGCTGCGCGTATTCGATGAACAGCGCATCGATGTTGACCACATGCCGCTGAATCAGTAGGTAGTCCGGGCGTTGGCCCAGCTCGACCAACGCGCGGGCGATGATGTTGACGAACCGCCAGGCGAACTCACGGAAAGCTGCACTATTGCCTTCACCTGAGAGTTGTCCCGCAATGCGCGTAGCCACCTCGCTGATCCGCCCGAATCTTCCCACGGCGTTGTAGCGTGCGCTGAAATCCGGCCAGCCCAGGTGGAAGACGTAGAACTCGCGTTCGCGCCCGGCGCGCTTGGCTTCCACGTACATTCTTTTCAAGAGGTCGGCGTCGCCTTTCGGATCGAACACGATCACTACCTCGTGCTCTCCCGCGGCGTTGCGCCGCCGAATGTCCTGGGTCACGAACAATTCGGCGAGCCTTGTTTTACCGACCCGTGTCGCGCCCAGCACAAGCGAATGCCCAACCCGCTCGCCGAGCGGCAGCGAGACGTCGACCTCGTTCGGTTCGATGCCGTGCAGCCTTGGCAGGCCACCGACCGGAGGCAACGGCCGCAGCGGGTTGATGGGAACGTCCCAGGCGGTGAGCTTGGCCAGCTTCGACAGTGGAAACGGTGCGAACTCCAGCCGCTCTTCCAGACGGCGGGCCAGCAGGTAGGCCGGTGTGGGCTCGACATAGCGGCGGAATTCGGGCCTGAACGTCTGAGTCAGGCGGTGGGTGTGCCGTTGTTCCCAACGAAAGCCTCGGCCGATGAACAGCCGTTGCTGGCTGACAGGCACATTACGGCTGGTCATCACGTAGCGTGGCAATCGGCGGATGTTGCGCCGATAGCGCAGGATGACCAGGGCATCACGCAGGCGGATCGCACCGAAGGCGAGGAAGGCCAGCGCGCTGCCCAGGCCAATCGATGGATTTAGCGCGAGCGACCACGGTGCCGCCAGGGACAAGAACGCGGCGGCGGCGCAGACCGCCACGGTGTACAGCTCCACGGCTGGCCGCAGCAGCACCTCGATCGCGTGGGGCTGGGCCATGGCGGGTGCTTCACTGCTCGATACCGGTCGCCGTAATCAGGACCGGGTAGTGATGCAATGCCAGGCGTTCGGCAAGATCGTCGCCGGCAACCGGTGACAGCGACAGTCCTGGCGCCAGCGCACGCAGCGCGGCCAGGGCCTTGGCGGACGTGACGTTGACGACCAGGCCCACTGCATGGAGTTCGTGCAGGCGCAGTGACCGCTGGCGCAGCCAGGTGCGCGAGCGGTCGTCGTCGCCGATGAGAAAGAACGGCGGCAGCCCCGGCGCTTCGATTACGCGTCGCTCCACATCGCCCGGCGACAGGCGCATCGAGCGCACTGGCAGCATGTCGGCGTCGCTGAACGCTTTGGCGGGCGGACGCGGAATCTCGATGCGTGGCGATGTCACACCGGCGCGCGGCTGCAGGTTCAGCGCCTCGTAGTACGGCAGGGCTGACGTACCGCCGTGGTCTGCGACGACGGTCAGCGTATCGGCCTGGGCGATCATCGGCAGCGACGGCAGAAAGAGGCAGGCGGCGAGGGTGGTCATGGATTTCATGGCAGGTTCCTTCGGGAGGTTATTTCCAGTCGGGGCTCGCCGAGCACGCGGGCCAGGTGCTGGCCGACGCTGTGGCGGTAGCGTGCGGCCGGCGCGCCGCCGGCGGGGCGGTGGTAACGACCGATGGCGAGCAGCCAGTCGTCGCCCGGGGTGTGCTGCTCGCGCAGGATTTCAGCGGCGATGGCGAGGTTGCGGTAGGGGTCGAGCAGGTCGCAGGGCTGTACGTAGCGCTGCGTGTGGTAGCCGAGATTGACCTGGCCGAGGCCGGCGTCGATACGCGTGGCGGGTGTGCGCCTGAATGCCTGGCGCAGCCCGGCGCAGGCCTCGGCGCGGGTGGCGTAGCGCTGCGGCTGGCCAGCGACGTTGAGCGTCCACGGCCACGGCACCAGGCGTCCGCGCAGGTGGATGCCGCTCTCCTGCAGCGCCACGGCGTACAGCACTGCTGAGGGAATGCCAGCGCGCTGGGCGGCGACCTGGTAGGCCGGTGGCGGGATCTCCCGCGCGTGAGCAGTACCGGTCAGCACGCAGGCCACCAGCCCGAGTGCGGCGCGACGTGACATTAGGGTTGCCGCTGCCATTGGCCGCCGACCTGGCGCACGACTGCCGGAAGGTCGCCTTGCAGGCCCAGCGATAGCCAGCGGCCCGAGTCGTGATTGAGCGTGACCTGGCCTCTGCGCACCTTGGCCGGGTCGATGCCGATGCGCTGTGCCCAGGCGCGGATGCGCGCGTCGTCGGCGTGGCTGTCGACGACGTAGATGTCGAACTCCATGCCGGCGGCCTGCAGCCGCAGCGTGGTCTGATCGCAGGCCGCGCAGGCGTCCTTGACGAATACGGCGATCCGTCCGTTCGCTGCTGGCGTGACCGGAGAGAATGCCGGGCCGGCATCGGGCAGGATGACCCGCGGCATGTTGGCGTGGAGCCGCTGCCAGGCGTCGTCGTAAGCCCGCTGGTAGGCGAGCAGCTTCTCGACACGGTGCGCTTCGGCCTGAACCTGCAGCTCCGCGTAGCGCTGCCGTTCCTGCTCGGAACGCGCTTCGATGCCCAACGCGGTGAGCGGATCGAGGTTGGGCGAGTAGATACCCAGCGGCCCTTGCATCAGCGCCCGGTAGCGCGCCCATTCCTCGGTGCTCAGCCCCCAGTCCCGCGCGTGTTGCTCGTCGGTGCGCTCGATGGCCATCGGTCGCTCGAGGCTGGGCGTGTTGTCGGCGGTGCGGGTTTCCGCGCCCTGGGCAAGGTTGCTGGTCAGCAGAACGATCAGTGCGGGGACGATATGGCGCTGCTTCATCTGCCCCTCCTACTGCGCGGGAACGGGCAGGCGACGGATGTCGTCGCCGTGGCGGAACACGGCGGTGTTCCCCTCGATGGTTTCAAGATGCCAGCCAGCTTCGGCCTCGCCGGGGCGCAGCAGGCGAACCTGCGAGAGCGCGCTCGAGGCGGCTGGCAGAATCGACAGGAAGCGCTCGCCGGCGCGCAACTCGGCAGCGATCACCCGGAATTGCGTCTCGACGACCTTCGGTTTGCTGGGGGCGGCTAGAGGGCGGGGCTGAGCCGGTGGCACCGGGCGAGGTGTGCTGAGCCGCATTTCCAATTGCTCGATGCGGGCTTGCAGCGGCAGCAGGTAGTCCGCTGTCGGGCGGCTGCCGAGCGCCTGCTCGATGGCGTTCAGTCGCTGCTCCAGCGCCTGGTGCTCGACTTCGTAGCGTGCCTGGGGCAGGGCGTCCGGTTGCTGTTGGGCTTGTTCGACCTGTTGAACCAGTTCGGCCAGGCGCTTTTCCAGCACGGCGACCTTCAGGCCGGGTGCGTTGGTTTCGACCTGTGCCGACAACCCCGACAGCGCGACGTGATCGATCACGACGGCGGCGCTGATGAGCAGCAGCCAAGTGATGGTGGCGGCGCGCAGCAGTGTGCCGTGCCGGTGTTGTCCACTGCCTGGCATCGTCGTCATGGCTGTGGCTCCACGACGGCAACGGGCGCTGTACCCGTAGTGGCGGGCGGCGCTTCGGCAGGCGTATTGGGGGGCTGGGTGAAGCAGACGCGACGTACGCTGTGGTCGACGTGCAGCGTCCGTGCCGACCCGGCCAGGGTCAGCAGAGCATCACGCAGCTGCAGCGGGCCAAGGTGATAGTGCGCGGCC
Source organism: Pseudomonas sp. MPR-R2A5 (assembly GCF_058793055.1). Lineage (NCBI taxonomy): Bacteria > Pseudomonadati > Pseudomonadota > Gammaproteobacteria > Pseudomonadales > Pseudomonadaceae > Pseudomonas > Pseudomonas sp. MPR-R2A5. The sequence goes on from NZ_JBXAFK010000011.1 coordinate 134,783, forward strand.
GGCAACGGGAGGCTGCCCAGCGTGTCGGTTTCACGTCCGTTGCACAGCTGGTAGCCGGAGCGCTGCAACACATGGCGCAGCGCGTCGGCGACGTTGGCGTTGAGTGTGTCGGGAATGGACACGTCGACGACCTGCAACAGCAGATTCTGTTGGGCTGCGGCCGGGGTCAGCTCGACCAGGGTGTAGCGGCCGTAGCGGACGACCGGGATGTACTCCGGTGCCGGAGCCACCACCTCAGCGGGAACAGGAGGGGGCGGTGGAGGCGTTGCGCAGCCGGCCGCTAGCGCGGCCAGCAGCAGACAAACGCGGTAGGAACGGATGGCGTGCATGGCTCGGCTCTCCACAAGGACTAGCCGAGACCATCGCCATTCTGCGAAGCCGCATCAGCAAACAATGGGAACTGCTGCGTTGCCGATTATTATGGGCATTTACGCTGAATCAAGCTCAGGGGATGATCAAAAACGTCAGATGGATGAGGCGCCCTGGATTGCGAGCATTTCGGCCCTTATCGAAAGGGCGATACGAATCATTCAACTGATCGAGCAAGTGCGGCTTCCCCGATGCAGTGCGGCGAGTTCAGCGCGCAGCCAACGGGGGTTCAGGCCGTCATTGTCGTGACCAACGCACTCTTGCCCACCAGGTTCAATACTCGTTTGAAGTTGTAGGCGAGCACATGCAGGCTCATTTCTGTGCTCGCTCGCTTGAGCATTCGGGTGATGAAAAGGGGCGCCCATCCAGACCTTCAACGTACCCAACGGATACTCCAGCGTCTGACGGCGGATGCGCATCATCTCCGGTGCCTGATTCAGGCGGGAATGCATCGCCTTGAATATGGTGCAGAACAGATGTTGTTCTTCGCTGCGGTACGTTCCGCAGCCTTCGCAATGAGCACTACAAACTGAAACCTAAGCAAATTCACTACACGTGACGCAACGCATCAATCACCACCCCCAACGCAGACGATTGCTCCCGACGATTCGGGTAATAGAGGTGATACCCAGGGAACGGCTGGCACCAATCCTGAAGCACCCGTACAAGCTTTCCCTCAGCCAGTTCCTTCGCCACCATATCCTCCGGCAGAAATGCCAATCCGCACCCGGCAACAGCTGCACGCAAAATCGGTAGACTGCTGTTGAACGTCCATTGCCCCTCAACTCGGGCTTTCAGTTCATGGCCATCTTTTTCGAAGTCCCATTGCAGCAGGCTGCCATGTGTTGGCAAGCGCAGGTTGATGCAGCTGTGCGCCGAAAGGTCGCTGGGGGTTACAGGGTGGGGGTGCTTGCTGAAGTATTCGGGGGAGGCGACAACTGCCATGTGCAGGCGGGGGCCGATTGGGACGGCAATCATGTCTTTGGCCACCTGGTCACCCAGGCGAACGCCAGCGTCGTAACGTTGGGCGACGATGTCGGTTAGGGCGTAGTCGACGGTGATTTCCACCTTGACCTCTGGGTACTGCGGTAGAACCTTCAGCAGCTTGGGCCACAGGATGTTGTTCGCGGCATGTTCAGAGGCCGAGATGCGTACGCTACCGGCTGGGGTATCGCTAAGTTCGGTGACTGCCGACAGCTCACGTTCGATTTCTTCGAACCTCGGCGCCATGGTCTGGTAAAGCCTTTGACCGGCGTCGGTCGGTGACACACTACGTGTGGTGCGGGTTAGTAGTCGAACCCCAAGTCGGGTCTCGAGGGTGCGCATGGTGTGGCTGAGGGCTGACTGAGAAACGCCTAGCTGAGCCGCGGCACGTGTGAAGCTGCCTTCGCGGGCGATGACCACGAAGGCTTGGAGGTCGTTGAGGTTGGCGCGGGACATTAATGAGTTCCTCTCATGAGGATCGATAGGATTGTCCAATCTAATCATGTCCCGGCTACCTTGGGGAGGTTTGATTCCTCTCCATATGTATCAACGTTTGGATGGCTTCACAGGGTTCTGGCGTAGAACCCTTTGAGCTTGCCAACCGCGGCATCAACGTACTTTGGAACCCAGTACGTTTCGATGTGGGTTGCGCCCTCAATCTTGAACAACTCCTTGTCTTTCGTGCCGGTGGCTTTGGCGAACGCATCCTCGGTCATGTACAGGCTGTCGGCTTTGGTACCGGCAATCATCAGTAGCGGTTGGCCAATCAGTTCGATCTGGTTGATGGCGTCGAAGCGCATCAGGTCAAGCAAGCTGCTGGTGGTGTATTTGAAGGTTGAGTTCGGGTGCGCGTAGGTTTTCCAGTAGTACTCATAACCCTGGCGATACAGGTCGAACGGCAGCTTGGCAATTTGCTCGTCGGTCAGATTGGCGTCGCCTGAGTAGCGCACTTCACCACCTGCTGCTTCCAGGGCGCGAGCCTTAGATGCTTGTTTCAGACGGTCCTGAACGGTGTCCAGCTGTGAGTCGATGTAGCCGTTACGGCGAACGCGGCCTGAGTTGAACATGCTGATGGTGGCAATCGATTTGAAGCGTTTGTCCGTCTCTGCAGCCGCCAGTGAATAGCCGCCGCCCCCGCAGATGCCGAGCAGGCCAAGGCGCGCCTTATCCACACCGGCGTACTGGGTGATGAAGTCGGCCATGCCATGAATGTCTTCGATGCGATTGGCGGGTTTGTCGACGCTGCGGGGTTGCCCGCCGCTGCCGCCTTGGTAAGCGGCATCAGCGGTGATGGTGATGTAACCCTCCTCGGCCAGGCGCTGAGCGTACAGGCCGGCCACCTGTTCTTTCACGCCACCGTTAGGGTGGGCGATTACCACGGTGGGGTAGTTCTTCTTGGCGTCATAACCGGCTGGGGTATAGACGTTGGCGACGATATCCAGGCCGTTCAATTTGTATTTGACCGGGTGAATGTTCACCTTGCCGGGTTCGTTCTTGGTGATGGCGCCGTCATACACCAGGGTGAACGGGTTCTTTTTGTAATCCACTGCCCCGACACCTGCCGCCCCGCCAATCATTGCTGCCATCAAGGTGGCTTTCAGAACTGTGTTTCTCATAGAAGTCTCCAAGCAGTGTCAGTCCAGATTTTTGTCAGCGAGAAACTTGGATACCAAGTCCGCAATCTGCACGTTGTTGAGGTCGGACATGGGGAAGTGCGTGTTGCCCTTGATGCCGATATCCGGTAGGTGAATGAGCGTTACGTCTCCGCCATGTTTATTCACGGTGTCGCGCCACAGCCGCGCCATTGCCAACCGGGCGCGCCAGCTGTCCTGGGCGGGTAGATCAATGGCGTGATGCCGCTGTACAACATGCGCCGCGCTTGGGTATGACTGTGGGTGAGCTACGCAACGAGGCGCAGGTCAAGGCGATGAAGGGCGTACACTCGATTCATCGTTTGCCAGGCGCTGTGGCGGTGGTTGCCGAGCGCTGGTGGCATGCCAAGCGCGCAGTCGAAGCAATTCAGGTGCAATGGCAGGAACCAGCCTCCGATACCCCATTGAGAGTGATGCCTGCGGACTTTTCCACAGTAGCGTATCGCGAGCGACTGGCTAAAGAGTCGGGAGCAGGACGGGAGGCAGAGAGCGAAGGCGACTTCGCCGGCACCTTGGCTAAGGCGACCACCAAGGTCGAGGCGACCTACCACAACCAGTACGTTAACCATGCGCAACTTGAGCCGCCTTCGGCATTAGCTCGATTCAACTCAGATGGTTCGCTGGAAGTCTGGGCACCCAACCAGGCCCAAGACATGTTTCTCGCAGACATCGCCAAACGTACCGGCCTCGACCCATCCAAGATCACGCTGCATACCCCGTTGCTCGGCGGCTTCTTCGGTCGCCACTTTCTTTACAACACCGCCAGTCCGTATCCGCAGGCTATTGAGTTAGCCAAGGCGGTGGGCCGTCCGATCAAGCTGATCTGGAGTCGCGAGGAAGAGTTTTTGCGTGATGTGCTCCGTCCCTTGGCTGTAGTGAAGTTTCGCGCTGGGTTGGACGATAAGGGCCTGCCTATCGCGCTGGAAATAGTCAGCGCTACTGAGGGACCGAGAGAGGGTATCGCCGGTAAACAGGGTGCGCAGCTCGACCCCACTGCGGTCGAAGGTTTGGCCGGAAAGGCGTATGCCATCGCCAATCGCCGCATCGCCCAGAACTACGTCAAAGGACCGGTGATGCTGGGCTTCTGGCGTTCGGTGGGGAATTCGCTCAACGATTTTTTCTACGAGGCATTTCTTGACGAGCTGGCCGACAAAGGTGGTCATGATCCGTTCGAGCTGCGTCTGCATTTGCTGCAGGGTAATCAGCGTCTGACTCATTTGCTGCAGAGCGTCGCTGAACTGTCTGGCGGCTGGAAGCGCGGCCCGTTCACGGCCGAAGATGGCTCGCGGCGCGCACGTGGCGTGGCCATGGCCTCGCCTTTTGGTACGGAGTCGGCGGTAGTGGCCGAGGTCTCCATCGAGAATGGTCAGGTCAAGGTGCACGACATTTGGCAGGCGATTGATCCTGGCAGCATTGTGAATCCAGCCATTGTTGAGGCGCAGGTCAACGGTGCGGTGTCATTGGGGCTGTCCCAGGTGCTGGTGGAGGAGGCGGTGTACGTTGATGGCAAACCACGGGCGCGCAACTTCGATCTCTATCCGATCCTGCCGCCGTCGCGTATGGCCCGTGTGCACGTCAAGGTGATTGAGAGCGGCGCCAGTATGGGAGGCATCGGCGAGCCGCCGTTGCCGGCCGTGGCACCGGCCGTAGCCAATGCTGTTTCCAGGCTGACGGGGCAACGCATTCGTAGCATGCCGCTATCGAGCTACACCTTTAGCCAACCCACCTGACGGAAGACCTACCCATGAGCACACGGTCTTACACCAAGATGGCCGGCGCAGTGGTATTGGCCGGGCTGGTCCTGCTGATTCTGCTGGTTTGGTACGGCACTCGCACACCGACGTCGGCGTTCGATAAAGCCAGCGTCAGCGCCGATGCGACGCTGATTCAGCGTGGCGAGTATGTAGCACGAGCTAGTGATTGCGTGGCCTGCCATAGCGTGCCTGAAGGCGCGCCCTTTGCCGGTGGGCTGAAAATGGCCACGCCGTTGGGGGCGATATACGCCACCAATGTCACTCCGGACCCTACAGCCGGCATTGGTCGTTACAGCCTGGCTGACTTCGACCGTGCAGTGCGCCATGGCGTCGCGCCAGAAGGGCGGCGGCTGTATCCAGCCATGCCATATCCCTCGTACTCGAAGTTGAGCGACGACGATGTGCGGGCGCTGTATGCGTTCTTTATGCAGGGGGTGAAACCGGTCGCGCAGCCTAATCCGCCGAGCGATATTCCCTGGCCGCTGAATATGCGTTGGCCCATCGCCGTGTGGAACCTGCTGTTCACCGAACCGGGTACCTATGCCGAGCAAACGCAGCAGAACGCGCAGTGGAACCGTGGCGCCTATCTGGTTCAGGGCGCCGGCCATTGCGGCAGTTGCCATACGCCGCGTGGCTTGGTGTTCAACGAGAAAGCCTTGAGCGAGGAGGGCACGCCATACCTGGCCGGTGCGTTGCTCGACGGCTGGTACGCCCCCAGCCTGCGCAACGACCCCAATACCGGGCTCGGGCGCTGGAGCGAGGCCGACATTGCCCAGTTCCTGAAAGCCGGGCGTAACCAGCATGCGGTGGTGTTTGGTTCGATGACCGAAGCCTTCAACAACTCCACGCAATTTCTCAGCGACGACGATCTGGCCGCCATCGCCCATTACCTGAAATCCCTGCTGGGCGACCCGCAGCGCGATGGCCAGCCCTGGCAGTACCAGGCTGCCGATGCCTCGGCGTTCACCCGCCCTGGCGGCCAGCTGTACCTGACCCAATGCGCGTCCTGCCATGGCCAGGACGGCAAGGGCCAGGCTCCCTGGATACCGCCGCTGGCGGGCGCCACATCGGCGCTGACCAGCGAGCCAGACTCGGCGATCAATATCACCCTCAACGGCTCGTTGCGGGTGGTCACAGCCGGGGTGCCGGACGCCTACCGCATGCCAGCGCTGCGTGGGCAACTGTCGGACCAGCAGATCGCCGAGGTGCTGTCGTTTGTGCGCAGCACCTGGGGTAACCGGGGTGGCGAGGTGAAGTCGCAAGCGGTGGCCAAACTGCGCGAACATACCGACCCGGCCAGCCCGACGCCGATCGTTTTGCATATGCGCTGAGTCACGGGAGGCTTGATGGAAAGCATTGATCTGTTGGTGCTGCGCACCGCCCGCGACTGGTTACAGGCCGGCGAGCGCGTATTGCTGGTGACAGTGGCGCGTACCTGGGGGTCGTCGCCACGCCCGGTGGGCTCGATGATGGCGCTGCGTAACGATGGGCGGGTAGTGGGCAGTGTGTCCGGCGGCTGTATCGAAGATGACCTTATCCACCGTTACACCACCGCCTACGGCGCAGCGGGGCTGCCGCAGCAAGTGCCCGAGCTGGTTCGCTACGGCGTGAGCGCCGACGAGGCGCATCGTTTTGGCCTGCCATGCGGCGGCACCCTGGAGCTGGTGCTGGAATTTATGCCGGCCGTGGAAGCCCTTGAGGAGCTGCTGGTGCGCCTGGATGCAGGGCAACTGGTACGCCGCCAGCTGGACCTGAGCACTGGCCAGGTCAGCCTGGAAAATACCGCGACGCCCGACCTGTTCAGCTTCGACGGCCAGCGCCTGAGCAGCACCCTGGGCCCTGGGTATCGCGCATCTACATCGGCAGCAAGACACCGCCGGAGATCGCCGTCAGCGTGATGGCCGAGGTATTGGCGGCGAAGAATGCTGTGGCACTGCCGGGTGAGTTCTCCATCACTCAGGCTAAGACGCGCAACGACGTACAACGCTGCGCCTGAGCGTTGTTCTCAGCGCAGCGCACCCGGGGTATCCACATCCTGGATGACACCGGGGTCGTCCACCGCGATGCGGTGCACGGTATCGGGGTGAGCCTGCAGCACGGCCCTGGCTCCCACGTCGCCGCTCAGTTGCAGCAGCTCGGGCCAGAACCGGCGACCGAAAATAACCGGATGACCGGGCTGGCCCTGGTACAGCGGCTGGACGATCCGATCAGCAGCGGCCGCCGCCAATAGCCGCTCAAGGCTGTCACCGGCTATCCAAGGCATGTCACCTAGAAAGATAGCCACCGCATCGGCATCCGAACTACTGGTGATGGCTGTTATGCCGCTTGCCAGACTGTGGCCCAGACCCAGTGTGGCGGACTTGCTTCGAACAACGTTCACAGACGGAGCAACCCCCAACGTATCGGCATCATCTGAGGGGCGCAGTACGAGCCAGATACTCGGAACATGAGCACGCACCGTGGCAACAGTCGAACCCAATAAGGTGAGCCCGTTCTTCAATAAGGCACATCGCTTGTCACTGCCAAACCGAGTAGCAAAACCGGCAGCAAGGACAAGACCTGCGATTGAAGTCATTGAACGCTCCTTAGTAAACGACCCACAATATCAGTAATTGACCCCAAGCTACCTCGGTCTAGGAGAAACGTAATCTTCTGGCCGGAAGTAGACGATCACCACCGGCAACTATCGGTCGATTCTGTTGAAAAGGTCGGCCATGGTTTCCACGGCAGAAAAATACGCGCTTGAGATTGAAATCTTTACTTTGAGCAGAGTATTCCCTGACTCAGATTTTGCGTAGCTGCGCGCAAAAAAGGCGCTGTCAGCAGTCAGTTCACAAGGTGCCGACTTTTTCAACAGAATCGGTCAAAAATTTACTACGAAAGACAGCTTTGCGTTCGGATTCTGGGCGTCTGCTTCTGGCCGGTTGTTGCTCTGTCGCGAAAGAGCCGGCAGCCCGAAGGCTACCGGCATGGACACATGGATCAGGCCGCAACGAGTTGTCGTGCCAAAGCTACTTCTACTGAGTCGCCGTCCTGGTTCAGGACATCGAGCCCTGATTCGGGCACGTCTCCCGACGTGCTCTGCGACACCATGATCTTTCTGGCCATCAGCGCCAGGCAAGTCATCTGCGAGGTGGCCGCATAGCCCAGGTAGATCACCTTGACCGCTAGCTTCTGGCCGATACGCCAGGAGCGGCGCGCGGCCTGTTGAAGCGAATACACGTTGTAGCCCGACTGCATGAAGACAATCGTTGGGAACTCCAGCAAATCCAAGCCGGTTTTCACCAGTTCGGGATTGGTGATCAGCACGTCGATGCCGTGATCCAGCTGCTCGGCAATCCAGTCCTCACGGCGAGAGGCATCCACGCTTGCCCGCAGTACCGCCACCTTGAAGCCTTCCTGCTCAAGCAACAGCTTGAGCCTGGATGTCGTATCGCGTGTGCCGGTGTAGACGCTGTAGACCAGGGTCTTGCGGCCTTCCGCCTTCTCCTGTCTGCAGATCTCGATCAGCTCGCGCTCCTTGGGCATCACCTCCAGTTCGTTGAACTGGGAGGCGACGAACGCGAGCAGCTCGCGCGTGCGCGGATGCGTGACGGTCTCCGCCCGGAAGCACGTATCCGGCCAGGCCAACAACACATTGAGAACCACGCCCAGCAACGTCGTGTCTCGTCTCGCCAGGGCCTGTTTCAGTTCCTGGCTCAGCCGCGACGACAGGTTGCGATAGGCGGAGGCCTGCTCGTCATCCATGGCGACCTCGCGGAATTCCTCGTCGTAAGGTGGCAGGACGTTGCCACCGATGTCCTTCAGCTTGAGGAACACTGTGAACGGCAAGACGCAGCGCAGCACGCCTTTAGGACCGAAACCGGGAGCCTTGACCGTGCGCACCGATATCTTGCTGCCCTTGGCGGTCTTGTGCGCCGTGCCGGTGCTCTCGGAATAGATGTCCTTCAAGACACCGTGATCGCGCATGAACGCCATGGCGGCTGAGGTCATGCTGCCGTTCTTGGTCGGCCGGTAGCCGTCCTCGATCATCCGCCCAGGCAAGGCGCGGAACAGCAGGTAGAACAGGTCATCGCCGTAGCCGCCCATCAGCGTGCCGGTGAGCAGCAGCGTCTTGCGCGCCTTGGCCGCCAACACCCCCATCGCCTGGCCCTGTGCAGAACCGCCGTTCTTGTACTCATGCGCTTCATCCGCGATGAGCAGGTCGAACGTGCCTTGGGGAAGCTGCCTCTTGATGAACTCGGACGGTTGGTAGCCGCCCTCGCCGAAGCCGAATTCCATGTTCGCCATCGCCCTCTCCATCCGGGTCGCCTGGCGGTCGGAAAAGACCAGCTCGCCGTTGCCGTCCATGAGGTTGATGAACTCATGCACGTTGTCTCCCAACATCGAGGCCAGGAAGCCATCGCCGAAGCGCTTCATGAGCTTCTGCGCGGTGACTTCCCCGATGGTCGGGATGCGCTTCAAGGCTTTGAGGACAGCGGAGGACTGGTCGCTTGCGGACAAGCCCCTAGGACGGATCAGCGTCCACAGCGGTGCATTGCAGTGGCTGCACTTGCGGCGGTATTCCTCGGCTTCGAGTTCAACCGGGTTGATCGGCTCGCCGTCCAGGTCGGTGATGACCTGGCCGCAGTCGGGACATGTGCCCACTTCGCCGTGACGAGTGCGGTGCCGGGTGAAGATTGGCTTCCAGTGAAAACCCAGCCGCATGCGCACGCGCCCCAGGACGAAGAACTCCTGACCCTGTGGTGATACGCCCAACTGCTCGCGCAGTTTCAGCAACTTGACCAGCGTGTCCGGGCCGTTGAGTACCCAGACTTTGGCACCGGCAACCGTCTCCTGAATTTCCCGCCGCCACTTGTAGACAAGATGCGGCGGCGAGAGTACCAGGGTGCGGCGATAACCTTCGGCATTGAGCACGGCGGCGGTGGCAATACCTACCGTGGTCTTGCCGCAGCCCATCTCGCCATTGACGATCGCCGCGCGTTCTCCACGGTCGATCAACAGCTCGGCGACGGCATGGACCACTTCTGCTTGCGCCGCGAACAACTGCCGCTTGAGGCTGGCGACGATGATTTGCCGATGTACCTGTGCCTGGCCGGCGTAGACCGGAGGGTTGGCGCGGTTGAGAGAGTCGAGCAGTTCGTCGCCGAACTCGGACACGAAGTCTTGCAGGCTGAGCGAAAGGGGAGATTCCGCAGCTTCGAGCAGGTCACCCTGCACGGCGGTATCGGGGATGGTTTCAACATCGAGGGACATAGTGATGCTCCAAAGAACATGGGCATGCACCTCCCCCAAGGGGCGGTGACATGCCCCGTGGGATGAGAGAAATCGGTGACGGCCGAATCAGCGCTCGGACGTCAGCACGATATGGGTTGCGCTGCGGTCTGCTTCGGTGAAGATGCAGATGCTCAGTTCACGATGAACCGTGTAGGAGGATTCGAGTCGGTCACCGGATTGCAGGGCGGCGTTGTTCGCTTGCCACTGCGTATCGGTGATGTCCCCCCAATCGCCACGGCTATGGCGCTGGAAGTACGGCAGAGGATCGAGGCGGCCTTCCCGCATCACGCGGTCGATGCCGGGGCTGAAAATCAATGCGCCTATCGCGAACAGCAAGGAACGGCGGTTGCCGGTGGGAGGTTGTGGTGCCATGGGCGTGCTCCTTTTGTGGAGTGCTAAGAACATGGCCCCTGTCGGGGGCCATGCCCCGAGTGGGTGGGTGAAGACGATTGCGTGCCGTTAGGCCAGGTGGCTTTCCTCGGGCAGTTGAACGGCGGTTGTGCGATGGTCATCGCTGGTGATCACGAGCAGACACAGGTGTGGCGTGATCCGGTAGCGAGAACGTATGGGCGCGTCCTGATCGAGAGCCACTGTGTTGGCCTGCTGCTCGGCCTCGCCGACGTCGCCCCAATCGCCAGCCAGATGGCGCTGGACGTAGGGCAGGGGGTCGATAAGGCTTTTGCTGGCTAGCCAGTACACTTTCTCGCTCAGCTGCAACGAGCCGAGGGCGAACAACGGTTGTGCCTGCGGCGCAGGCCGCTTGCGGAAACGTGGAAACATGGCGTTGCTCCTTCTGTGGGATGAAAACAGCGGGACGGCGAACCGCCCTATGGGGATCAGTGGATGGTGATGATTCGACCCAGCGTTGCTGAGCCTGGGGAGAGGTCCCAGGCGCGAATCACCGGCACGAACTTGTCCGTGAGAGTGCGTGTTTCAGCGATGGAGCCATCGTCGCGCTCGCGGTATTCCGTGCTGGTGCTTTTCTGCTTGTGGGTGTCGCCCTTGACGGCCAGGATTCGACCGCTCTTGGACTGCACGACACCAGAGATCGCGCCGGCCGCGAGGGCCAGCGCCAGGTGCCAGTGGGACAGGGCGCGCGCCGGGGCACGCAAGGACTGCTGCGAGGCACCGAGATGGGTCTCGAACGATGGCCACAGGCCCTGCAGGCGCTGCACTTCTTCGGCGAACTGCGCCGGCTCCATGCTGATGCGGTAGAAGTGCTCGGGCTCGCTCAGTGCGGCGGGGACGACATAGGGGAGTAACGGCCACTCGGCTGGAAGTTCTTCCGCGTCGAGTTCGCCTTGCCCGATTTGCAGCAGCCGGGTGCGGATGGATTTCACGTCGTCGCCCACCAGCTCGCGCTGGCGGGTTCGGCGGCCGAACACGACAACCTGCTTGAACTGCGTATCTACCGCTCGGTAGATGCATAGGTCGGCGAAGTGCCGCGTGAGCCAGCCGACCAGTTCCTGATCGAGCACGTAGGAAGGCACGATGAAGACAATGATGCCGTCGTACTGCAGCAGCGGCAGGGTCTTCTGGTAGAACAGTTTTTCCAGCCTGGCGCGGCCTTTGCCCTCGTAGCCCATGTTGCCGTTGGCGTCTCTGGCGAGATCGCCGTAGGGCGGGTTGAGCCACAGCAGGCCGAAGCTCTGCCGCGCGATAAACGCATCCATCAAGTCACCTTGGATGCAGTGATCGACCAGCAGCCGCGCATGGTTGGCGCGTTCCTGGTCGTACTCCACCGCATAGGCGGTGATCTGATCACGCCCGAGGGCATGCGCGGCTTCCGCAATGGCAACGCCTTCGCCAGCGCAAGGATCGAGAATGCACATCGGCCCATTGCTGGGGGTCAGTGCGCTGAGTGTTCTTTCGAGTGTGTCTTCGTCTGTAGGGAAGTACCCCGCCTTGACGAAATTTCGGGCGAGCCGGGGGAACATGAGTGCCATGGGATTCTCCTGTCGGCGGTGATGAATGAAGGTGCGGGCGTGCTTGCCGTGGAACGATCAGGCCACCGCTTGCGGTGTCCAGATCCGGGCCGGATACGGATATGCCGTGAGAACGCTGTCGCGGATGAGATCGCCCAGCGCGTCGGTGAGTAGCGGAACGTCCAGTCCCAGGCGAAAGCCCTGCAGTGGCCCAAGGGCGACAGGCAGGTTCTGGAGCATGTCGCGCTCGCGCAGCAGTTCCAGCACCGGCGTTTGCCAGTGATCCAGCAATGGCAACGGGCACGTGTCCTTGACCAGTCGCCACAGGCGCGGCGTTGGGTCGACCACCGCACGCGGCAGCAGCGCCAGAGCGCTGGCCGTGCTCTTGTCGGGCCGGATGCAGCGGCGGTCGAACAGCCACAGATTGACCATAGAGCCGAACAGCGTGCGTCGATAAGCGCGCGTCAGCCGCTTTTCCAGGCGCTCGGCCGTCCCGATGAAAGCGGGGACGGAGCCCCCTTGCTCAGTGGTGAGATGGAACTGATCCAGCCCATCCTCGTCTCGACCCAGGGTCAGCCGGGCCAGGAACTGCTGGATCGCGGTGTCCCGCGCCCAGACCGAGAGGAAGGTCAGGTCGCCCTGGTCGCTGCAGACGCAGGCATCGGCCATCAGGTCGCTGCATTCGTCGATGCGGTACAAGCTTTGCTGGGAGGTTGGTGCAGGCATGATGGTGTCCTCGATGAACGGAGGGGCAGCACCACCCGCAAGGGCAGTGGCTGCCCCGTCAGGGATGAAACACCGCGGATGCGGCGATGACGATCACGCAGCTTGTTGGTCAGGCTGCTGGTTCCATTGCTGTGACTTGAAGTCGAGCGCGTAGCCCAGTACACCCAGGCGTGCGATCTGCAGGCGCAGCGTGCGGCGGTCGATGGTCGAGTCCAGTTTTACCGACTCGCCCAGTGGCCACAGCAGGCCGAACAATGCAGCATCGTCGCTGTCGGGGGGGCTGGGGGCAGCGACCGTAGCGGCGGGCGCTGTGGTATCAACTGCCTGCACGGTGGCAGGTTCTGGGTCCGGTGCCACAGTGGGTGTTGCCTGCGGTTGCGTGCCCAGCTCTTCATCGAGCGGATCGACGTCCTGGGAGGCAAATACGCGCGCTTCGTCGCGACTCAGCTTGTCGATGCCCGAAAGAGTCATGCCATCCAGGCTGGCGCGAATCTCGAAGCGCATGCCGCCGCCCGTGGGATAGGCCTTCGGGTAGATGTACCGGATGACGAATTCCCCGTCGTACTTGCCTTCAGGGTATTGCTCCAGTTCCGCGTCCTTCACCTCGAACACACCGAGGTGCGTAGTGAGGCGACCGACCGTGAACGGGCCGTTGCGGCCGCGGATCGTACGCAGTGTGAGTTGCCCAGGAACGATGATGGGAGAAGCTGCCTTGGGGGCGGCTGTGGAGTCCATGGTGTTTCTCCTTGTGCGGATAGGATGACGAGAGGCGGCCACCTGGTCGGGAACCAGGTGGCCTGCCTGAGCGGATGGAAAGCCCAGAGATGGACCTTGAAGGACTAGAACGAAGCCGCCCGAGCGGGCTCCTCGACAGGCGTTTGCACGGGGACACTGGGTTGCGGATGCTCACTGTCGTCTTCGGCGATAACCGTTTCTTCGGGCGCAGGTGCGCCTTCGGTGGCGGGAGCCTCGGACTCCTGCGGGTGGACCTGCTTGCCATCGACCTTGATAAGGCCGATATGGATGAGCTCGGATTCCAGTGAGGCCGCCGCTTGGCCTGCCTTCTCGCCTTGCTTAAGGATGTACGGACTGGCTTGCATGTCGTTGAGCCTGAAGGCAATCAGCACCTTCTGTTTGGCTTCAACGGGCAGGACGCAGAGGCGTACCAGCTCCTGGGCCGCCGCATTGGTGACGGTGGTGTTGATGTAGCGGTATTCCCGCTGCTCTCCAGTGGGAACGTCGACCGGGCCGGTCAGCGCTGCGATGCAGCACGACAGGAGCGAACCGCCAGCCGTCCGGGGGACGTCCTTGGGATCTCTCAGGTAGCCGATACCGTGGGTGATCAGCTCATACTGCTCGACCTGAGCCAGCTCGGTGCGGTCGATCAACTCGGCGATCAGCAGGCGTGCCTTGAGACTGGCAGCGGCCTTGCCTTTATGCTCGCCGCTGGGACGGATGAACGGATCGACCCATAGGTCGCCGAGGCGGAAACGAACCAGCGGCCGTTGCTGGTGATCATCGATGCCGACGTAGGGCTGGACGAGTTTCTTGGCTTCGGCACCGGAAACCCGCACGTCGAAGTAGCGCTTGAACGGGTTTGTTGCAGGCCCGACGAGCGCTGCGACGGTACACCAAAGGGATGGAGGGCCTTTACGTCCGGCCTTTCCTTGAACCTCACGGACACGCTGGATGTAACCGATGCCGGAGGTGTGGATGTCGAAGTACGACTTCTGGTTGGAAGTAGTGCTGGTCATGGTGGATCTCCTGACTTGGGAACAAGAACACGGAGACACACCGACCCAATGCGGGGAGGTGCGTAACCCCGCGATGGGTTGAGGAACATCTGCATCCACCACCGGCAAGCCAGTGGTCGTTCGCGCGGGGGATGCGGTGCGAACGGGGTCGGTCACACGGGGGAAACCGTGGGCAGCCTTGAAGACCGGAGCTGCCTGGCATGTCGCTGACGATGTCAGCGGAACATGAGGGGAGCCTGGCGCTACGCGAATCCCCCGGCCAGAGGGAATCGGCAACTGCCGGTGACCTTATTCGTCAGCATCCGCAATAGCAGGAGAAGGGATCGTCGGTGTCTATTTATAGTGTTCTTTTAGTCGGTCGTGACTGATCGAAGTCGACCCAAAGCAGCACTCTGATTAAGCTGCTTTCAGCCAGCAAAGGCCAGACCTTGTACGTTCTAGCTGGAGTGGCAGCAATCACATCTCAATAGTCTAGGTGGGAGTCGTACACATGGATGAGCAAAAAAATTACTTTTTGAAAGTCGCGGCACTTGGAAAGTGGCCGGAGCTAGAGATTAGTGAGGGTGAATATACAGAGATAGTTAATGCTAGGAGTACTCTGGCTGCAGCATTAAGCATCGAGGAAAAATACGATCTTGTTTTAGGGAATTTCCTTGATCTAGAAAAAGAGCTTCTAATGCTTACGGTGGAAAAAGTCGTAGATCATCGATTTGACTATGGCCGGGCATACGCTGTTACCACCTCTCTTAATCGAAGGGTTGTAAACTTTGTGCTGTCCGGAAAAAACTACACAGAACTGATAGCGAGTAAGGCTTCAAAGTGCGTAGCCAACGGCAGCGAAGTAGAAGTTTTAGTTAAGTCGCTGACGAGTAAACATTACGATGAAAGCCTTGACTATCGCCTAAGGATGGTCTGAAGTAGCCATGTATTTCCCCGGCATACCACCTAGCGCAACTTTTAAACTCGCCAAATGATCAAAAAA